>JAOPZF010000166.1 GCA_025964255.1 Solirubrobacterales bacterium | reverse complement strand
GCGCGCCGTCTCCATCGCCGCGACGACCTCGGTGAGCATCGCCCCGGAGAGCATGTTGCGCTTCTCGGGGTCGTTCAGGGTCACGGTGGCCACACCGCCTGAGACCTCGTAGAGGACCTTGTCGAAGGTGCTCGGGTCGGCCTGGATATCCATCGTCGTCGGGATCTAGAGGAAGGGAGCGAGGGCGTCCGGGTCGGCGAGCGAACCGATGCTGAGCACGCGCTCTGCCACCGCGCCCTCGAGGATCCGCTTCACCGGGACCTCGACGACCTTGCCCGAGAGCGTCCGCGGCACCTTGGCGATCGCGGTGATCTCATCAGGCGTGTGGCGCGGGGAGCAATCGGTGCGAATGCGAGCGACGATCCGGCGGCGCAGGGCGTCATCCAGTTCGGCGCCGGGGGCGAGCACGACGAAGAGCAGGATGCGACCGTCGGGGTCGACCACCAGGGCGTCGTCGATCTCGGGGAGCGCCAGAACCGTACGGTAGAACTCGCTGGTCCCCATGCGGACGCCGCCGCGGTTGATCGTCGAGTCGGAGCGCCCGGTGACGATCGCGGTGCCGCGCTCGGTGATCTCGATCCAGTCACCGTGCCGCCAGACTCCCGGGAAGTGGCCGAAGTAGGTCTCGCGATAGCGCGAGCCGTCGGCGTCGCCCCAGAGGCCGACCGGCATCGACGGCATCGGCTCTGTGACCACCAGCTCCCCGACGCTGCCGACCACCGCGTAGCCGGCCTCGTCCCAGGCCTCCACCTTGGCCCCGAGCGCGGACGCCTGCAGCTCGCCCTCGTAGACCGGCAGCACCGGGGCACCGCCGATGAATGCGGTGCAGATGTCGGTGCCGCCGCTGATCGAGTAGAGCCAGACATCCTCGCCGAGCTCGTCCCAGACCCAACGGAAACCCTCGGGGGGCAGCGGCGATCCGGTCGAGCCGATCGCACGGAGGCCGGCCAGCGCCCGGCCGCCACCGCGCGGCTTCACCCCCTCGCGCTCACAGGCGGCGATGAAGGCGGGGCTGGTGCCAAAGCAGGTGACGCCGGCCGCCTCGGCCAGATCCCAGAGCGTCTCGCCGCCGGGGCTGCCGTCGAAGAGGACGATCGAGGCGCCGCCGAGCAGCACCCCGACCAGGAAGTTCCACATCATCCAGCCGGTCGTGGTGAACCAGAGGTAGCGATCCTCGGGCCGCAGGTCGAGGTGCATCGCCCCGTACTTGAGCTGCTCGAGCAGCATGCCGCCGTGGCCGTGGACGATCGCCTTCGGCAGGCCGGTGGTGCCGCTCGAGTAGAGGATCCAGAGTGGATGCTCGAAGGGGACCGGCTCGACCGTCAACTCCCCGGGGTCCTCGCTCAAGAGCTCGTCCCAGGCGATCGCCCCCTGCGGCGGCGCCACCCCTAGGTGCGGGACGCTGACCAGGTGCCTGACGCTTGGCAGCGCCTCGCGCAGCTGCACGACGGTCTCGGTGCGGTCGAAGTCACGGTCGCCGTAGCGGTAGCCGTCGACCGCGAGCAGCACCTTCGGCTCGATCTGGCCGAAGCGGTCGAGCACCGATCTGGCGCCGAACTCGGGTGCCGCCGCGGACCAGATCGCCCCGAGCGACGCGGTGGCGAGGAAGCCGACGACGGTCTCGTAGAGGTTCGGCAGGTAGGCGGCGACGCGGTCGCCGCGGCCGACCCCGAGGCGACGCAGCCCGGCGGCGCAGCGCCGCACCGCCTCGCGCAACTCTCGCCAGGTGACCGCGGTGAGCGGGCGCACCTCCGAGGCGTGGCGGATCGCCACCTCCCCGTCGGGGCGCCCGGCGAGCAGGTGGCCCGCATAGTTCAGCTCGACGCCGGGGAACCAGTGGTGGTCGGGCATCGGCCCGCCGGCGAGCACCTCGCCGGGCTCGCCGCCGACCCCAAAGCGCCTCCAGATCTCCCCCCAGAAGCCGGGCAGGTCGTCGACCGACCAGCGCCAGAGCTCCGCGTAGGAGTCGAAGCCGCGCTCCCGCATCAGCATCGCCATCGCCGAGCGATCGAGGAGGCGCGGTGGCGGGCGCCAGGCGGGCTGCGGCTCAACCGTCGCCACCTCAGCGCCGTTTCGGCCGGCGGATACCGAGTTCGTACTCGGCGATCAGCGTGCGCTGCACCTCGTTGGACCCCTCGACGATCTCCGACACCTTGGCGTCGCGGAACATCCGCCCCGCCACAGAGTCCTCGCCGATCCCGCGGGCGCCCTGGATCTGGACCGCGTCGTGGGCGACCTGCATCAGGGCTTCGGCGGTGTAGAGCTTGGCCATCGAACCCTCGCGGCGGGCGATGTGCCCTTCGTCGAGCATGCGGGCGAAGCGGTAGGTGAGGTAACGACCGGTGTCGAGCGCGATCCCCATGTCGACGATCTTGGTCTGGATCAGCTGCAGCTCGGCGATCGGCTTGTCGAAGATCCGTCGCGACCGCGCATATTCGCGCGATTCGTCGAGGCAGGCGCGGATGCCACCGGTGAGCCGGGCGCCGACCTGCAGCCGACCGTAGCCGACCGAGTACATCGCGATCTCATAGCCCTTGCCCGCCTCGCCGACCAACGCCGTGTCCGGCAGGAAGCACTGGTCGAACTCGAGACCGCCGACCGAGCCGAGCCGCCAGCCGAGCTTGTTGCGGTACTCGCTGGTCGAGAAGCCCTCGGTCCCCCGCTCGACTACGAAGGCGCAGATCCCGTGCCGTCCCTGCGAGGGATCGGACTGGGCGAAGACCAGGAACCAGTCGGCGACCGTGGAGAAGTCGATCCAGGCCTTGGCGCCGTCGATGACCCAGCCGCCGTCGACCTTGCGGGCCGCGGTCTCCATGCCGGCCGCATCGGAGCCGGAGCGCGCCTCGGTGAGGGCGAAGGCGCCCATCGACTCGCCGCGCGCGAAGCGCTGCAGGTAGCGGCTGCGCTGATCGTCGGAGCCGTAGCGCAGGAGGCCGGCGCCGAACACGGTGCTCATCCCGCCGACCATCCCGGCGAAGACCTGGGAGCGCCGGCCTAGTTCCTCGACCATCGCGCAGAGGGAGATGTTGTCCAGCCCCGGGCCTCCCTGCTCGCTCGGGATCGTGCCGCCGAGGAGCCCCGTCTCGCCGAACTTCTGCAGGACCTCCCGCGGGAAGCGCTCTTCGGCTTCGCACTCGGCGATCACCGGATCGAGGTGCTCGGTGGCGAAGCGGTCGACCCGCTCGCGCAGCTCGTGGTGGGCCTCGGTCAGCCCGAGCATCGGGTCGTGCTCGGGGCTGGGCAGCGGCTCAAGGTCCATCTTGGACTCCTCTTCTCGGTTGCTCACCGGCGCAGCTCTCCGGTCGGGTCGACCGCCCCGCGCAGCAGGGCGACGGTCTCCGCGTCGGGCAGCTCGGCGCGCGGTGGGTCATCGGGTACGTCGAGCTCGAAGCCGGTCTTCTCGCGCAACTCGGCCGGGTCGACCCCAGGGTGCAGAGAGGCGACCTCGAAGCGCCCCGCCCTGCCGATCCGCAGGCAGGCGAGCGGGCTGACCAGATGGTCGGGGCCGCCCCCGCGGCGCCCCTCTGGATAGGCGCTACCGTCGGGGCGGTGGGCGCCGGCGCCGGAGGCGAAGTCGACCCGCTCGACCAGGATGCGTGGCGAATGATGCTCGACCAGCAGCATGAAACGGCCGGCGCCGGTGGCGATCCCTGCGTTGACGAACCCCGGGCCGCGTAGCTTCGGCGGCTCGCCGGGAGCACCGATCCGGGTCAGGTTGAAGTTGCCGAAGGCGTCGACCTGGATGCCGCCGAAGATCGCCACGTCGTAGCGGCCGCGCTCGGTGTCGTCGAAGACGTCCTCCATCGTGAAGTAGGCCTCGGCCGTGCGCACGTACTCGTGGTCGCCGCCACTCGGCGGCAGGGCTCGCGGACGCGGGTTGACCGCGCCGGAACCGGTCAGCAGGGTGAGGTCGGGGGCGTGGCGGTGCTGAGCCAGGAGCCCGGCCGCCATCGGCACCTGCGAGGCGCCACCCACGATCATCGTCTCGCCGTCGTGCAGCCGCTCGGCCAGCAGGCAGGCCAGCAGCTCGCGCGGTGATGGCGGCGCCGTCATCGGGGCCACCGGTCGCCCTCGCCGAGCCGCTCGGCCAGCGCCGTCGGGCCGCCGCAGGCGACGAGGTAGTCGTCGTGGGAGGCGGGCTCGACGAAGGTGCGGAACCACTCCTCGCGGGCGCCTGCCGACGCATCGCCGGCCTGCGCGCCGAGGTAGCCGCGCAGGTGCTCCTCGTCGGCGACGTACTCGCCGTGGCTGGCGCAGGGATGGGCGCCGAACGGCAGCTCGACCACCGCGCCGACCAGGTAGCCGGGCACGGTGGTGCGCCCCGGCGCGCGGCGGATCTCCTCGTTGGCGACGACCCGGTCGACCGAGGCGACCACCGCCTTCCGTGCCGCCTTCGCCATCACCTTGTCGGCGAAGACGGTCCCCGCCTGGCGCAGGTTGCCGAAGGGGTCGGCTTCCTGGGCGTGGAGGAGGACGACGTCAGGGGCGACCGCGGGCACCTCGAGCAGCTCGCGACCGGCGACCGTGCGGCGCTCGAAGTCGGGGCGCGCCGCGGCTAGGTCGGTGCCGACCAGCGAGGCGACCGTCTGCGAGGGCAGCCCCGCCGCGGCGGCGCGGTAGCCGCCGACCAGGCTCGGCTCGTCGCACTCGATCAGCTCGAGTTGCCCCGACTCGACCGCCGCGCGGAAAGCGGGGGCCATCCCCAGGTGCTCGTAGGTGACGTTCGGCAGCATCGCCCGCCGCACCAGTCCCGCCGCGATCAGGAGGTCGACCGCGAAGCCCGCCGCCGGCCCGGCCGAGACCGTCAGCTCGCGCGGCCCGGAGCGGATCAGCGCCCGCACCAGCGCGGCCGGGGAGTTCTGGCTCCAGATCCCGCCGATCGCGACGTGGTCACCGTCGCCGACCGCCGCGACGGCCACCGCGGCGCTCACCAGCTTGGAGGTGCGGACGGGCATCGCCCTTAACGCTGCCGGCCCAGCACGGATTCGGAGAGCAGCAGCCGCAGGATCTCGTTGGAGCCGCCGGTCAGCTCGGTGATCTTCGCGTCGCGGTAGTGGCGATTGACCAAGGTCTCGTCGATGATCCCGCGCCCGCCGAGGATCTGGACGGCGTCGTGCGAGGTCCGCATGTAGGACTCCTGGGCGAAGAGCTTGGCGGCGATGATGGCCTTCGTCGCCTCCTCGCCGGCCGCCTTCGCGCGCGCCGCCTGGTAGGTGAGCGAACGCGCCGCTTCCAGCGCGAGGATCATGTCGGCGACTTTCGACTGGGTCAGCTGGAAGCCGGCCAGCGTTTTGCCGAAGAGCTCGCGGCCGGTCGCGTACTGGGCCGTCTCCTCGAGGCAGCCGGCCAGGCCGCCGCAGACCCGCGCCGCGATCTGCAGGCGGGTGTCCTCGAGCGCGCCCATCGCGACCCGGAAGCCTTTGCCGACCTCGCCGACCCGGTTCTCGTCCGGCAACAGCGCGTTCTCGAAGCGCAGTTCGCCGACGCTCAGCGAGCGCAGCCCGAGCTTCCCCTTCTGGGGGTGCGTGGAGAAGCCCTCGGTGCCGCGCTCGACCACGAAGGAGGTGATGCCCTTGGCGCCTTTCGAGTCGGGGTCGGTGCGGGCGAAGATGAGGAAGAAGTCCCCCATCTCGGCCCAGTCGATCCACATCTTCGCGCCGTTCAGGACCCAGCCGTCATCGCTGCGCTCGGCGCGGGTGATCATGTTGGCGGCGTCGGTGCCGGAGCGCGGCTCGGTCAGCCCGTAGCCCGCCAGCGAGGTGCCATCGGCGAGCGGTCTCAGCCACCGTTCTTTCTGCTCCTGCGAGCCGTACTTGAAGAGGCCGGCGCCGACCGGGCCGCTCGGCACGGCGAGGTAGGAGCCGAGGACCTGCGAGTTCTTCGAGACCTGCTCGATCACCAGCATGTGGGTGATCAGGTCCCAGCCGAGGCCGCCGAACTCGGCCGGGATCGTGCCGCCGAAGAGGCCCGCCTCGGCGAAGATCGGGACGATCTCCTCGGGGAAGTACTCGTTGCGCTCCGATTCCCAGAGCAACGGCCCGATCTTCTCCTCAACGACCGCGCGGGCCTTCTCCAGGAGCTCCTCCTGCTCGCCTGAGAGCGGGCCGGTGGCGGCGGCTGATTCGATCCTGCTGAGTTTGGTCGTGGGTACGTCGGTCATGCGGTTCCTCTCCTCGCGTGGGGCGATTTCATCGTGGATCGCCCAACCCCATCGAGCGGCCGATGATCTCTTTCATGATCTCGTTGGAGCCGGCCCAGATCTTCGTGACCCGGGCGTCGGCCCAGCCACGGGCGACTTCGTACTCGGTCATGTAGCCGTAGCCGCCGTGGAGCTGGACGCAGGCGTCAAGAATCTTGTTCTGGGTGTGGGCCGACCACCACTTCGCCTTCGCCGCGCCGACGGGGTCGAGGGTGCCCTCGACGTGACGTTCGAT
>JAOPZF010000093.1 GCA_025964255.1 Solirubrobacterales bacterium | reverse complement strand
CATCAGGGTCGCCGCGAGCGCCTTGCCGAGCACGATCAGCCCACGCGGCACCGGCGAGATCATCAGCATCCGCATCGAGCCGAACTCACGGTCCTGTACGCTGCCGAGCGCGCTACGCAGCGAGGAGACGAGGATGACCATGCCGAAGATCCCCGGCAGCAGGGACTTGTGGTAGCTGAAGTTGCCGCCCGGGATCAGCGCCGAGAAGCCGGAGCCGATGATGATCAGCCAGATCAGCGGGCGGGCGAAGGTGCTGGCGAGGCGGGGTTTGCTGCGCAGGACCCGCTTGAACTCGCGGGCGACGATCGCGCCGAGGACCACCGCCCTGTTGACCACCACGCCGTTCACGCCGCCACCGTCCCCGGCGTCGTCGCGGCGACGAAGACGTCGTCGAGGGTCGGTTTGCGGACGCTGAGGCTCTCCAGCCGGTCACCGATCAGCGGGAGCAGCATCGGCAGGATCTCTTCGGCCGAGTCGACCGCGACGATCACCCCGGAGGAGGTGCGGCGCGGCTCGGAGCCGGTCCGCCTCGCGATGTCGGCGAGCAGGCGCGGGTCGGGATCGCTCATCACCAGTTCGATCGACTCGCGCCCGCCGAGGTCGCGCTTCAGCTCCGCCGGCGTCCCCTGGGCGATCACCTGGCCGCGGTCGACGATCATCACGCGGTCGCAGGGCTCGGCCTCCTCGAGGTAATGCGTGGTGAGGAAGAGCGTCATCCCTTCCTCTGACGCCAGCCGCTCGAGGAAGCCCCAGACGCGGCCGCGGTTGACCGGGTCGAGGCCGAGCGTCGGCTCGTCGAGGAAGAGCACCGCCGGCCGGTGGAGGATGCCACGGGCGAGGTCGACCTGGCGGCGCATGCCGCCGGAGAAGGTGCGGACCGAGTCGTGGCGGCGATCGGTCAGTTCGAACAGCTCCAGCACCTCGGCGATCCGCTCGCGCAACTCCGCCCGCCCGAGCCCGTAGAGCTTGCCCGCCAACTGCAGGTTCTCTTCGGCGGAGAGCTCGCCGTCGAGCGTCGTCTCCTGAAAGACGAGGCCGATGTGCTTGCGCACCTCGAGCGGTTCGGCGACCACGTCATGCCCGGCGATCTCGGCGCGCCCGCGGGTCGGCCCGACCAGCGTCGTCAGCATGTGGATCATCGTCGTCTTGCCCGCCCCGTTGGGGCCGAGGAAGCCGAAGAACTCGCCGTGGTTGACGGTGATGTCGACCGCCTCGACGGCCCGCAGCTTGCCGTAGTCCTTGCCCAGCCCGAACGCCTGGACGACGGGCTCGGCGCTCACGATTTGATCAGGTCGCGGTACACGAACGGCAGGGGCTGCTCGGGCTCCGGCTCGTCGGCCTCACGGCGGGCACGGACGATCACATCGTGGTGCGGGGAGAACTGACAGACCGGGTCGGTCGCGGCGGCGTCGCCGGTCAGCGCCAGCGCCTGGCAGCGGCAGCCGCCGAAGTCCTCGTGCTGGCGGTTGATCGGGCAGGTGCGGCAGGGCTCCTGCATCCACTCGGTGCCGCGGAAGGCGTTGAAGCTCTCCGACTCGAACCAGATCTCGGCGAGCGATTTGTCGCGCACGTTCTCCAGCTTCAGGCCGGGGATCGAGGCCGCCGCCTGGCAGGGCAGGACATCGCCGTTGGGCTGCACGAGGACCGCGTCGTGCGCCCAACCGCCCATGCACGGCTTCGGCACCTCCTCGTAGTAATCGGGGAGCACCCAGAGGATTTCCAGCTTCGGCCCGAGCTGCTCGCGTTCGGCCATCACGATCTCCTCGCCGCGCTCGAGCTGCGCCCGGGTCGGCATCAGCGCGTCGCGGTTCACGGTCGCCCAGCCGTGGTACTGCGTGTTGGCGAGCTCCAGCCGGCGCGCGCCGAGCCGCTCGGCCATCTGGATGATCGAGCCGATGGCGTCGATGTTGCGGCGGTGGAGAACGACGTTGACGGTGAGCGGGAAGTCGAGCTCCTTCGCCAGCGCTGCCGCCTTGACCTTGCGGTCGAAGGCGATCGTGCCGCCGATCTCGTCGGCGAGCGCCGGGTCGGAGTGCTGGAAGCTGATCTGGACGTGGTCGAGGCCCGCTGCGTGGAGCGCTTCGACGCGGCGTTTCGGGAACGGCATCGCCGAGGTGACGAGGGTCGAGTAGAGCCCGTTCTCGGTCGAGGTTGTGACCAGCTCGACGATCTCTTTGCGCGCCATCGGCTCGCCGCCGGTCAGCGCAAGCTGCAGGACGCCAAGGTCGGCGGCTTCGCGGAAGACCCGCTGCCAGTCCTCGGCGGGCAGCTCGTCCTGATACTTGCCGGCGCCGATGTCGGTCGGGTTCGAGCAGTACGGACAGTGCAGCGGGCAGCGGTAGGTGAGCTCCGCAATCAACAGCAGCGGATTGGGAATGCCCGGCGGCGGCGCGATCAGCTCGGCGGTGGTGTCGGTCGGCTCAGGCATCGGCGTCGACCACCAGCCCGCGCTCGCCGATGCCGCCGAGCAGTTCGGCGACGTCGTCCTTGACGTCGGCACCGTCGTAGCGCTCGCTCAGCACCGCGGCGATGTCGTCGAGGGTGCGCTCGCCGTCGCACAGCTCGAGCACCTCGATCGCGGTGTCGTTCAGCACCAGCGCCCCCTCGGGGAAGAGCAGCACGGTCTGGTCGCGGACTTTGTCGTGACGGAGGCGGACCCCGGTGGCGAGCGTCGGCCGAGTGAACACAGGCGCCATCCGGGTCAGCCCTCGGCCCCGGGCCGCGTGTCGCCGCGGTCGATCGCGTCGAGCTGGGCCCAGAGCAGGTCGGTCTTGAAGGAGAGGGCCGCGACCGCGCGTTCCTGATCGGCGCGGGTGCGGCAGCGCTCCAGCGAGACGTCGAGCGCGTACTGGGCGTCGCGCGGGGCCAGCGTCAGCCGCGAGCGGAAATACTCGAGCCCGGCGGGGTCGATCCACGGGTAGTGCTCTTCGAGCGCGACGAGCCGGACCTTGATCGCGCCCGGGCCGAACAGCTCGGTGAGCGAGGAGGCGACTGCGAAGACCCACGGTTCCTGGCGGCAGAAGTTGACGTAGGCGTCGACCGAGTAGCGCACGCCGGGGAGCACGAGCCGTTCGCTACGGATCGTCTCGCGGTCGACGCCGAGCGACTCGCCGAGGCGCAGCCAGGACTCGATCCCGCCGGAGGACTCGCCCTCGGCCCCGTCGTGGTCGATGATCCGGCTGATCCACTCGCGGCGGATCTCCACCTCGGGGCAGTTGGAGAGGATCGCGGCGTCCTTGATCGGGATCGAGCGCTGGTAGTAGTAGCGGTTCGCGACCCAACGCTGGAGCTCCTCGCGGGAGAGCTCGCCGGCGTTCATCCGCACGTGGAAGGGGTGCTGGTCGTGGTAACGGGTGCCCTGCGCGCGCAGCGCGGCGACGAACTCGTCCTCGGTCCAGGGCGCGGCGTCGATGTCGGCGGTCGGCGTGAAGGTCATTTGATGGCGGTTGGATGTCCGGGTCAGATGTCCGGGCTAGACATCCAGTTCCAATCCGTCATAAGAGACTACGAGGCCGCGACCCTCGACCTCAGAGCGCTCAGGGGAATCCTCGAGAAGGATCGGATTCGTGTTGTTGATATGGACGAGGGCGACCCGCGCGTCGAGCGCCGCCAGCGCGTCGAGCGTCCCCCCCTCGCCGGTCAGCGGCGCGTGGCCCATCGCCCAGGAGTCGCGTTCGCCGAGGCCGAGTGCGACGAGGTCGTCGTGGCGGAAGAAGGTGCCGTCGGCGAGCACGACGTCGCCCTCGGCGAGGCGCGCCGAGAGGGTCCCGTCGAGCTCCTCGATCGCGGGCACGTAGACGAGCGTTCCGCCGCCGGCGGAGTCGCGGACGGTGAGGCCGATCGCCGAGGGCCCGGGCGCGTCCCCCATATATAGGGGCGCGTCGCCGCCGGTCGGGAAGGTCTCGACCGCGAGCGAGGAGCCCTCCAGCGGCGTCGCCTGGCCGGGGCGCAGCTCGTGCCAGTCGACCCCGGAGTAGTGCTCGAGCATCGTCAGCAAGGGATATTGCGCGCTCAGCGCGTCGCGGACCGCGGCGGTCGAGTAGACGCGCAGCGGCGCGCTCGACTCCCTCAGGAGGAGCAGGCCCGCGGTGTGGTCGATCTCCCCGTCGGTGAGGACGACGCCCGCGATCGGGTTCGAGCGCATCCCCGAGGAGCGGTCGGTCGGCAGGTCGGCGAGCTGGCCCAGCAGGTCGGGCGAAGCATTGACCAGGTACCAGGGCTCATCGCCGGAGCGGATGACGATCGAGGACTGGCTGCGCGGTGTGGCGCGGCCTTCGCGGGCTCCGGCGCAGACGGGGCAATTGCAGTTCCACTGAGGAAATCCGCCACCGGCGGCGGATCCGATGATCCTGACGTGCATCGAGGGGGCCTCACTTCACATGGGGACGACGGGGAGAGATCTCATCCCCGCGTCCGCACGTGAAATTCCGAAGAACCTTCTTACCGGGTGTACCGGTAAGCGGTGACCTCGGAAGCGAGCTCAAGCGTCTTGAACGACGGCTTAGTCCACTTCATTTACAGCCTCCTCATCGATGGGATACTGCTTCGTTAAGAAGCATAAACGAAAGCCCTAAACTCGATTCGGTTTGGAACTTCGACGGGCCACATCCAGTATTTCGGGCCGGCGCCGACGTCCTTGGCTGAAGTTCCTCGGCTGGGCGGTGGTCGCCGCGCTGAGCTGTTTCATCGTCGCCGTCGCGGCCGGGCTGGTCCAGGACAAGATCCATTACCCGCGCGTCTTTGCTGGAAAAGGGCCGGAACCCGAACGCCTGCGCAACGGCTGGGGTGAACCTGAGGCCTTCGTCGGCCAGTATCACGTCCACTTCCTCAAGACGGTCGGCGCCAACCGCTCCAGCGGCTACGCCGAATACGCCGGCGAGCGCTTCAAAGAAGGTCACCTGACGATGTTCATGCGCCAAGTCTTCGAACACAAACCGCTCGTGCCGGGAGGCGTGCTGGTCCTCAACGGGCCGGTCCACAACCTCGTCCTCTACCTCTCCGAACTCTCCTCCAACGGCGGCCGCGTCCTCTACGCGACGGTCAAGGGGGGAACCTACGAAGGACCGGCGATCGGCTCCTTCGGCGGCGTCAGACGGGGCAATCGGATCTACGGAGGCCTGATTCTGCAGGGCCTCGCAAACGTCGAAGCCAACTTCGTCCGCTACTCGAAAAACCCGGCTCCCCCGACCAACTCCTTGCTCACGGAAGAATAGGATCAGCCCTCGTGCCTTTGCGTCTCAAAGCGCTGTTGATCGGCCTTGCCGTCCTCGCAGCCGCCGTCGCCCTATCCGCCTGCGGTTCCGGCGGCGACAGCACCGCGGCCTACGTCGCCAAGCCGCCGAAGATCTCCGACTGGCCGCTCTTCGGGCGCGATCGCGACAACACGCGCTTCGCCACCCAGGACGAAATCAACACCGGCAACGTCGATAGCCTCGGCGAAGCCTGGAGCACCGACCTCGGGCCCGACCAGTTCCTGATGGAGAGCTTCCCGCTGGTGGTCGGCGAAGACGTCTTCGTCACCACCTCGACCGACGAGATCATGTCGATCGACGGCACGACCGGCCACATCAACTGGACCTACACGCCGGAAGTCGACTTCTCGCAGTCGACCGGAGTCGGCGGCTACGGCGTCTCGGTCAACCGCGGCGTCGCCGCCGAAAACGGCAAACTCTTCCTCCTCACCTTCGACGACAAACTGCAGGCCGTCTCGCAGAAGACCGGCGAGAAACTGTGGACCTCGACCGTCGCCGATGCCTCGACCGGCGCCTACGAGTCGATGGCCCCGACCGCCTACGACGGCAAGGTCTACGTCGGCGACTCGGGCTCCGAGGACGGCGTCCGCGGCTTCGTCGCCGCCTACGACCAGAAGACGGGCAAAAAGCTGTGGCAGTTCTACACCGTTCCCAAGGCGGGGACCAAGTGGGTGCCAAAGGGTGGCGGTGGCGGCACGATCTACATGCCGCCGACGATCGACCCGAAAAGCGGGATCCTCTACGTCGGCACCGGCAACCCGGCGCCGGTGATCGTCGGCGCCAAACGCCCCGGCAAGAACCTCTACACCGACTCGCTGCTGGCGCTGGACGCGAACAGCGGCGAACTGCTCTGGTACCACCAGGAGCAGGCGCACGACCTCTGGGACTACGACGCCGAGAGCCCGGTCCTCCTGTTCAATGCCGAAATCGAAGGGCACCGCCGGCGCGGCGTCGCCGAGGCGGGCAAGAACGGCCTGCTCTTCCTGCTCGACGCGAAAACCGGCAAGAACCTCTTCCCATCGGTCCCGTTCGTGAAGCGCGACCACAAGCCGCCGACGCGGAAGGGCACGCTCGAGTGCCC
The DNA here is from genome assembly GCA_025964255.1 of Solirubrobacterales bacterium. GTDB lineage: Bacteria > Actinomycetota > Thermoleophilia > Solirubrobacterales > 70-9 > VAYN01. Next base: position 11,098 of record JAOPZF010000093.1, on the reverse strand, counting down.
CGGCGCGGTCGGCGGCTCGCAGTACTCGCCGCTCGCCTACAGCCCCGAAACGCAGGCCGTCTACGTCTCCGGGGTCAACATCTGCATGATCCTCAAGGTCGACGTCGAAACGACCTCCAACGGCGAGAAAGAGTTCGGCGGCGACCGGATCATCCCCGAAAACGAGCCGAAGACCGGCACCTTCACCGCGGTCGAAACGACCACCGGCGAAGTGCTGTGGAAGAAATCCATGCCGACGCCGATGGACGGCGGCGCGACCGCGACCGCCGGCGGCCTTGTCTTCACCGGCGACCAGAAAGGCATCCTCTACGCCTTCAACGCCGAGAACGGTGACGACCTCTGGCAGGGGAGCATGAAACTCGCCTTCGGCACGGCGCCGGTCGTCTACGAAATCGACGGCACCGAGTACGTGCTGGTGACGGTCGGCGGTGCGGCCCTGACCGCCTCCGAAGAACTCGGCGAAATCGGCGCCCGGGTCGTGGCGCTGAAGCTGGGCGGCAAGAAGCTGCCGCCGGGGCCCGAGCTCAAAGGCTGACGAGCTGGGCGTCGCGGGCGGCGCCGAAGAGGAGATCGAGCGGGGCGACGTCGGTCGGCGCCCGCACGTAGGTGACGCCGTTGTCGGCGCAGTGGTCGCGGAGGGCCTCCGAGGCGGTAGCGACGCGCTCTTCGTAGGTGGCGCGGATCCGCGGGGTAACCTCGACGACGATCGTCTCCCCGGTCTCACGGTCCTCGAGCTCGAAGGAGCCTTCGAGCGCCGCCATCGCCTCCTCTGATTCGACCAGGTGGACGAGGGCGGCGCCGCGGGCCGAGCCCGACAGCTCGGAGACCGCTTCGCCCAGCGCCCGCTCCTCGGCGAGGCCGTCGGTGAGGAGCACGGCGAGGTCGGCGGGCTCGGCGGCGCGGCGGTAGTCGCGCAGGCTGGCGGCGAGGTCGGTACGGGTGCCGCGGGGCAGCTCGGAGACCTCTTCGATCAGCTCGGTGATCAGGTGCGGCGCGGCGAGGCGGGCGCCGGTGTAGGAGCTGCCGTCGGCGAGCATGTGGACCTCGACGATGTCGGAGCCGAGCAGGGCGACGGTGCCGAGCATCGCGCCGAGCTCCTGCGCGTAGCGGAAGCGCGAGGGCGTGCCGTCGTCCATCGAGCGGCTGCCGTCGAGCAGCAGCGCGAGGTCGACGTGGCCCTCGGCGGGCGCCGCTTTGACGACGATCTCGTTGAGGCGGGCGTAGACGTTCCAGTCGATCGAGCGGAGGTCGTCGCCGGGCGTGTAGCGGCGGTAGTCGACGAATTCGAGGCCGCGGGTGCGCTGGGCGCCCGAGCGCGAGCCGCCGAAGCCGGAGACGATCGCGTCGACCGCGGTGAGCGAGAGCGTTTCGAGCTGGCGCAGCGCAACGGCGTCGATCAACGACGCGCCGGGGACCGACGCGCCGGGCGCAGCGGCCTGCGGCGTCGCGGCTACGACGCCTCCCGCGGCAGCGCCTCGATCGCCTCTCTGACGATCTCGTCGGGGGAGATCGCCTGGCGCTCGGCGTCGATCGTCAGCACGAGGCGGTGGCGCAGCGCGGGCAGGGCGATCGCCTGGATGTCGTCGATCGAGAGGTTGTGGCGGCCTTCGATCAGCGCCGCGACGCGGCCGGCGAGGGCGAGCGCCTGGGCGCCGCGCGGGCTCGGGCCGATGCGGACGAAGCGCTTGACCCGGTCGGTCGCGGTCGGCGACTCCGGGTGCAGGGAGACGACCAGCCGGCTGGCGTAGTCGATCACGTGGGCGGCGGCGGGGACGCTGCGGACCAGCGCGTTCATCCGCAGCACGGTGTCGGCGTCGGCGACCGGCTCGGCATCGGCCTCGGCGGTCTCGTGGCCTGCGGTCGTCGTCATCTCGACCATCTGGTTCAGCTCGGCGACCGGCGGGAAGTCGAATTTCAGCTTCAGGAAGAAGCGGTCGAGCTCGGCCTCGGGCAGCGGGTAGGTCCCGTACATCTCGACCGGGTTCTGGGTGGCGATGACGAAGAACGGCGCGGGCAGCGGCCGGGTCTGGTTGGCGATCGTGACGTTGTGCTCCTGCATCGCCTCGAGCAGGGCGCTCTGGGTGCGCGGCGCGGCGCGGTTGATCTCGTCGGCGATCACCACGTTGGCGAAGATCGGCCCGGGTTCGAAGCGCAGGCGAGTCTCTTCGGTCTCCGCCCCTTGGACGAGGACGGTGGTGCCGGTGATGTCGGCGGGCATCAGGTCGGGGGTGAACTGGATCCGTTTCGGCGCCAGTTCGAGGGCGCCCGAGAGGGCGCGGGCGAGGGTCGTCTTGCCGAGTCCTGGCACCCCCTCGAGCAGCGCGTGCCCGCCGGCGATCAGGCAGATCAGCGCGCCGCGCACGGCCTCGGTCTGGCCGACCACGATGCGGCCGACGGCGGTCTCGATCTCTGTGGCGACTCGCTGGAACTCCTCAGGCGCGAGCTGCTCGAGCTCTCCGGGAGACGCGATCGCGGCGGTGTCCGCAGTCATCAGTTGGTGACTTTAGTGAACTGGGTTCGGCTGATTGAACGACGCTACCCAGGGAGCTGGAAGACGAAAAGCCGTGCGGGGTGGTCCGGAGCCGTTCCATGGGCTTCGACGAGCGCCCCACCGGCGGCGATCGCTATGTACTGGACGCCGTCTATTTCATAGGAAATCGGGGCCGAGCCGACGCGGCGTTTGAGGTCGTGGCGCCAGACGATCTTGCCGTCGCTTTGGTCGAGCGCGTAGAGGAAGCCGTCGTCGTCGCCGACCAGGACGAGGCCGCCAGCGGTGGCGAGGGTGCCGCCGTTGCTCGGCCGCGGCAGCTTCGTCCGCCACTTCACTTTGCCGGTCGCCGGATCGAGCGCGGCGATCACACCGGTCGCCGGGCCGACCTGTTCCGCCGTCCCCTCGAGGTCGTCCTCGCCCGGCGCGCGTTCTTCGATGTGTTTCTGGGTGGCGACTTTGTAACGCATGCAGAAGTTGTTGCCAGCGACGAAGAGCGAGACGCTCTCCGGGTTGAAGGAAGCGGGGCCGTACTCGAGGCCGCCGTAGATCCCCGGGCAGACGACGGTGCCCTTGACGGTCGGCACCCGGTGCGGGCGCGAGTACCTGGTGAGGTAGGGGGAGCGGGCGATCAGCTTGCCGGTGCGGGCGTCGAGGGTCGAGTAGTAGCCCGACTTGCTGGCGGCGCCGACGGCGCGGATGCCCTTGCCCCCTTCCCCCAGGTCGATGATCGTCGGCGCCTGCACGGTGTCGTAGTCCCAGGAGTCGTTGCAGACCTCGGTGTGGGTCCATTCGATCTTCCCGGTCTTCGCATCGACGGCGACGGTGGCGTCGGCGAACGGGTTGCAGCCGGGGCGCTGCTCGTTGGTGAAGCCCGGCGTCGGGTTGCCGGTCGAGAAGTAGGCGAGCCTACTTTCCGGGTCGACGACCGGGGGCATCCAGACGTCGCCGCCGCCGTGGGTGCCGCGGGCTCGGTTCCAGCCCTTGCCGGGGGGCGGGACGACGTAGGTGCGCCAGAGCCGCTTGCCGGTCTTCGCGTCGTAACCGGCGACGAAGCCGCGCAGCCCGGCGTCACCCGCCGGGCCGCCGAGGATCAGCTCGCCCTTCCAGAAGGTGGCGGGCGAGTTCAGTGTGTTGCCTTTGGCCGGGTCGACGACCTGCGTTCCCCAGATCTTCTTGCCGGTGTGGGCGTCGAGCGCGATCAGCTGGTCGTCGGCGGTGGTCAGGTAGATGCGGCCGGCGCCGTAGGTGACGCCGCGGCTGACCGGCTCGGAGGTCTCCAGCTGCGGCCCGGCGAGGAAGTTGACCCGAGGCGTGTAGGTCCAGCGGACTTTGCCGTTGGCGCCGTCGACGGCGAAGACCTCGTCGGTGCCGGTGTCGTAGTACATCGTCCGCCCGACGACGATCGGGAACGTCTCCCAGGCGAACTGGCCGGCGCCCTCGGGCCTGCTCCAGGCGAGCTGCAGCTTGGCGACGTTGCTGGTGTCGACCTGGTCGAGGTTCGCGAAGTGCGTGTTCTCGGCCGTGTTGCCCCAGTGCGGCCAGTCGACGTTGCCGCCCGAGGGTCCGGCTTCGGTCGTCGATCCCCCCTTGCCACAGCCGGCCAGGAGGAGCATCATCAGACCTAGAGCGAACAGGGAACGCAAAGCCCGACGGAGATTAGTTAGGAAGCCACCTACGCCCGGAGGAATCATGCGCCAGAAGACCGAGTCCCGGAAATTCCTGATCCTGCTGGTGATCGTCGCGGCGCTGGCCGGCGCCCTCGTCGTCGCCGGCTGCGGTGGCGGCAGTTCGAGCTCCTCCGAAGCGACGACGTCCGAAGAAACCGAACCCGAAACGGGCGGCGGCGCGGCCGAAGAAGAAGCGGAAGCCGAAGAACCGGCCGAAGAAGAAGAAGCCGAAACGGGTGGCGCGGAAGCCGGCGGCGAATCGGCGGCCGTTGCCGCGGGCAAGACGGTCTTCACCGCCAACTGCGGCACCTGCCACACCCTCAAAGAGGCGGGCACCAGCGGCACCGTCGGTCCGAACCTCGACGAACTCGAACCCGACATGCCGACGGTCGAAAAACAGGTCGAAACCGGCGGCGGCGGCATGCCCGCTTTCAAAGGCCAGCTCTCGGCCGAAGAAATCACCGACGTCGCGACCTACGTCTCCACGGTCGCCGGGACCGAATAGCAAGGGGCGAGCGGCGCGCCGGCTCTCGCCGGCTCATCAGGGCTAGAGCACGCGGACCGGGTCGCCCGCCAGGTAGGCGAGCACGTCCTCGACCGCGTCGCCGAAGAACACCGTGTAGGTGTCCTCGGTGACGTAGCCGAGGTGCGGGGTGATGATCGTGCGCGGGGCACTGCGCAGCGCGTGGTCGGCGGGCAGCGGCTCGGTGTCGTAAACGTCGATCCCGGCGCCGGCGATCGTCCCCGCATCGAGCGCGTCGAGCAGTGCGTTGGTGTCGACGATCGGCCCGCGCGAGGTGTTGACCAGGAAGGCGCTCGCTTTCATCAGCGCCAGCTCGCCGGCGCCGATCAGCCCGCGACTGCGGTCGCTCAGCTTGTAGTGGACCGAGACGAAGTCGGAGCGCTCGAAGAGCTCGTCCTTGGTGACCGGCTCGGCGCCCGCGGCGCGCGCCGCCTCGGGGTCGAGGTTCGTCGACCAGGCGACGACGTCCATGCCGAAGGCCCTGGCGACGGGGACCATCTGCTTGCCGAGGTTGCCGAGGCCGACTAAGCCGAGCGTGGTGCCGGCGAGGTCGGTCCCGATCGTCGTCTGCCAGCCGCCGCGGCGCATCTCGGCGTCCTCGGCGGGAATCTTGCGGGCGAGGCCGAGGATCAAGGCCCAGGCGAGCTCCGCCGTGGCGGGGCCGTGGCCGCCGGTGCCGCAGACGACGACACCGTTGCGCTGCGCGGCGGGAATGTCGATGGCGACGTTGCCCATCCCGGTGGTGATCAGCAGCTTGAGGTCGGGGAGGCGGTCGAGCGTCGAGGCCGGGAACTGCGTGCGCTCCCTCATCGCGACGACGATCTCGGCGCCGGCGAGAGCCTCGACCAGCTCGTCAGGGTCGGCGATGTGCTGACAGAGCGCGACCTTCTCCCACTCGTCGGGGACGCGGTCCCAACCGCCGTAGTCGAGGGCGATGCCCTGGTAGTCGTCGAGCAGGACGATCCGCTTCACCACGCGAGCTTTTCACACCGCTATGTTGGCCGCCGTGGCCCGTCGATCCGTACCCGTCTTGGTAGTCGCTCTGGCACTGTTGGCCCCCGCGGGCGCGTCCGCCTTCCCCGGCTTGACGCCTTTGCTTGACGCCGCGCGGCCGACGCCCCTCGCCGGCAAGGTCGTCGGCATCGACCCCGGGCACAACGGCGGCAACTTCTCCGACCCGAGCTTCATCAACTCGCCGGTCTGGAACGGGCGCGAAGAGGAGGCCTGCGACACGACCGGGACCGAGACCGACGGCGGCTACACCGAGGCACTCTTCAACTTCCGCGTGGCGAGCTACCTGCGGCGGGACCTGATCGCCGAGGGCGCCAAGGTCGTGATGACGCGCCGCACGAACACCGGCGTCGGCCCCTGCATCACCCGCCGCGCGAAGATCCTCAACAAAGCGCGCTCCGACGTGGCGATCGACATCCACGCCGACGGCGGCCCGGCGGAAGGCCGTGGTGTCGCGATCCTCACCCCGGTCGCCGACGGTCCCAATGACCCCGTCATCGCCTCCTCGAAGCGCTTCGGCCGGATCCTGCTGAAACGCTTCACCCTGCTGACCGGCACCCCGATCTCCAACTACGACGGCAGCGGCGGCTTCGCTCCCCGCGACAACCTCGCCGGCCTGAACCTCACCACCGTCCCCAAGGTCCTGATCGAGTGCGTGAACATGCGCAACGCCGTCGACGCGTCCCGCCTGGTCAAGCCCTCCTTCCAACGCCTGGCGGCGAAGTCGATGGCCGAGGCGGTCACCGGCTTCCTCGCCTCGCGCTGAGGGCGCTTCAGCGTCCCGCCAGACGTCCCTCTCAAGTCAGGCCACGCGCGTGCCGACATTGGTACTCGGAAGATATGCGCGGTTCTTTTCGTTTAGTGCCCACGAGAGGACCGGACAAGGGGAGAGCCTTCTATGCGTGCCGAAAATTCATCGACCTGGCTGCGGCGGGTGAGCCACTGGAGCCCGACGGAGCATCCGAGCCCATGCGACTTGAGCGAGGTCGGGGAGGTTCAGGGTTTCCCGTGGTTCGAGCTGGTGTGCGGCGCCGGTGAGACCGCCGAGGTGTTTGCCGCGCTGCGTCCGCATTGTCCGGGGCTGACCGCGCCGATGCTCGAGGACTTGCTGACTCCGGATGACCTTCCCGACGGCAAGCCCTATGCCGACGGCCGGGTTCAGCTTGCCTCGACTTTCAGCGTCGCCACCGAGCGCAACGAGACGCCGGGCGAACGCGGCACCGCGCAGGAAGTCGGGCGGATGATCTTCCAACCGGTCGAGATCGTCGCCGGCGACGAGTGGCTGCTCAGCTGCTGGCACCCGACCAGGATCTTCGAAGGCTCCGAAAAGGTCGACGAAGGTCCGGCGGGCTGCGCCGATGCGGTGTTCCAAGGAGTCGCGGAGTCCTGGCACCGGGGACCTCACGGGACTCCCGCGGACCTCGGGATCGCGGTGATGCATGAGCTCGCCCTCACCTACGTCCCGACCCAGCGCGAGCTGATGTTGTGGCTGGAGGACTGGGAGCTGAGCCTTTACCAGGACGGCACGAAGGCTGACGAAGCCGAGTTGACCGCCCTCTGGGGACTGATGGCGATGATGCGCAAATGGCTGACGCCTTTGAATCGTCCCGGGCTTCGCAAAGACCTGACGAAGGCCTGGCTGCCGGCGACCGACCACGCGGCGGTCATCGAGGTCGACGAGCGTGTCGACCGGGCGCTCGAGGGGCTCGCCAAGTTGAGCGAGACGCTGCGCCAGGCCTTCGGGCTTCTGCACGTCGAGCAGACCGAGGAGCAACGGCAGCGCGAGGAGAAGTCGGCGCGAAGGCTGGAGACGCTCGCGGCAGTGTTCCTCGTCCCAACCTTGGTCGTCGGCTTCTACGGCGCCAACACCTGGGTCCCAGGCCAGGGACGCCACTGGGGCTTCTACGTGATGGTGGGTGTGCTGGCGCTGCTCAGCTGCGCCACGTTGTTCGGGCTCCGGACCCGCCGGGCGGGTCGATCCCAGGATCGATCGTCGATCCGGATCGGCGCCAGCCCGCGCGCCGCTCAGGCGACGCTACGCCGGTAACCGATTTTTCGCCTACCAGGGACGGTCCCTATGCTGCTCCGCTCCCCCTCTTTCTTCTTCGATCGGAGCCCCATGTCCCAGACCAGTGCCTTCGGCGCCCCCGCCGCTGACCAGCCCCTCATCTCGCTCGCGATCGAGCGCCGTGAGCCGGGGCCCCGTGACGTCTCGATCGAGATCCTCTTCTGCGGCGTCTGCCACTCCGACCTCCACACCGTCCGCGGTGAGTGGGGGCAGAGCGAGTGGCCGATCGTGCCAGGGCATGAGATCGTCGGGCGGGTGAGCGCCGTCGGCGCCGAGGTCGACGGCTTCGCGGTCGGCGACCTCGCCGGTGTCGGCTGCCTTGTCGACTCTTGCCGCACCTGCGCATCCTGTGTCGAGGGTCTCGAGCAGTACTGCGAGGCGGGGAACGTCCAGACCTACGGCGGCCTCGAGAAAGAGACCGGGCGGATGACCCACGGCGGTTACTCGAGCGCGATCGTGGTCGACCAGGACTTCGTCCTCCATATCTCCAGCGACGTCGACCTGGCGGCGACCGCGCCGCTGCTCTGCGCCGGCATCACCACCTACTCGCCGTTGCGCAAATGGGGCGCCGGCCCCGGCTCGACCGTCGGCGTGGTCGGGCTCGGCGGGCTCGGCCACATGGCGGTGAAGCTTGCCGCGGCGATGGGCGCCGAGGTGACCCTCTTCACTACTTCGCCCGGCAAGGCCGACGACGGCCGCGCCCTCGGCGCCGACCACGTCGTCATCTCGACCGATCCCGAGGCGATGGCCGCGGCCCGCGGCACGCTCGACCTGATCATCAACACCGTCGCCGCCTCCCACGATCTCGATCCATACATCGCCACCCTGAAACGCGACGGCTCGATCGTCCTGGTCGGGGCGCCGCCCGAGCCCCATCCCTCCCCGCAGGTGTTCTCGCTGATCATGAGTCGCCGCTCGATCGCCGGCTCCGCGATCGGCGGAATCGCCGAGACCCAGGAGATGCTCGACTTCTGCGCCGAGCACAACCTCGGCTCCGACATCGAGATGATCCGCATGGACCAGATCGATGAGGCCTACGAGCGCGTGCTCACCTCCGACGTCAAGTACCGCTTCGTCATCGACATGGCCTCAATGCCGGCAGCCCCGGCCTCCTAGACGTAAGGTAGGTGCGTGCAGGAGGAGCACGCCGAGAAAGCCGTGCGGGCGCGGTCGTTCGGAGCCGCAGCGGACGCTTACGAGCGCGCCCGACCGAGCTACCCCGATGAGGCAGTGGACTGGCTCCTCCCGGCGGGAGCCCACACCGTCCTCGACCTGGGAGCGGGGACGGGCAAGCTGACCCGAGCCCAGGTCGCAAGGGGCCTGGACGTCATCGCCGTCGAGCCGATCGACGAGATGCGCGAAACGCTGGAAGCGACCCTCCCCGAGGTCCACGCCCTCAAGGGCACGGCCGAGGACATCCCCCTCCCCGACCACTCCGTGGACGTGATCACCGTGGCTCAGGCATGGCACTGGGTAGACGTCGAGCGAGCAACCGCCGAGGCCGCCCGAGTCCTAAAACCGGGAGGCACCCTAGGCCTGATCTGGAACCGCCGCGACGAGCGAGTCCCATGGGTACAACGACTGAGCCGAGTGATGGGCAGCGGCGACGCCGAGATCATCGAACTAGAGACCATCACCATCGCCCCGCCCTTCGGCCCCACCACATCCTTCACCACCACCTGGTCCCGCCCCATGACGGTGGACCTCCTAGTCGAAATGGCGGCTTCCCGCAGCTACATCATCGCCGCCACCCCCCGCCGCCGCCGCGAAATCCTCGACTGGATCCGAGTACTGGTGCGCGACGAGCCTACCCTTGGCTCCGAACTCGACTTCCCATACCGGACCTACTGCTTCAAAGCGCAGTTGGGGCCACCAGCAGGATCCTGAGTCACCGCGCCAGCGCAAAAAAGAGCGCGCGACCCCGAGGGGCCGCGCGCTTGTCCTTCCTGACTTCTGAGATCGAAGCTACCGCTACGGGTAAACCCGCGACGGTTCGGCGATTTCAGTAGTGATCAACTGCGTAGTTTCGTTCGTCCCCGATGCGGCCGGGAGGCCGGACTCCGCGTTGACGAGACCGTTGATGCTGATCGGAATGAATCCGAAAAGCGTCAGGGTGCAACCACTGGCACCGGGCGCCGAGAAGGTCCCATCGACGTATTTCCCGTTTTCGAGATGGATAATTTCCAGCGCCGGATCGAAATGGAATTTCGGTTCGAGGCCGGTGAGTTTACCGCTGGTGCCCGTCGTCAGGTTCAGCACAATCGGGTTGCTAACCGAACCGACGTAGCAGTTGTTCCCGAGCGTGCCGTTGATCAGATGGACTTTGATCGGCAGAGTGATGTTGTTCGTGCCATGGAACACCGGCTGCCCGGCGAGTTCAGTCGCCGCGTACAGCGTCAGCGCTTCGCTGCCGAGGAGTTCAGCCAACCAAGTCAGGCCCGTGAGGCCGATAACCCCTCCCGGGACTTTCTGTTTGACCGGAGGCATTCCGCCTTTGGAATTGGCGACGAAATTTTCGAATTCGATGTTGGATCCGCCACTCACCGTGATCGGGTGTTCGATCGGTACGTTCTTAGAGCCGAGCTTGAAATTCCCGCCGGTGACAACCGAGGTGACGCAGGCTTCGACCGCCGGATCTTCCGTTTTCGGATTAGGACAACCCGCAAACTGACTGAAACCTGGCGCTGGCGTCGTCGCCATCGCCGCTGACGCTAGCATCGCAGCGACCAGCATGGCTGCAACGAAAGCGCCCCCCAGCTTTCCAAGGTGTTTCATATTTCCCCTTCCCATTGATTTCGGGAACTTGGCCAGTCGAAATCTCCAGACCCTCCCGGATCGGCCAAGTTGACCGGTGTGACCGTATCGATACGCAGTAGTCCTTGTCAAGATACATCAGCCGGATAATCAGAAACTTCTCTGATTCATGCACGGCCGCTCGCGGGAGCGCCGATATGCAAGACATGCTCCGGCAATGTGGACCGACTCTCTCGACCCGGAATCCTCAACCCTCAATCCGACCGCCGGACTCCGTACCCGATTTAGGCTCGATCTCCGCGCGAGCCACGTCGTCGAGAACCCGTCGGGGATCAGCCGATGTCGATCTCCTGCTGGAATCCCTCGTTCCCGGATTCGTCCTGGAACCCCTTGACGAGGACGGTGCCGGTCAAGCTGCCCGTGACGGTGTTTCCCGCGGCCGCACCGCAGACGATTTTGCTTCCTTTGATGACTTTCAGCACGACCCCGGTCGCGTTGAGCGTCAGTGTCACGGTTTTCGGCGAGCTGGCAACGTTCGCCCAACTGCTGTTGCCGATCGCGGTCTGGTTTTCGATCGTGTATTC
>JAOPZF010000275.1 GCA_025964255.1 Solirubrobacterales bacterium | reverse complement strand
GCCGCCGACCGCCTTGAGCAGCGTCGATTTGCCGCAACCGGAGGAGCCGAGCAGGACAAAACGGTCCGATTTCAGCACCTTGAAATTGACGCGGTAGGTGGCCGTAATGAGGTGATCGCGGGTCTTGTACTGCAAGGTCACGCCATTTACATCAAGCAAGGGTATCGATGAATCCTCGGTCATGTTGCTGTCTCCTGTCTTGTAAGTTTGAAAGCAGGCCGGCCCTGGGCGCACCCGCATCGTTCACTTGCGTTTTTGAATCGATAGCCAAGCATAGACCGAAAAAAAGCCGCTGTCACTTATTATTGATAATCTTATCGACGTTATTTTCAATATTTTTGCTGGGCTCGCTGCAGCGGCGTTTGAAGAGCAAGTGAATTATTTGGCGAATACCTGGCTGAGATCGGCAAATGACTTGAATTCCAGCGCATTGCCCGACGGGTCCAGGAAGAACATGGTGGCCTGCTCGCCCGGCTCGCCCTTGAACCGGATATAGGGCTCGATGACGAACGCGATTTTGGCCTCGCGCAGCCTGGCCGCCAGCGCCTCCCACTCGGGAAGCGGGAGGATCGCGCCGAAGTGGCGCACCGGCACGTCGTGGCCGTCGACTTCGCTGGTCGATTTGTGGCCGCATTCGTCCGGGGCCAGGTGAGCCACCAGCTGGTGGCCATAGAAGTCGAAGTCGACCCAGTTGGCGGAACTGCGGCCTTCGGCGCAACCGATCAGGTCGCCGTAAAACCGGCGCGTTTCGGCGATATCGCGGACTGGGAATGCGAGGTGGAACAAGGTGGAAGTTTTCATGGCTTGGCTGGGTTGGATTGCGCATCGTCGGATGCAGGGAGGTCAAGGGATGGGGCCGGCGTGGCTGCGGGCGGACGCAGGAAGTCGAAGTCGACGCCCTGGTCGGCCTGGGTCACGGTTTTCAGGAACAGCTTGCGGTAGCCGCGCTCCGCGCTCGGCCGGACGACCGGCGTGTCCAGCGCACGCCGCGCCAGCTCTGCGTCCGACACCAGCAGGCTGATTTCGCGCGCCTTGACCGACAGCCGGATGCGGTCGCCGTTGCGTACATAAGCGAGCGGTCCGCCGATCGCCGATTCCGGCGTGACATGCAGCACGATGGTGCCGCCGGCGGTGCCGCTCATGCGGCCGTCGGACACGCGCACCATGTCCTTCACGCCAGCGCGCGCGAGCTTTTTCGGGATCGGGATGTAGCCGGCTTCGGGCATGCTGGCGCCGGTCGGGCCGATATGCTTGAGCACCAGCACGTCGTCGGCCCGCACATCGAGCGCGTCATCGTCAATCCGCAGGACCAGGTCCTCGATATTCTCGAACACCACGGCGCGCCCTTCATGTTCCATCAGCCCGGGGTCGGCGGCCGACTGCTTGATGATGGCGCCGCCGGGCGCGAGGTTGCCGCGCAGGACAGCGATACCGCCCTGCGGGTAAATCGGGTTCGACATCGGACGCACCACCGCTTGCGGAAAGCCGGGGCCGGCGCTGTCGAGTTCTTCGCCGAGCGTGCGCCCGGTCACCGTCAGCGCGTCGAGATGCAGCAGCGGCCGCAGTTCGCGCAGCAGCGCGTGCAGGCCGCCGGCGTCGTGGAAATCCTCCATGTAATACTGGCCCGACGGTTTCAGGTCGATCAGCACCGGCGTTTCCCGGCCGAGCGCATCGAGGCGCTCGAGCGACAGGTCGATGCCGAGGCGGCCGGCGACCGCGGTCAGGTGAATGATGCCGTTGGTCGAGCCGCCAATCGCCAACAGGACGCGCAGCGCGTTCTCGAACGCCTTTTCAGTCATGATCTTGTCTGGCGTGAGCCCGCTCAGCGCCATCGTGACGGCGGTGGCGCCGGTACGTTCGGCGACCCGGATGCGGTCGGCGGTGACGGCCGGCGGCGAGGCGCCGCCCGGCACCATCATGCCCAGCGCTTCGGCCACGCAGGCCATCGTGCTCGCGGTCCCCATCACCGAGCAGGTGCCGACGCTGGCGACCAGCTGGTTGTTGACCTGGGCGATCTCCGCGCCATCGATTTCGTCGGCGCGGTACTTGCCCCAGAAGCGGCGGCAGTCGGTGCAGGCGCCCACCCGTTCGGAGCGATGGGAACCGGTCAGCATCGCGCCGGTCACCAGCTGAATCGCGGGAATGCCGGCGGAGGCCGCCCCCATCAACTGGGCCGGCACGGTCTTGTCGCAGCCGCCAATCAGGATCACCGCGTCCATCGGCTGGGCGCGGATCATCTCCTCGGTGTCCATCGACATCAGGTTACGCAGGTACATCGAGGTCGGCGAGGCAAAACTCTCGTGGATCGAAATCGTCGGGAAATCCATCGGCAAGCCGCCCGCCAGCATCACTCCCCGCTTGACCGCTTCGATCAGCTGCGGCATGTTGCCGTGGCAGGGGTTGAACGCGCTTCCGGTGTTGGCAATGCCGATCACCGGGCGATCCAGCGCGCTGTCGCTATAACCGGCGCCCTTGATGAAGGCCTTGCGCAGGAAAAGGGAAAAGCCGCTGTCGCCGTAGCTGGTCAGGCCTTTGCGCAGCCCGGTCGCTTCGGGCTGGTCGGGCGTGTTTTTGTCGCTGGTATCGGTCATTGGTCGCCTCGGGAGGATTATTGATAATATTTTCAATAAGAATATTCGACTTGCTTCCGCGACGCAAGTCCTATTTGTCCGTTGTCGTGGAGGGCCGGCCGCGCGGCGCGATATTCGATCCGAAGGCGGAAAAGCGCACCAGGCCATCGTCACGATGGGCCTGGCGCTGAAAATGCCGGGGGGCTGAAGGGGGGAAAGCG
>JAOPZF010000252.1 GCA_025964255.1 Solirubrobacterales bacterium | reverse complement strand
GGGGTCCCACGACTCCCCGCCTACCGGCCGGCGCTCAGGCTGCGCGGGCGCGGCGGATGAGATGGGCAGCCATGAACAGGGCCAGGGCGGCGAAAGCCAGTTGCAGGGCTCGCTGCGGGAGGAGGTTCGAGGCGGCGACGCCGGCGAGCACGCCGAGCGGCGAGAGGGCGCCGATGATCAGCGCCTCGCGCATCCGCACGTTGCCGTAGCCGCGCTGGCGGTAGGTGCCGACGAGGGCGACGATCACGATCATCAGCAGCGAGGTCGCCTCGCCTTCGACCTGGCCGAGGCCGATGAAGACGGTCAGCGCGGGGACGAAGAGGATGCCGCCACCGACGCCGACCAGGCCACCGGCCAGGCCCCCCGCGAGGCAGACGAGGACGGCGAGGACGTCGCTCATTTGAGGATCAGGTCCACCGCCACCGCGACCAGCAGCAGGGCGAACAGGTAGGAGACGGCTTGCTGGGGGATCCGCTGTTGGATCGCGGTGCCGCCGACGACGCCGATGACCGCGGGGATCGCCAGCAGCAGTCCCGTCACCACGTGGACGTTGCCGTAGATGCCGCCCTGGGCGATCGCACCGAGGCTGCCGACGATGACGATCGCGGCGAGGCTGGTGCCGGTGGCGAGACGCTCGCCGTAGCCGAACCAGAAGATCAGCAGGGGGACGATGACGGTGCCGCCGCCGACCCCGAAGAGGCCGCTGAATGCACCCGCCGCGGTGCCGATCGCCGCCAACCGCAGCAGCTCGTTTCGGCGGGCCGCCACGTGTGGATCCGGCATGCGGCGATACTAAGTGCCGTGTCGGGCAAATCCGAGACCACCCGGGCGGCCTGGCAGACGCTGCTCGAGCCGCTCCGTGCCGAGCCCGCGCGGACGGCGATCCTCACCGACTTCGACGGCACGCTGGCGCCGATCGTCGAGCACACCGAGGACGCGTCGCTGCCGGACGGCGCGCGCGATCTCCTGGTCCGGCTGACCGAGCGCTACGCGCTGGTCGGCGCCATATCGGGGCGGCGCACCGCCGACGTACGGGCGCTGATCGGCCTCGACACGATCGCCTACGCGGGCAACCACGGGCTCGAGCTGATGATGCCCGGCGACCGCGAGGTGAGCCCCGACCCGTCGTTGGCCGGGCGCGAGGGCGACGCCGCCGAGTTCGTCGCCACGGTCGAGGCGGGACGACTCGACGAGGCCGGGTTGCGGATCGAGGACAAGGGCCCGATCCAGGCGATCCACTGGCGCGGGGTCGCCGACGAGGCGGCGGCCGAGGCGGCGGCACGGGTGATCGCGGTCGATGCCGGGCGCGCCGGGCTCGAACCGCGCTGGGGCCGCAAGGTGCTCGAGCTGCGGCCGGTCGGCGGTGGCGGCAAGGACGCCGCGGTCGCGTCGCTGCTGGCGAGCGACGGCCTCGACCGGGTCGTCTACGCGGGCGACGACCGCACCGACGTCGACGCCTTCCGCCGCCTCGGCGAGTTGCGCGAGGCCGGCGAGCTGGTCGCCGCGGTCCGGGTCGGGGTGCTCTCCGCCGAGGGTCCGCCGCAGATCGCCGAGGAAGCCGACGTCACCGTCGACGACCCGGCCGGCTGGCTCGAGATGCTTGCCTGGCTGGCAGAGTAACCCGGTGCCCTACACCGACCTGCTGCGTTTCACCGTCATCGTCACCGCCGCCGAGGCGACCATCCTCGCGGCGATCAGCGCGATCTCGGTCGGCGGCGAACCGAGCGCGACGACCGCCATCGTCGCCGTCGCCTGGTGGCTGATCTCGCTGATCCTCGGTTTCTGGCTGGGCCGGCCGGAGCGCGCCCGCGAGGACGTCCGCGCACCGCTGACCCGCGCGAAAACCGCCACCTCCCTCCCCTCCGAGTCCCCCGCCCGGATCGCGATCGAGCGCCTCTGGCCGATCGCCCTCACCGCGATCATCGCCGGCGGCCTCGGGCTCTTCTTCCCCGGCGTCGCGATCATCGGCACCGGCTACGCCCTGATCGTCAGCCTCTCCTGGCACACCCGCGAGGCGGCCGTCCAGGCGATCGAGGAGCGCGACGGCGTCCGCTTCTTCGTCGTCCCCGGCAGCGCGCTCAAACCGATCGAGCTCGTCCGCACCCCCGGCCTCCGCAGCGACCGCGTCAACTCAGGAGCTTTTTGAACTCCGACCAGGTGCGGGTGTTGGCGACGTCGGCCTTCGTCAGCCAGGCGCGGCGGGCGGTGGCGACGGCGTAGGTCATGTTGGCGAGGGTGTCGATGCCGTGGGCGTCGGTGTTGAGGACGATGCGGACGCCGGCGTCGGCGGCGAGGCGAGCGTGGCGATCGTTGAGGTCGCGGCGGTTGGGGTTGCCGTTGATCTCGATCATCGTGCCGGTGCGAGCGGCCGCCTCGGCGACGGCCTCGACGTCGATCCCGTAGGGCTCGCGTTTGCCGATCAGGCGACCGGTGAGATGACCGATGCAGTCGACGTTCGGGTCTTCGATCGCCGCGACGACACGTGAGGTCATGTCTTTTTCGGAGACGTTGAAGGAGGTGTGGACGCTCGCCATCACCCAGTCGAGTTCGGCGACCAGGTCCTCGGGATAGTCGAGCGAGCCGTCGAGGCCGATGTTGATCTCCGAGCCGACCAGGAGGCGGAAGCGGCGACTGCCGTGCTCCTCGTTCCACGCCGCCACCTCCTCGATCCGTTCACGAAGTCGGTCCGGCTGGACGTCGTCACCGAAGCCGTGGCTGGCCGAGTGGTCGGTGATCGCCATGTAGGCGTAGCCGCGCTCGCGCCCCGCCGCCGCCATCTCGTCGAGTGAGTTGCGGCCATCGGAGAGGGTCGTGTGGGCATGGAGGTCGCCGCGCAGGTCGCCGAGCTCGACCAGCTTCGGCAGCTCCCCTTCGCGCGCCGCCTTCAGCTCGCCGCGGCCCTCACGCAGCTCCGGCTCGATGAACTCGTAGCCGAGCCGTTTGTAGACCTGGTGCTCGGTCTCGCAGGTGGTCACCTCGTCGGTCTCGGTGTCGGTGATCCCATGCTCGGAGACCGAGAGGCCGCGCTTCACCGCGTCCTCACGAAGCTGGATGTTGTGGGCCTGGGAGCCGGTGAAGTGCTGGAGCAGATTGCCGAAGGCGGCGGGCGGGACGATCCGCAGGTCGACCGAGATGCCGTTGTGAGTCTGCGCGCGGAGGCCTTTGTCGCTCGGGTTGCCGGCTGCGGCGACCAGCGCGTGGCCGACGAGGAATTCGGCCAGCTCCTTCGGCTCCTCGGCGGTCGCGATGATGTCGATGTCCTTGTTGGTGTCGGCCCAGCGGCGGACCGACCCCGCGACCTCGACCCGGTGCGCTCCCGGGTGCTCGCGAAGGGCAGCGGCGAGCTCCAAGGCGATCGGCCGCACGGTCGAGAGCAGGAGGCGCCCCGGCCCCTCCCCCGGCTCGCCGAGCCGCTCGAGCGAGGCCAGCACGTTCACCTCGGCTTTCGGCCCCAGCCCTTTGACGTCGCGGATCTTCTCTTCTTCCGCCGCCTTCTTCAGATCCTCGAGCGTTGCGATCTGCAGTTCCTCCCAGAGCAGGCGCGCGGTTTTCGGCCCGATCCCGGGCACTCGCGTCACCGCGACCAAGGTCGCCGGGAATTTCGCTTTCAGCTTCGCCGCGGCGGGGATTTCGCCGGTGTCGAGCAGGGCGTCGATCTTTTCGGCGAGCGTCTTGCCGACGCCGGGGATCTCGGTCGCGCGCCCGGCCCGCGCCAGCTCCTCGACCGAGACCGGGCTTTCGCGGATCGCCCTGGCGGCGGTCGAGTAGGCGAGGACGCGGTAGCGGACCGCGCCGTCGAGCTCGTACAGGACTCCGAGTTCCTCCAGTGCGGCGGCGATGTCTCCGTTCGTCATCGTGGAGAAATTAACGACCTGACTTTCCAATCTCACGCTTAGGTCGCTTTATTCCGGGATTAATCCACCGCGAATACGATCGAATCCGATGACAGAGCCGAACAGAGGCCCCGCGTGGTTGGTGCTGCCGACCTACAACGAGGCCGAGAACATCGAACCGTTCGTCGCCGCGGTGCGCGCCAACCTGCCCGCCGACGCGCGGATCCTGATCGTCGACGACGGCTCGCCCGACGGCACCGGCGAGCGAGCCGACCGACTCGCCGAACGCCATCCCAACGTCGCCGTCCTGCACCGGCGCGAGAAGGAAGGGCTCGGACCGGCCTACATCGCCGGGTTCCGGCGGGCGCTCGCCTCGGGGGCCGGGCTGGTGCTGGAGATGGACTCCGACTTCTCCCACGATCCGGCCTACCTGCCGCGGCTGCTCGATGCGTCGCGGACCGCCGACCTGGTGATCGGTTCACGCTACGTCGCGGGCGGCGGAGTCAGCGACTGGGGCATCGTGCGGCGGGCGATCAGTCGCGGCGGCAGCGTCTACTCGCGGCTCGTCCTCGGGGTCGAGGTCCACGACCTGACCGGCGGCTTCAAGTGCTTCCGGCGTGAGGTGCTGGAGGCGATCGACCTCGATTCGATCGAGGTGCGCGGCTACGCCTTCCAGGTCGAGATGACCTACCGCGCGATCCAGCTCGGCTTCAAGGTGGTCGAGGTGCCGATCGTCTTCCGCGACCGGCGGGCCGGCGACTCGAAGATGGACAGCGCGATCGTCGCCGAGGCGGTCTTCCAGCTGCCCCGCCTGCGCTTCGGCTCCCACCACGTCCAGCGGGCCGAGCGACCGCGCGAAGAGCCGACGGTCGAAGAGGCGTGAGGACCCCGGCAGCCGGGGTAAAGGCTAGCCTTGGAGCCCTTGCAAGAGGGCGCTATACTTTCTGAAGTATTGAACTTCTAAACGCTTCCAACGCGATCCCAGGAGAGCGATCACCGTGAGTGGAAATCTGGCCGACGTAACCGACGCGACTTTCAAATCTGACGTAATCGACGCCTCAGGTGCCGTCCTCGTCGACTTCTGGGCCCCGTGGTGCGGCCCTTGTCGGGTCGTCCACCCTGTTCTTGAGGAGATCGACGGTGAGCGCGAGGACCTGACCATCCTCAGCCTCAACGTCGACGAAAACCAGCAGACGGCGGCGCAGTACGAAGTGCTGTCGATCCCGACGATGATCCTCTTCAAAGACGGCCAGATGACGAAGAAAATCGTCGGCGCGATGCCCAAGCGTCGCCTCGAGGCCGAACTGGAGCCGGCGCTCGCCTAGCGGCGGCGCCTCCTCCCGCCCATGCCATTCGTCGAGGTCCACTGGTACGAGGGCCGCTCCGATGAACAGAAGACCGAGATCGCCAAACGCATCTCCCAGGCCCTGATGGACATCGCAGATGTCCCGCCCGACCACTGCTGGATCAAGTTCTCGGACTCCTCGAAAACTGACTTCCTGATCAACCCGACCGGGGAGTAATCCCGGTCAGGCGGCCCGCGCCTCGGTTTCGATGAGGCGCTTCTGGCCGATCTCGATCGTGATCTCGCGGTCGGGAGCGGCGAGCGCGGCGTGGGCCGCTGCCTTCAAGCCTTCGGCGTCAAGATCGAAGTTCTCCGCAGCTTCATCGAGCGCTGCGATGTCCCTGTCGGCAGAGAGCAATTGGATGCTCACCGCACGATCGGCGAGAACCCACACGATGCATTCGCCGCCCGACAACTCCTTGACACGGTCGTAGTCCTCCGCGTCTCCAAACTCGAAGAGGAGCGATCTGCCCTCGCTGTCGTAGTCGACTTTCATCCTCTCTCCTCCGGAAACACGGTGACGATCAGGTCCGGTTCGTCGCTCGCCACGACCACCCAGACGAGCACCCCGGCGACATATCCAAGGTAGCGCGGATTGCCACTCCTCCCGACACTTTTTCCGATCGGGTTTTCCACAACGGATTCGGCTTCTTTCGGCCACCCTCTCAGTTTCCGACCTCGGAGCTTGTTCCTTGCGTGGTGCGTGAACCTCACGCACCCCTAAGGGCGCGAGTGGGGCGATCTCTCCCCCGGTGTGGCGCTACAGAAGGCCGTCTTCGCGGAAATCGCTTTCGAGCATCGGCTCGAGGGTACGGGCGAAGGTTGCGGTGAGGTGGTCTTTGTCGCGGTAGGTGAGGGCGTTGCCGATCACGGCGCGGCAGATTTCGCCGGGGCAGATGTCGGCGATGAAGGAGACGAGGTGGGTGCCGGGGGAGCGTTCGGCGGCGCGGACGTCGTATTCGCGGTCCCATTCGATCTTGCGGGGGAAGGAGCAGCGGCTGAGGTGCTCGATGTCTTCGGAGACGCAGCTGGGGACGTCTTCGACCGAGGTCGGGTTGTCGCGGATGACGACCGTGCGCGGACCCGCCGCCTGGATCCGCTTGAGGGTCCGCAGGTAGCCGGCTTCCATCGCTTCCGCCGCGGCGTCGCCACTCAGCTCTTCGCCTTCCGGCCCGTAGGGGGTGTATTCGGTGTCCCCGCTCATGATCACCGTCGTGTTCTTGTCACCCGTTTCGATCCGTTCGAGCGCGCCCTGGCGCCATTCGTCGCACTGCGAGTACTCACGGTCTTCGATCATGCTCTTCACTTCGAGTTCCTCCGGCGGGCATTCCGCCTTGGTCAGGACGATCAGCCGCCAGTTGTGGTTTTCGACCATTTCCTCGACCGTGGGGAAGTACTGCATCGCGTGCGAGTCGCCGAAGAGCACGATCGTTTTTTTGCCGTGCGGCGTCCCGTAGAAGCACCTGTTCGAGTGGGTGCTCGGGATCCCGACCATGCAGCCTTCGTAGTAGCTGCGGCCGCGGTCGGCGCGGGCCTTCAGCGGGTTCGGCCGCAGGGCCGTCGCCGTTTCTTGCGGGGTCGGCTGTTCGGGCAGGGCGGCGGCGCCGGGGACGTCGGAGATCTTCGCCGTGCTGATCGACGGCTGCGCGGCGCGCAGGCCGATCCCGACGGCGACCGCGATCAACGTGCAGGCGAGGCCGAGCGCGAGCGCCCGGTTCGGGAGGCGCTTCAGCGTGGGCGCGCGACGCACCGGGTCCTCGACCAGCATGTGGGTGACCTGCGTCGGCACCCACGAGGCGGCTACCGCGGCGAGGCCGGCGGCGACCGAGAGGCGCGGTCCCCAGATCGCCGCGGCGAAGACGAGGAAGGGCCAGTGCCAGAGGTACCAGGAGTAGGAGATGCGGCCGACGTAGCGGACCGGTGGCAGCGAGAGGATCCAGCCGGCCCCGGCCTTGAACCCGGTCACGCCGCCGACGGTCTCGGCCAGCGCCGTGCCGGAGAGGATCAGGGCCGCGGCGCCGAGGGTCGGGATCAGCGCCGCCGTCCCGGGAAACGACGTTTCCGCGGTGAAGGTGAAGCTGGCGTAGACGATCGCCGCGACGCCGATCCATCCGAGCGCCACCGCGCTGAGCTTCGGCAGGCGCACCGTCCCGGCGAGGGCCAGCGCCGCGCCGAGCCCGAGCTCCCAGGCGCGGGCGAAGGTGTCGAAGTAGGCGAAGGCCGGTTTGTCGTCGGTGAGGACCACGCCGTAGATGAGGGAGCCCGCGAGGATCAGCGCCAGGGCGACCCAGAGCACCGGCCGCACCGATTTCCCGCGCCGGCGCCAGAACCAGGTCACGGTGAGCATCAGCCCCGGCCAGACGAGGTAGAACTGCTCCTCGATCGCCAGCGACCAGAGGTGGAGGACCGGGCTCGGTTCGAGGCCCTGGGCGAAGTAGTCGACCGACTGCGCGGCGAAGTGCCAGTTGGCGACGTAGAGGGCGGAGGCGGTGATGTCCCCGGCGACTTCGGTGTTGCGCAGCGGCGACAGGAGGATCATCGAGAGGATCCCGACGGTCGTCAGCAGGATCGCCGAGAGCGGCAGCAGGCGTTTGGCGCGGCGGGCATAGAAGCCGCGCAGGCTGATCGTGCCGCTGCGGTCGAGCTCCCCCAGCAGGAGTTTCGTGATCAGGAAGCCCGAGATGACGAAGAAGACGTCGACCCCGACGTAGCCGCCGGCCAAGAACGGCACCCCGGCATGGCAGAGGAGGACCGCGACGATCGCGATCGCGCGCAGCCCCTCGATGTCAGGCCGAAACGAGCGGCCCGACTCTGCTTCGTCGGGATTCTTTCTTGACTCCATAGGTCAATTTTAAGGGGTAGGAGGAACGGGCGGCGTGGCTCGGGTCGTCACGCCCATGTTGTGCTTCGCGATCTGCGCCAGCCAGTGCATCGCCCGTGAGACCAGGAACGGACGGGCTCGATCGGTAGTGTGGCCGCCCGCCACCTTCCACAGGGTTACCCGTGGGAAGCGTTCTGCGAACGCCGCGTTCATTTCCGGCGGCACGATGCCGTCGGACTGGCCCTGGATCACGAGCAACGGCTCGCGCTCTGGTCTCAGCATAGGTGAGAGCCGTTCACGGCCCGCGAGGTCGAGGCCCAGCGCATTCCAGTATTCGGGGCCGTACTTTTCCGTCGGCCAGCCCCAGGTGGCAAGATCGGTGATCGGCGCCTTGGCGACCGCGGCGCTGACCAGGCCGTCGCCGGAGAGCAGCGTGACCAGGGTGCCGCCCGCCGAGGAGCCGTAGGCGTAGACCCGGTCGAGGCCGAACTTCGTCCGCAGCCGGGCCGCTTCTTCGCGCACCCGGTCGACCGCGGCGGGGATGCTGTTGAGCGGATAGGTGACGTAGTGGGGGACGAATCCCGCGTTGATCGCGCGCTGGCGGGTCAGCGGTTCGAAGTAGGGGTCTTCGTAGAGGAACGAGCCGCCGTGGACGAGGAGCAGCTGCGGGCGCTCGGTCGAGCCGACCAGGCCGCCGGCGCCTTCTTCCGGGGTTTCAGGAGTTTCTTCAGCGAATGCCGACCCTGCAAAAAGGAGGAAGAGGAGCAGCACCACCACGGGCGCCGCGACGTGCCGGGGGCGGATCAAACCGCGCGGCGGACCGAGATCTTGAGTTGCAGGCCCTCGATCGTCGTCTCACTGACGCGCCCGGTGCCGTCTCCCGCGGCGCCGTCGAGGTTGAAGTCGGTCGCCAGGGTCTCGCCGACGATGTATGCCTCGTGCTCGCGGGCGACCTCGAGCATCTCGGCGTCGCCGGTCAGCCCGAGCGCGATCCGATCGGTGACCTCTAGGCCCGCCTCTTTGCGGGCGAGCTGGACGGCGCGGACGATCTCCCGCGCCAGGCCCTCGCGGCGGAGCTCCTCGTCGATCTCCAGCTGCAGGGCGACCGCGTGACCGGCCTCGGCCTCGACCTCGTAACCGTCGAGCGGCTTCAGCGCCATCGTGATGTCGTCGGGCCCGAGCGTGTGGTCGGCGCCGTCGATCGAGATCCCGACCTCGCCTCCGGCGGCCAGCGTCGCCGCCACCCGGGCCGGGTCGAGTGCCGCCACCGCGGCCGCCACCTGCGGCATGCCCTTGCCGAAGCGCGGCCCGAGGGCGCGGTAGTTCGGCTTGATCTCGTAGCTGACCAGGTCGCCAGTCTCGGAGACGAAGTCGAGCTCCTTCACGTTCAGCTCGGCGGTGACCAGGTCGCCGCGCGCTTCGATCGCCGCCCGCTCGTCCTCGTTGGCGACGACGACCGCGCGGCGCAGCGGCTGGCGCAGTTTCACCTTGCTCGCGGCGCGGGCGGCGAGGCCAAGGCTGACCGTGCGGCGCACCGCCGCCATCGCCGCTTCGAGGTCGGCGTCGCGGAGCGCCTCGTCGACCTGGGGGAAGTCGCGCAGGTGGACAGAGTCGGGCGCGTCGCCGAACTCACCGTCGGCGCCACCCGCGAGGTTGCGGTACATCTCGTCGGCGAGGAACGGGGTGAACGGCGCCAGCATCGTCGCCGTCTCCAGCAGGCAGGTGCGAAGGGTCGCGAAGGCCGCCCGGTCGCCCTGCCAGAAGCGCGGCCGCGACACCCGCACGTACCAGTTGGAGAGCTCCTCGACGAAGTCGGCGATCGCCCGCCCGGCGGTGGTGCAGTCGAAGTCGTCCATCCGCTCGCGCACCGTCGCCACGGTGGCCTGGAGGCGGGAGAGCGCCCAGCGGTCGATGTCGGTGAGGTCGTCCTCGGCAGTGCCGAAATCGTCGGCACCGATCCCCTCGGCGTTCGCGTAGAGCACCCAGAACGAGTACGTGTTCCAGAGCTGCAGCATGAAGGTGCGGACCGACTCGCCGACCGTCTCGAGCGAGAAGCGGTACCCGGCCCAGGGCTGCTGGGTGGTCAGGTAGTACCAGCGGAAGGCGTCGGCGCCGTGCTCGGCGAGGACGTCCCAGGGGTCGACCACGTTGCCTTTGCTCTTCGACATCTTCTGCCCCTCGGGGTCGAGGATCAGCCCGAGGCAGACGCAGTTCTTGAAGCTCGACTCGTCGAAGAGCAGGGTCGACTCGGCGAGCAGCGTGTAGAACCAGCCGCGCGTCTGGTCCTGGGCCTCGCAGATGTAGTCGGCGGGGAAGCGCTCTTTGAACTCCTCCTGCCCCTCGAAGGGGTAGTGGAACTGGGCGAAGGGCATCGCGCCGCTGTCGTACCAGGTGTCGATCACCGAGGTGACCCGCTTCATGTTGCCGCCGCAGTCCTCGCAGCGCAGGGTGACTTCGTCGATGTAGGGACGGTGGAGGTCGTCGGGGACGCTACCTCCGTGCTTCACGAGGTCATCTTTCGAGCCGACGCAGATCACGCCGTCGCACCCGTCGGACTCGCACTCCCAGATCGGCAGCGGCGTCCCCCAGTAGCGGTTGCGCGAGAGCGCCCAGTCGACGTTGTTCTCCAGCCATTTGCCGAAACGGCCATGCTTGACGTGCTCGGGGTGCCAGCCGATCGTCTCGTTGTTGGCGAGCAATTGGTCGCGGGCGGCGGAGGTGGCGACGTACCAGCTCGAGGTGGCGTAGTAGAGCAGCGGCGTGCCGCAGCGCCAGCAGTGCGGGTAGGCGTGCTCGTAGGCCTGCTCGCGGAAGAGCAGCCCGCGGTCTTCGAGCTGGGTGATGAGCCGGCGCGTCGTCTCACTGCCTTTTACGAACTCGCCGGCGAAGCCGATGACTCGGTCGTCGAATTTGCCGTCGGGGCGGACCGGGTTGTAAAGGGTGGCGGCGACGGTCGGGTCGAAGATGTCGTTCTCGGCGCCGACCCGGTAGTCGTCCTCGCCGAAGGGCGGGGCGATGTGGACGAGGCCGGTTCCGTCCTCGGTGGTGACGAAGTCCCCCGCGATCACCGGGAAGCCACCGGGCTCGACGTCGCTCAGATCGAAGACTGGGCCTTTGTACTGACGGCCGACCAAGGACTCCCCGGACACCTCCTCGAGGATCTCCGCGTCTTCCCCGAGCACCTTTTCGGCGAGGTCCTTGGCGACGATCAGCGTCTCGTCCCCGAGGCGCGCGCGGACGTAGGTGACCCTGGGATTCACCGCGACCGCTTTGTTGCCCGGGAGCGTCCAGGGCGTCGTCGTCCACACCAGTAGCGATTCGTTCTCGGCTCCGGCCAGCGGGAAGCGCACGTAGATCGAGGCGTCGATGACGTCCTGGTATCCCTGCGCGACCTCGTGCGAGGAGAGCGGCGTGCCGTCGCGCGGGCAGTAGGGGACGACCTTGTGGCCCTCGTAGAGACGGCCTTTCTTGAAGAGCTCCGACAGCGACCACCAGACCGACTCGATGTAGCGGTCCTGCAGGGTCACGTAGGGGTCGTCGAGGTCGACCCAGTAGGCGATCCGCTCGGTCAGCCGGTTCCACTCCTCGACGTACTCGAAGACCGACTCGCGGCAGCGCTGGTTGAACTCGGCGATGCCGAAGTCCTCGACCTCTTCCTTGGAGGAGATGCCGAGCTGTTTTTCGACCTCGAGCTCGACCGGCAGGCCGTGGCAGTCCCAGCCCGCTTTGCGCGGCACCCGGTACCCGGTCATCGTGCGGTAGCGCGGGTAGATGTCCTTGAAGACGCGGGCGAGGACGTGGTGGGAGCCGGGGCGCCCGTTGGCGGTCGGCGGGCCCTCGTAGAAGCTCCAGATCGGCGCGTCGGCGCGCTCGGCGAGGGAGCGGGCGAAGAGGTCCTGCTCGCGCCAGCGCTCGAGCGTCCGCTCCTCGAGGGCGGGGAAGGACTGCTTCGGGTCGACTGGGGCGAATCCGGACATGGGCGGTCGATTCTAGGAGTGGAGAGAAGCCGGGCCGTGGCCGGGTGGTGACCGCGGGCGCGGAGATGCGCGCCGGTACTTGCCGGTACCCCGCGCGGCAATCGAGCCGACGAGCCAATATGGTTACACCGATGCCTGCATTCGATCTGAACGGCAAAGTGGCGCTGGTCACCGGCGCGGCGAGGGGAATCGGGTTCGAGACCGCTCGTCAGATGCAGATGCGCGGCGCCTCGGTCGCCGTCCTCGACCTCGATCCGCAGCAGGCCGCCGACGCGGCCGAGCGGATCGGCGAGCGGACGACCGGGATCGGCGCCGACGTCACCGACCAGGGCGCGATGATGGCCGCTGTAGCTCAAGTGGTCGGGGAGTTCGGCGGCCTCGACTGCGTCGTCGCCAACGCCGGGATCGCCCAGAAACAACTGGCGACGGTGTACGGGATGTCGGGCGAGGAATGGGAACGGGTGCTCGAGGTCGACCTCCTCGGCGTCTTCCGCACCGTCCGCGCCGCGCTTCCCCAGATCGTCGAGCGCCGCGGCCAGGTCGCCATGGTGTCCTCCGTCTACGCCTTCGCCAACGGCTTCGGCAACAGCCCCTACGCGGTCGCCAAGCCGGGGGTCGAGGCCTTCGGCCGCGGCCTCCGCGTGGAGCTCGCCCATCACGGCGCCTCCGCCACCGTCGCCTACTTCGGCTGGGTCGACACGACGATGGTCCAGGACGCCCTCTCCCAGCCCGACGCCGAGCGCCTCAACAAGACGACGCCGAAGTTCCTCCTCAAGCGGATCCAGCCCGAGGAGGCGGCGGCAGCCTTCGTCCGCGGCATCGAGGAGCGCGCCCCGCGCGTCTTCGCCCCCAAGTGGTGGCGATACTACTCCGCCTTCCGCGGCCTGATCAACCCGCTGCTCGACAAGCGGATGGAGCGCGACGCCAACGCCCAGGCGCTGCTCCGGGACATCGACGCCCGCGCGACTAGCTCGGCCGAGTCGCCCGCTCCAAAGCGTTGATCACGGACTCGTAGTCCTTGCCGGTGGCGCGGGACATGCCGATCTCGCAGGTGCGGTTGCTCGAGAGGTAGGCGTCGAAGTGGCGGCCGGAGAGCTCGGTTGCCTCGGCGCGGGTGGCGCTCGCGCTCAGCTCGGGGTGGGAGATGCCGCGGTCGCCGGCGAAGCCGCAGCAGGTCGCCGTCGGCGGGACGTAGACATCCTCGGCCACCGCCGCCGCGAGGGCGCCGAGGCGGAGGGCGTGGCCTTGGCGAAGGGTCGCGCAGGTCGGGTGGATCGCCGCCGCACCCAGCTTGCGGATCACCTCAAGGCCCGGCAGGAGGCGATCGTGGGCCCAGGAGACCGCGTCGAGGATCGTCAGCGCCGCCAGGTGCTCGGTGTTGCCCTCGCTCAGCGTCCCCTCCCCCGGTTCGATGATCTGGCCGGTGCAGGAGGCGGCGTCGACGACGATCGGCAGCGCGGCCTCGCCGCTCCACTCCCAGAGCTGCTCGACCAGCTCATTCGCCTTATGACGGTGGGCGGCGCCGAACCCTTTCGAGCTCCACGGCAGGCCGCAGCAACTGCCCGCGACGTCGGCGGGGATCCAGACCGGCTGCCCGGCGCGTGCCGAGACCGCGACCAGCGCGTCGATCGGGCCGCCGCCGAAGATCCGGTTCGTGCACGAGGGGACGTAGACGGCGGCGGCGCCCTCCCGGGTGGTCGCCGGGAATTTCGCGTCGGCCGCGGGGGGGAGCGCCCGACCTTTCCGGGTCCGCCGCGCCGCCGAACCCCCGACGCGTAGCCCCGCCCGCGAGGCCGACTCGACCGCGCCCCAGCGCTTCGCCGTCGCCAGCGCCAGCGACTCGGCACGCGGCTTATGTCTCTCCGCGCGGAGTTCCTTTACGAGGCGGCCGGTGTCGATCCCGACCGGGCAGGCGAGCTGGCAGCTGCCGTCCGCCGCGCAGGTGTCGAGCGCCTCGTAGCCGAGCTCCTCGAGCAGCGCCTCCTGCACCGGCGAGCCGTTCGGCTGCCGCGCGATCTCTCGCCGCAGCACGATCCGCTGGCGCGGCGTCGTCGTCAGATTGCGGCTCGGGCAGACCGGCTCGCAGAAGCCGCACTCGACGCAGGCGGTCGCCGACTCCTCGATCGCCGGCGTCGTTTTCAGGTCGCGCAGGTGGACGCCGGGGTCGCGATTGAGGACGACCCCCGGGTTGAGCACGTCGTCGGGATCGGCGAGCCGCTTCACCCGCCACATCAGCTCGGTCGCCACCGTCCCCCACTCGCGCTCCACATAAGGGGCCATGTTCACCCCGGTTCCGTGCTCGGCCTTCAGCGAGCCGTCGTACTTGCCCACGATCAGCTCGACCAGCCCCGACATCAGGGCCTCGTAGCGCTCGACGTCCTCGGGTTTGGCGAAGTCCGGGGTGAGCATGAAGTGGAGGTTCCCGGCCGAGGCGTGGCCGGCGACGCCGGGGGCGAAGCCGTGCTCGGTGAGCAGCGCCTGCAGGTCGCGGGCGCCCTCGGCGATCCGGGCGGGTGGCACGCAGACGTCCTCGGTGATCAGCGAGGTGCCCGGCGGGCGGAGGCGGCCTGCGAGGCCGTGGAGGCCCTCGCGCACGCGCCAGGCGACCTCGATCTGCTCGGGTTCGCGGGTGAAGGCGGGCTCGGTGAGGAGCTCGTGGTCGGCGAGGATCTCGCCGGCGCGGGCGACCTTCGCGTCGAGCTCCTCCGGCGTCTCGCCGCCGAACTCGATCAGCAGCGCGGCACCGGTCGGGTCGAGCTCTTTGAACTCGGCGGGCGCGCCGACCATCGCCCAGCCCGCGGCGATCAGCGCCGGCGCGACCATCAGCTCGACCGCCGTCGCGCCGCTCGCGACGAGGTCGCCGACCGGGGCGACGGCGCTGTCGATGTCGGGGAAGTGGACCCAGGAGGTCGTCGTCAGCGGCGGCTGGGGGACGGTCTCGAAGACGACCTCGGGGATGTAGGCGAGCGTCCCCTCCGAGCCGACCAGCAGACGGCGGAAGATCTCCACCGGCTCGTCGGCGTCGAGGAAGGCGCAGAGGCGGTACCCGGTGGTGTTCTTGATCTCGAACTTGCGGCGCACTCTGGCCGACAAATTTGCGTCGGCGCGGATCTCGTCACGGATCGCTGCGAGGCCCGCGGCGAGCTCCGGCTCGGCCGCTGCGAACTCTGTGGCGGCGCCGGGCGCGGCGGTGTCGATGCGGGTCCCCGAGGGGAGGACGAAGGTCAGCGAGCGCAGCGTCGAGTAGGAGTCCTTGGTGACCCCGCAGCGCATCCCGCCCGAGTTGTTGGCGACGACGCCGCCGACGGTGGCGACGTCGGTGCTCGCCGGGTCGGGGCCGAGGCGGCGGCCGAGCGGCGCCAGCACGCGGTTGACGTGGCCGAGGATCGTGCCGGTGCCGACCCGGACCGCGGCACCGTCTTCAAGCACAGCGA
>JAOPZF010000217.1 GCA_025964255.1 Solirubrobacterales bacterium | reverse complement strand
AGCGCCCGTTCGAGCCGCTCCCGCGCTTCCGCCCGCGGCTCATCGACCTCACCGAACGCTCCGTCGAGCGAGTTCGTCGCCACTGCCGGTGCGATCAGTCTCACCTCTGCCCCGGTGCCGTCCACCTCACGCGCAAGCGCTTCGACCGACTCGGGACAGCCGAAGGCCGGGGTCACCACCGCGATCAGGCTGTCGACAGCCATTGCGCAAGGATCATCTCGCGACTTTTGAAAAGGTCAAGGCCCTTTCTGCCAAAAAGCCAATGAGGGGTGGCGGACGGGGCTCGAACCCGCGACCACTGGCACCACAAGCCAGAGCTCTACCAACTGAGCTACCGCCACCGCGCGGCACCCAATCTAGCGAGCCGGGCGCCGGGGCGGCGCGCTCGCGCCGCCCCGAGCCGGACTGCGGGACCGATCAGACGTGGCCGGCGATCGGGTGGGGCTGGTAGGGCTCCTCGAGGGCAGCGATGTCCTCGTCGCTCAGCTCGAGGTCGACGGCGGCGATCGCGTCGCTCAGGTGCTGGGATTTGGTGACGCCGACGATCGGGGCGGTGACCGCCGGATTGGCGAGGACCCAGGCGAGCGCCACCTGGGCGGGCGGCGCGCCCAGCCGCTCCGCCACCTCGAGGGTGCGGGCGACGATCTGCTCGTCCTCGTCGCGGTAGAGGGTCGCGCCGAATTCGTCGGTCTCGGTGCGTGCCGTCGCGGCGTCCCAGGGCCGGGTGAGGCGGCCGCGGGCCAGCGGGCTCCAAGGGATCACGCCGATGTCCCTGGAGGAGCAGAACGGCAGCATCTCGCGCTCCTCCTCGCGGTACAGGAGGTTGTAGTGGTCCTGCATCGAGACGAAGCTCGCCCAACCGTGGCGCTCGCTCGTCGCCAGCGCCGTCGCGAACTGCCAGGCGAACATCGAAGAGGCGCCGATGTAGCGGGCCTTCCCCGCTCGGACGACATCGTTCAGCGCCTCGAGCGTCTCCTCGATCGGCGTTTCGTAGTCCCACCTATGGATCTGGTAGAGGTCGACGTAGTCGGTGCCGAGCCGCTTCAGGGACTTGTCGATCTCGCTGAGGATCGCCTTGCGGGAGAGCCCTCCCCCGTTCGGCCCCTCGTGCATCCGCCCGTGGACCTTGGTCGCGAGCACGATCTCGTCACGGTTCGCCATGTCGGCGAGCGCCCGCCCGGTGATCTCCTCGCTCGATCCCGCCGAGTAGACGTTCGCGGTGTCGAAGAAGTTGACCCCGGCGTCGAGCGCCTGCTTGATCAGCTCGCGGCTCTCGGCCTCGGGCAGGGACCATTTCTGTTTGCCGGCGTCGGGCTCGCCGAACGACATGCAACCGAGGCAGATAACCGACACGTCCATGCCGGTCGGCCCGAACTTCGTGTACTTCATCTAGAACCTTTCTATGAGGGGTGCGACTTCGCGGCCGATCAGCTCGATCGCCCGGGTATCGCGGTGCAGAAGATGCTGGGCCATGACCCGGGTGACGCCGGACCCGTGGAGGGCGTGCAACTGCTCGACGGCCCCTTCGACGGTGCCGACGATCCAGTGGTCCGGCACCTCAGCGAGGAAGCGCTCGCCGTCGTCCCCCTTCCCCTGCCAGGCGGAGAGGCGCGAGGCGTAGTCGACGACCCCCTCGCGGGTCTCCGCGACGATCCAGGTCGTCATCAGGGACAGAGGCAGGGACGCCGGATCGCGGTCGCGCTTCGCGCACGCCGCGTCGAGGCGGCGGCGCAGGTCGGCGAGCTCCGCCGGGGTCCCCTGCGTCGTGTTGTACTCGGAGGCGAAGCGCGCCGCGATCCGCAGGCTGCGCGGCCCGCCCGACCCGCCGATGACGAGCGGCATCGGCCGCTGCACCGGCTTCGGCCGCGCGTCGAGGTCGACGACGCTGAAGTGCTCCCCGCTGAAGCTGAAGGCGTCGTCCTCCCACGAGCGCGTCGCGATCTCGAGCTGCTCTTCGAAGGCAGTCATCCGCGGCCCGAGCTCCGGCAGGTCGAAGCCGTAGGCCTCGTGCTCGCGGTCCCACCAACCGGCACCGAGGCCGGGGGACACTCGGCCGCCGCTGATCTGGTCGACCGTCGCCGCCAGCTTGGCGAAGACCGAGGGATGGCGGAAGGTCGCCGGCGAGACCATCGTCCCCAGGCGTAGCTTCTCGGTGATCGTGGCGAGCGCCGCCAGCGAGGCCCAGGCGTCAAGCGAGCCGCGCTCGCGCCGATCTTCGACCGAGAGGTAGTGGTCGGAGCGGAAGAGGCTGCCGATGCCGCTGCGTTCGCAGGCCTCGGCGATCGCGACCCAGTCGTCCCAGGTGACGTCCTCCTGGCCCTCGATCATCAGCGTGATTTCCACGCCGGGCAACCTACCCAAGTGCCCTCGCGGGCATGCACAGGAATGGTGAACACGGCCCGAACGGGGCGGGGCGGGCGGCCCCTTCTCTCACGAA
Source organism: Solirubrobacterales bacterium (assembly GCA_025964255.1). GTDB lineage: Bacteria > Actinomycetota > Thermoleophilia > Solirubrobacterales > 70-9 > VAYN01. Next base: position 24,060 of record JAOPZF010000217.1, on the reverse strand, counting down.
CTGCGGGGAGGTTGGTTCAGGGGCCGCCCGCCTCCGCCCTCGAGCGCAGTGGCTACGCTGCTACGGGAAGCCGACTCAGCTTCGAGACCGTGTCGGTGCACGCGATCGCGACCTCGCGGCCCTTCTGCTCGAAGTGGTCGTGGAAGAAGCGCTGGTGCTCGGCGTGCTCGTGGAAGTGATGCGGGGTGAGGACGGCGGAGAAGACCGGGACGCCGGTGTCGAGCTGGACCCGCATCAGGCCATCGATGACCGCCTCGGCGACGAAGTCGTGACGGTAGATGCCGCCGTCGACGACCAGGCCCGCGGCGACCACGGCGCGGTAGCGGCCGCTCTCGGCGAGGCGCTTGGCGTGGAGCGGGATCTCGAAGGCGCCGGTCACCTCGAAGAGGTCGACCCCGTCGGCGGGCACGCCGCGCTCGGCCACCTCGGCCAGGAAGGAGTCACGGGCCACGTCGACGATCTCCCGGTGCCAACAGGACTGCACGAAGGCGATCCGTCCCTGGTCTCTGGTCCCGCTGCTCTCCATCTCACGCTCCTCTCGCGATTTCTGCGTGCGGTGAGGGTATCGCGCTGCGGTGCGCAAAATCCGTCCCATGCGCGGATTTCGCACACCGCAAGCGCCCCCTAGTCCCCGGCGTTGAACTCGGCGATCGCGATCCCGAGCATGATCATCCCGAGCGCGAAGACGGTGAAGATCTGCAGCGCGATCGGGACCTCCCAGCCGAACCAGGTGATCGGTGGGTTGAGGGCCTGGGTCGCTTCCGAGCTCAGGTGCAGGTTGGCGAAGACGAGCGTCCGCATCGGCGAGACCGCGTAGGTGATCGGGTCGAGGCGATTCAGCACCGCGAGCCAGCCGGGCAGGTCCCCGGACGGGAAGAGCGCGCCGCTGATGAAGAACATCGGCGTGACGATCATCTGCATCACGCCCATGAAGGACTGGATCTGTTTGATCCGCGCCGCGATCATCACGCCGAACGCGGTGATGCTGAAGGCGAGCAGCAGCTGCAGGCCGAAGACGCCGAAGATCAGGCCGAGGCTGTAGGGGACGTGGACCGTCCAGGCGAGCGCCAGCAGGATCAGCCCCTGCAGCGAGGCGACGGTGGCGCCGCCGAAGACCTTGCCGATGACGATCGAGCTGCGCCGGATCGGCGCGACCATCATCTCCCGCAGGAAGCCGAACTCGCGGTCCCAGACGATCGAGGCGGCCGAGAACATGCCGGTGAACATCACCGAGATGCAGAGGACGCCCGGGTAGATGAAGGTCTTCAGGTCGACGCCGTGGGTGCTGGCGGCGGAGAGCTGCTGGAGGCCGGAGCCGAGGACGAAGAGGAAGAGCAGCGGCTGGACCAGCGAGGTGACGATCCGCATGCGGTCCTTCTGGAAGCGGATCAGCTCACGCCGCCAGACGATCTTGATCGCGCGCAGCTCGGAGCGCCAGCTGCGCGGCGGGACGCGGACCTGGACGGTCGGCGGCGGTGCGGGCGCGCCGGCGGTGGCCGGGACGGCGTCGCTCATCGCCTTGCCCCTCCCATCGCCTGCAGCGCGGCGCGGTTGCGATTTTTCGAGGACGACTCCTCGGCGTCGCGGATCGTCGACCCGGTGTGGTTCATGAAGACGTCGTCGAGGGTCGGCCGCGAGAGGCTGACCGACTTGATCGGCACCTCGAGCTCGGCGAAGAGCCGCGGCACGAACTCTTCGCCGTCGGCGACGGCGAAGCTGACGACGCCCTCCGACACCGTCGCCTCGAGCCCGAAGTGCTCGCCCAGCCGGGCGATCGCCTTCTCGTCGTCGGCCGTCTCGATCCGGATCCGGTCCGCGCCGACCGCTTCTTTCAGCGCCGCGGGCGTGTCGAGGGCGACGACTTCGCCGCCGTCCATGATCGCGATCCGGCCGCAGAACTCGGCCTCGTCCATGTAATGGGTGGTCATGAAGATCGTGATCTCCTCGCTCTGCTGGAGCTGGCGGATGTAGCCCCAGATCGAGGCTCGCGTCTGCGGGTCGAGGCCGATCGTCGGCTCGTCGAGGAAGAGGACGCGGGGCGAGTGCATCAGGCCGCGGGCGATCTCGAGCCGTCGGCGCATGCCGCCGGAGAAGGTCATCACCTGCGCGTCGCGGCGTTCCCAGAGGCCGACCATCTCCAGCACCTGCTGCATCCGCGGCTTGACCACCTTGGATTCGACCCCGTAGAGCTCGGCGTGGAGGCGCAGGTTCTGCTCGGCGGTGAGGTAGCCGTCGAGGGTCGGGTCCTGGAAGACGAGGCCGATGTGCCGGCGGACGTCATCGCGTGCGTTGACCACGTCGAATCCGGCGACCTCGGCGCTGCCGCCGCTCGGCTTGGTCAGCGTGCAGAGCATGTTGATCGTCGTCGTCTTGCCTGCGCCGTTGGGGCCGAGGAAGCCGAATACCTCGCCGGTCTCGACCTCGAAGTTCACGCCTTTGACGGCTTCGAAGTCGCCGAAGCGTTTGCGGAGGTCTTTGACGGAGATGGCTGCCATACGCTGTACGGATGCTGGACTGTACAGTGTACGGATGAAACGTGCCGAGATCGTCTCCGCAGCCGTGCGGATTGCCGACGCCGACGGGGTCGACGCGGTCTCGATGCGGCGGCTCGCCGACGAGCTCGGGGTCGCGACGATGACCCCGTACACCCACGTCGCCTCCAAGGACGAGCTGCTCGACCTGATGCGCGACGCGGTCGCCGCCGAGATGCTCCTCCCCGAGCCGCTGCCGGAAGACTGGCGCGCCGCCCTCCGCGCGATCGCCGACCGCACCCGCGCCGCCTACGAAGCGCACCCCTGGTGCCTCGACGCGACCCCGCGCAGGCCGCGCGCCCGGATCAACCGCCTGCGCCACGTCGAGCAGTCGATCGGCATCGTCCTCCGCCTTGGCCTCCCCTCGGAGACCAGCCGCGCCGTCCTCCTCTCGATCGACGACTACGTGATCGGCTACTGCACCCGGGCGCGGGCGCGCCAGCGGATGCTCGACTCGCTCGGGCCGGAGGGCAAGGACGCGCTCCGCCACCTCAGCGACCCCGACCCCGAGGTCGCCGCCGCGCTCGACGCGGGTGAGCTCCCGATCATCAAGAAGATCGCCGGACGACGCGACCGCCAGCACCCCTTCGGCATCCCGCCCGACTCCGGCTTCGAGCCCGGCCTCGACTGGCTCCTCGACGGCATCGAAGCCTCCGTCGCGCGCGCCGAGGACCCAGGTCCGGACCTCAACCTCGACGGCCTCGACGAGCTCGAACCGCGCCTCGCCCAGGCGATCGCCGAGGACGAGAAGGCCGCGCCACACTAGTCGGGAGAGGTTCTGGCGCGCCCCGAAGCTGGCGCCCGAAGGAGAAAGAGACGCGGCAAGAGGTCAAAAGGGACGGGCAAGTCATGAAGGTGCAAGGTCCGTGACGAAGAGCCATGGAACGTCACGGTCCGTCCTCTCTTCTTGAGATGTCGTGATCTGCCGTTCGTCGCTTGTAGCCGTATAGGGGTACAAGCGACGAACGGCACGTCTCTCCTCCCCCCGAAGGGTGCCGGGACGCATGAGAAGCCGTGACTTTCCGCCTCCTCGACGGCTCCCCGAATTTCGTCCGGATCGCTTGGCGCCAAGGTACGGTTGGCGCATGGCTCGCAAGAAACACTGCGCCCGGCAACCCGCCAATGGGAAGGCCGACGCGCTCGGCGCCATGGCCCGCGGGGCCGTCGCCGCGATCGTCGAGGCGCGCGCCGCGGTTGCCACTGCCGCCGAGATGCGCGGCGCCGAGGCCGTCGGAGCGCTCGCGGTCGGTGCCGCCGCCTTCGGCGCCGTGGCGGTCGGCGGCTTCGCGATCGGCCGCCTCTCGATCAGGCGCCTGAAGATCGACGAAGCCACACTGGGCCGCGTCGAAATCGAGGAGCTCGTCGTCGACGACCTCACGATCGGCAAGCTGACGGTCCGCGAAGGCCTCCCCGGCACCGACGCTCCAGACGGCCCGTGACCCGATCGAGTTCGCACTTCTGGCCGCTTAGCGAAGGAAACCGCGAGCTCACCTTGGGGGCCCGGGCGTGAGCGGTCGCGGCCCTGCGGCCCTCGCCCTCGCGGCGGCGCTCTCCTTCGCGCTCACCACCTCCGTCCCGCTGCTCGCCGGCCCCGCCAGCGCCGGCGCGGCTACGTCCGGGGACCTCGGCTCTTGCACCGTCTTCCCCGCGTCGCTCTCCCCCCGCGCCCCCTCGCTCGGCACCGAGGCGGCCTGGAACCAGGACATCGCCAAGGCGCCTCGCGCGGCCGATTCGGCCAAGGTCATCGCCTACATCGACTCCCACGGCGGCACCGCGATCCACCCAGACTTCGGCTCGCCGCGCGAATATGGCTTCCCCTACGCGGTCGTCGGCGCGGGCGCCAAGCACCTGCCGATCCACTACACCGCTTACGGTTCGGAAAGCTCCCCCGGCCCGTTCCCGATCCCGGCCGGCGCGCCGGTCGAGGGTGGCGCCCACGCCGAAGGCGATCGCCACGTCCTCGTCGTCGACCGCGCCACCTGCAAGCTCTTCGAGCTCTACGACGCCCGCTACGTGGCGACGCCGAAGCCCCACTGGGACGCCGACGCCGGGGTCGAATGGGACCTCCGCTCGGCCGCCCTCCGCCCCGACGGCTGGACCTCCGCAGACGCCGCCGGCCTGCCGATCTTCCCCGGCCTCGTCCGCTACGAAGAAGCGGCGGCGGGCCACGTCGACCACGCGATCCGGGTCACCATGGACAGCACCCGCAACGCCTGGATCCACCCCGCGTCCCACTGCGCCGGCGACACCGCGGACGGCGCGGCGCCGCCGATGGGACTGCGGCTGCGCCTCAAGGCGGGCTACCCGGTCGGCAGCATGGGCCCGGCGGCGCGGGCGATCGCGGTGGCGATGAAGGAATACGGCCTGATCGTCGCCGACAACGGATCGAACTGGTACGTCTCCGGCACCAGCGACCCGCGCTGGGACGACGAAGAACTCGACGCGCTGAAGGCGATCCCCGGGCGCGACTTCGAAGTCGTCAGGTCTGCTGCCCGCGCCCACGCCTGCTGACGACCCGCCCGGCGCCGGTGATCAAGCGCCAGATTTTCCCCAGCGTGGCGAGGATCAGGAAGGAGACGCCCAGCCCGATCGCCCCGAGGACGACCAGGAAGACGAGGAAGGCGACGATCGCGATCGGGATCAGCAGGACTTTCAACGGGAAGAGAACCTAACGGGCGGTTCACATCGGCGACGGCCGCGGGGGCTAAGGTTCCCGTGGTCAGGGCCAGACGATGCGGTACCAGCGCAGAACCGAAAGCAGCGGCAGCAGGCAGCGAGCCCGGCGTGGAGCCGGGGCACTGATGTGCGCCCTGGCGACGGCGGCGCTGCTCGCACCGGGCGCCTTCGCCGCGCCCGCGGCCCCCGCCCCCGGCCTCTCCCAGGTCGGCGAAACGATGATCCAAGCGCTCGGCGGCACGCAGGCCGAACGGGCGCTCCAGGCGATCGGCCACGCGCTCGTCCTCTCCGAGGCCCAGGAACAGATCGCCGAAAAGGAGCGCGCCCTGGCGGCCGAAGAAACCGCCGAAGAAGAAGCGGCGGTCGAAGAAGCGGCGGCGCCGGTCGTCGAAGAAGTCAAAGACCCGTCGGAAATGCCGGCCGCCTCGGCGGGCAGCAACGGCACCAAGGTCCCCAAGAGCGGCGGCGGCAAGCTCTTCGCCCACACCCGCGTCGACGACCCCGGCTCGACCGCGATCCTCCTCTCCGGCATCGCCCTCGCCCCGCCCGACGCCCCCGAAGCGGTGCAGAAAGTGATCAACCAGGCGAACACGATCGTCGGCCGGCCCTACGTCTGGGGCGGCGGCCACGCCAGCTTCTACTCCTACGGCTACGACTGCTCGGGCTCGGTCAGCTACGCCCTCTTCGGCGGCGGCCTGATCCCGGAACCGCTCACCTCGGGCTCGCTCGAGGGCTGGGGCGAACCCGGCCCCGGCAAGTGGATCACGGTCTACGCCAACGCCGAGCACACCTTCATGGAGATCGACGGCCTGCGCTGGGACACCGTCGGCGACGCCCGCGGCACCGGCCCCCGCTGGCACCTCGAGCCGACCGACACCGAAGGCTTCGTCGCCCGCCACCCCCCGGGCCTATAGCCCGCCGGGACGGAGTCGGACACCGCGGGTAGGAGCGAGGGATGCCGCTCAACCACGTCGCCCTGACCGTCGCCGACCGCGCCCGCTCGGCGGCCTTCTACGGCGAGCACTTTGGCCTCACCGAGCGCATCCTCGACGACCAGCACCTGTTGATCCTCGGCGCCGCCGACGGGTCCGAGCTCGCCCTGTCCGACACCGAGGCCGTCCCCACCGACCTTCCTCGCACCAACCACTTCGGCTTCCGCCTCGCCGATGAGGCCGCCGTCCACGCCGCGCGCGAGCGCTTCCGCGCGGCGGGCGTCACCGAGACCGAGTGGCAGGACGACGGCCGCTTCATCCGCGTCCAGGTCCTCGATCCCGACGGTTACCTGGTCGAGGTCTACGCCCACTGAGGTTCAGCCCCGGCGCTGAGCGTCGTAGGCGCTCCAGATCTCGTCGTAGAGCTGGTGGCCCGCGGTGAACGGAGCGAGCTGCTCGCGGTCGAGGCCGCCGTAGACATCGAGGGCGCGGTCGATGAAGGCGTCGTCGGCGCCGCGCCATTCGAGGCTGATCAGGTACCCGGCGACGTCCCAATGGACAGGGCCGCGGAAGGTGTCCTCGAAGTCATTCCAGAGGACGCCGCCCGGGGTACGGAGGAGGTTGCCGACCGACGCGTCGCCGTGGAGCGCCTGGGCCGGCAGGGACGTGGCGAAGAGCGTCTCGCGGAGCGTCGCGAGCCTCTCCCCCAGCGAGTCGATCCGCTCAGCACTCAGCTCGGCCGAGGGCCGCAGCGCCCGGCGCAGCCGCTCGATGTCGCGCCCGAGGTCGGCGAACCCGGCAAGATCGCCGTCGTACGGGGCGAGCGCCTCGTGCAACTCGCGCAGCGCGAGGCCAAAGCGCTCGGCGTCGTCTCCCGATCCGAGCCGCTCATGGTGTCCCCTGCCTTCGACGAACTCGACGAACGTCATCCACAACCCGTCGCGCTCGAATGGCCCGGGCGCGATCAGCGGGCTCGGCCTCACCGCCAACCCGGTCGGCGCGAGGAACTCCGTGACCCCGACCTCGCGACGCAGCCATACCTCAGGATCGTCGTGCAGGACCACCGTCCCCGTCATCAGTCTGGCCACCACAGGCGACGGCCGCAGGTGCACGAGCACGTTGCTCCGTGCGCTAAGCACCTCGGCGTCCTCGCACGCCACCCCAAGCTCGGCCGAGACCGCCCGCGCCGCCGCCAACGCCCGCTCCTCGATCTTCGCTTCCACCAGACCCCCCGCCTCTTTGCCTCAGCCGCCGATATGGCACCCGAGGACGCTGACCGGAGCGGCATTCTTCGGAGTGCCCACGCCGAACAGGACACCATTCTCATAGATCCTTTTGACCGCCGGGCGCCGACGCAGATGCCCGGCAGCCATTTCACGCGACGCTTCGACGACGTAGGACGGCCAGCCGTTGCCGTGGGCAGGCAGGACGTCTCCTTCGAAGCCCTTTTCCTGGACCACCTGCACGGGCACCGGCCTGCAAGCGCGTCCATCGATCGACCGGCGGCGTCGACGCTACACAGTCGACTGACTTGTCAATCGACACGATATGGTGTCGCATAGATGGCTTCTACAGCCAGGGAACAGGTCGCTGTCCCGGCGGACTTTCCGCCCGAGGTCGATCCGACCCGTGAGTTCGTCAAGCGGTCCCTCGACGGCCCGGACGAGCGGATCGAGGTCGGGGTGGCGATAGTCGGAGGTGGCACCGCCGGTCTCGCCTGCGCCAACCGCCTGATGCAACTGCTCGCTGACGACCCCGAGACCACCGAGCAGCTCGGAGAGGTCCCGATCGCCGTCATCGAGAAGGCGAAGGTCTGTGGCGGTCACAACCTCTCCGGCGCCGTCATGCGCCCCGCCCCGCTCGAAGAGCTCTTCCCCGATCTCGGTCGAGAGGACTGGCGCCGGGAGGGCTTCGCTTTCGGCGAGGTTCGCAAGGAGGCGATCTACCTCCTGCCGAACGGGAAGCGGAAGCTCCGCATCCCACCGCCGCCGCCGCTGCGCAACCACGGCAACGAGGTGATCTCCGTCTCGGCGCTCTGCCGCTACATGCAGCGCCAGGCCGAGGAGGCCGGCGCCTACGTCCTGACCGAGACCTCCGCGACGGAGGTGATCGTCTCCGACGGTGCGGTCCTCGGCGTGCGCTCCGGCGACAAGGGTCGTGGGAAAGAGGGCGAGGAGCTCGGCAACTTCGAGCCGGGAACCGACATTGCGGCCAAGGCCACCGTGTTGGCCGAGGGTTGCTGGGGCCACCTGAGCGATGCCACGGTGAAGGAGCTCGGCCTCGCCGAGGGACGCGAACCACAGGTCTGGGAGCTCGGGGTCAAAGAGGTCTGGAAGGTGAAGCAGCCGCTCGATCGGGTCATCCACACCGTCGGCGGCTGGCCGCTGAAGATCTCCTCCAGGTACGGGCAGATCGGTGGCTCCTGGATCTACCCGATGAAGGACGAGAAGACGGGCGAGGATCTCGTCTCGATCGGCTTCATCGTCGACCTTGACTACGCCGACGCGACCACCTCGGCCCACGACCTGTTGCAGGAGTTCAAGACCCACCCGATGGTCCGCAAGGTGCTCGAGGGCGGCGAGCGGGTGAGCTGGGGGGCGAAGGCGCTCCCTGCCGGCGGCTACTGGGCGATGCCGAAGCTCTCGGCGCCCGGGGCGGTGTTGGTCGGCGACGCCGCCGGGATGATGAACCTGACCGCACTGAAGGGGGTCCATTACGCGATCAAGTCCGGGATGCTCGCCGCCGAGGCGATCTACGCATCGCTGAAGGGCGGGACCGAGGACTTCTCCGCCTACGAGGATGCCGTCGCCGACTCGATCGTCGGGAAGGATCTCTACAAGCAGCGAAACGCCCGTCAGCCGTTCCAGAAAGGGCTACTCAAAGGGATGCCCCTGGTCGGCATGATGATCGTCACCGGCGGGCGCTTCCCCGGGGGCCGTTGGAAGCTACACCGCAACGACGCCAGGCCGATGTTCATCGGCGACAGCAAGGACTCCTATCCGAAGCCCGACGGTCAGCACACCTTCGACAAGCTCTCGAGCGTCTTCATCACCGGCAACGCGACCCGCGACGACGCGCCGAACCACATTCGCGTGCGACAGCAGGTGCCGCGCGAGATCGCCGAGACCTGGGAGTGGATGTGCCCGGCAGGTGTATACGAGATCCCCGAGGGCCAACCCGAGACCGGCGACGTCGAGGTGGTCGTCAACTACACCAACTGCGTCCAGTGCGGCGCGATCACCGCCAAGGGCGGTCGACTGACGCCGCCCGAGGGTGGCGACGGTCCGCTCTACCAAAGTACCTAGGACCCGGGCGATGCTGAGCTGGGATAGCGAGGGTGACGGGCCTGCGCTGATCCTGATCCACGGGACCGGCGGCAGCCGGGCGGCCTGGGATTCGGTGGTCCCACTGTTAGCACCGCATCGGCGCGTCTTCGCCATCGACCTCCCCGGCTGCGGGTCCTCCGCCGAGGTGGCGCCCACGATCCCCGCACTGGCCCAGGCGGTCGCGCAACGGATGGGCGAGCGCGACCTCGGTCCCGCCCACGTTGCGGGGAACTCGCTCGGGGGCGGCGTCGCACTGGAGCTCGCCAAGAGCGGCGTGGTCTCCAGCGCGACCGCGTTGTCGCCAGTCGGGTTCTACAGCCGCTGGGAATTCGCCTACGGATCCGTCTCCCTGCGCGTGACCCGACTGGGAGCGAAAGCCCTCAGCCCAGTGGCGCCGGTCGTGTTCAGGAGCCGCGTGGTTCGCACGATCGCCCTCTGGCAGGCCCTCGGCAGGCCGTGGCAGATGTCGGCCCAGAGCGCGGTCACGAGCGGCCATGCGATGGCCACGGCATCGGGGTTCGGAAGGGGCGTCAGAGCCGCCGGCGATTATCGGTTCTCAGGCGTGCCCGCCGCTCCCGTCACGATCGCCTGGGGCCGCCGCGACCGGATTCTCTTCTGGCGACAAGCCGAACGCGCGCGCCAGCTGTTGCCTGACGCCCGATTCATCCCGCTCGACGGCTGCGGCCACGTGCCGATGACCGACGATCCACAACTTGTCGCCGAGGCGATCCTGAGCGGAAGCGACACGACTCGCTGACCCGGTCATGTCCCCGGCTGGATTCGAACCAGCGACCGTCGGATTAGAAGATCTGCCGGAACCTGTTCAACAGGAGGAACCTGGCTTGATAGGGCCGATTACGTCCAAAGAGTTCTGCTGAGTTCGCTGGAGTCGGGGACCAATTTCGGGACCGAGTTTCCGTAGCCGTCGAAGCAGCTAATGAGGCTCTCCATGAAGCCGGCGGTGGGCGACGGTGTAGACGCTCTGCGCGTTGGAGTCGCGAGGGTGGTGACGGACGCCGAATGCGAGATAGCGAAGCGCGAGTCCATCGCCGTCGCGGACGAAGCGGAGGACCATGCCGAACTTCCCACTCGGCACCGGCAGATAGACCTTGAAGCAAGCTGGCAACCTGGTCCCATCGCGCCCTTCGGGATCGCAGCGGCGCAGGGCCTTGATCCCGACACCGTCTCGCTCGAACTGACTGCGAGCCTCCCGCAGCGCCTCCGCTCCGGACTACCCCTCGCCGTCTGCCGGCTGAAACGGCCCGTGCTCTGCCTCTAGGGCGGCGATCTCCTCGTCGGTGGCCTCACGCTCGCCCTCACCGAGCATGGCCTGCCAAGACGTGTCGCGAGTGATCACGAACTCGTTGGGGTTGCGCTCCTCAGTGATGATGAACTCACCCTCCAGAGCGCCGCTGACCTTGATGTGCGCCGGCTGCTCCATCGCCGGAAATCATGGCAGACCCGTCGGCGAGGAAGCTAGCCTGAGCCTCATGGCCCACCACAAGCGCAAACGCCCGAAGCATCGCCGAAGCGGCTGCCTTCTCTGCAAGCCGCACAAGCTGACCGCTTTCGTGAAAGCAGAACGCCGCAGAGACCGCCACCGCTGGCTCTCACACGAGCGAGCCGCGGGCTAGATCCCAACATCGGACACCGTCCGTCCAAGGAAGTGCCCCCGGCTGGATTCGAACCAGCGACCGTCGGATTAGAAGTCCGATGCTCTATCCAGCTGAGCTACGGGGGCAACGGCGGGGATTGTGGCGCACTCGGCCCCGGTGACATACGATCGCGGCGTGCCGACGGCGGGGGACGCACGGGCCGAGCTTTACTGGGAGCGCCGTGGGCGAGGCGAGCCGCTGCTCCTGATCCAGGGTATGAGCGGCACCCATCTCGCCTGGGGCGAGCCGTTTATGTCGCGGCTGGAGGCCGACTTCGACTGCGTCGTCTACGACAACCGCGGGATCGGCAACTCGGCCGAGGCGGCCGAGCCTTTCACGATCGCCGAGCTCGCCGCCGACGCGCTCAAGGTGATGGACGCGGCGGGCCTCGAGACCGCCCACGTCCTCGGCATTTCGATGGGCGGCATGACCGCGCAGGAGCTGGCGCTCGCCGCGCCGGACCGCCTCCGCTCGCTGACTCTCGGCTGCACCTACCCCGGCGGCCCCGGCTCCTCGCTGATCGCGCCCGAGGACGCCGGCCCGCTGCTCGAGGCGTTCTCCTCGGCCGACCTCGACCGCGTCTTCAAAGCCGCCTACGAGGTCAACCTCTCCCCCGGCTTCCGCGCCGACGAGTCCCACTTCGCCGATTTCACCGCGATGGCTGGAGCGCTCCCGGCGCGTCACGCGACCGTCCAGCTGCAGATGCAGGCGATCGCCGGCCATGACACCCAGGTCCGCCTCGCCGAGATCGCGGCACCGACCCTGGTCGTCCACGGGACCGCCGACAAGATGATCCCGGTCGCCAACGGGGAGCTGATCGCCTCGCTGATCCCCGGCGCGCACCTCGAGCTGCTCAAGGACGTCGGCCACATGTTCTGGTGGGAGCAGCCCGATCGCTCCGCCGAGCTGATCCGCACCCACGCCCTCGGCTGAACGCGTTCGCACTTTCCCGCGCTATCCGCGGGTTTCTGCGAACTCACGGGGGTCGAAGACCTATTCGACTTCCGCTTCTTCCCCTTCTTCTTCCGGCGCTTCGGCGTCCTTCTTTTCTTCTTCTTCCTGTTGCGCTTCCGCTTCCTGCGCGACTTCTTCCTGCGCTTCTTCTTCTTCGAAGAGGTCTTCCTGCGCTTTGGTCGGACACGACTGCGCCGAGAGCTGGCCATTGACCTTGAAGACGTAGTCCGCCTGCGGCTGGATCGTCGGCTCTTCGACTTTCAGTTCCAGCGCCGGATCGTCTTTCACCCACTCGTAGACGGGGAAGTAGAAGTGACCGTATTCGGGGCTTTCCCTCGAGTCCTCGGTAGCGCGGGACATGATCAGGTAGTTGTAGTTACCGGCGTTGACCCGTTCGATGAATTGCGGGCAGGTGGTCGCCAGGCGGTAGGAACCGTGTGGGCCGGGCACACCGATGTAGTCGACTTCGTTGGTCGGCGGATTGCCGAAGAAGCCGTACTGGCCGAAGATGATCTCGCTGTCGCCAACGATCCCGATCCGCTGGTGCTGCAGTCTCTGGGCGTAGGCGTACGCTTGTTTCGGGCCGCCGTCCTGGAGGAACAGCCCCGTGTTGGTGTAGTGCTGGTCGGCGTACTGCACCTGTTGCGCGCGCCCCAACACCACCGCGGCCAGGAGCACCACCGCCCCGGCGATCATCACGATCCGCCGCGAGAGGACCCCACGCGAGCGCCCCAGACCGAGCGCAGCCGGCACCCAGACCAGCGCAAGGGTCAGGAAGATCGTCCCGAAGAGGTAGGTCGTGTACCACTGAGGCGTCGTCAACACGGTGACCCAATAGATGACCCCGAGGAAGATCAGCGTGATCTGCGCGCGCCGCTCCGGCGCCCGAAGCGGACGCGCCAAGGGCAGCATCACCATCGCCAGGACCAGCCCCGGGATCAGATAACGGGTGTTGGTGAAGAAGCCGGTCGGGGCGCCTTCCTGACCTGCCGCGGTCAGCGGCGTGAAGACGTAGACGATCGCGGTGAGGAGTGCCGCGGCAGCGAGCACCCGCAGGATCTTGTTTTTCGAGCGCCAGACGATGAACACCGCGGCGGCGCCGGCCATGATCAGGATCAGCGGCCAGAGCGGGCCGAGCGCGTTCTCTAACTGCGGGAAGAACCATCGTCGGTAGACCGTCGCGTCGGTGAGGTAGTGGGCGACGGCGAAGCGCGGCCGCGGGTCGAGCGGCATCTGGTCCGGCACCGGCAGGTGAAGCGGCCCGAATTTGGTGATCGGGATCGGGTTGCCGCCGGTCTTGATCGCCGCCCGCACGTACCAGTAGCCACCGCTGATCAGCATCGACAGGCCGAGGATCCAGAAGGTCGTCCAGCGCCGGCCCTTGCCGCTGAAGAGGAAGACGAGGACGGCGATCGCGATCACCGGCACCAGGAACGTCGTCTTCACCGAGACGGCCAACCCGCCCGCGATCCCGGCCAGCACCAAGGGGCCCTTGTCGAGCAGCGGCGCGTTGGTCTCCGGCGCGTCCTGGACCGCCGACCCTTCCTGCGGCGCTCGTCGCTGATGCCCGTTGATGAGGAAGGCCGCGAAGGCGATCAGGAAGGCGAGGCCCATGATGTCGTTGCGCGCTTCCCCTGGCTGGGTGGCGATCATCACCCCCGAATCGAGGACGATCGCGCCCGCGACCAGCGTCGCCGGACCGACCTTGTACGGGCGGCCGATGCACCAGCAGCCGAGCAGCGCGATCGCCAGCCAGAAGAGGTTGATCAGCGGCGAGAGCCAGTCGGTTTTGAAGAGGACGATCGCGGCGCCGTGGATGAGTTCCGAGGTCTGGGGGTAGAACCAGACGGCGAGGCGGAGCGGATCGGTGAAGTGCAGATGGACGGTCGAGTGTTCCTGCGCCATCGTCGCCGCGAGCGGCATGTGGTACCAGGTCGTGTCGCCGCCGAACATCCCCTGGTCCAGGTTCAGCTGGGACGGGAACGTCCACTCGGCCATCGTGAAGGAGGCGACCGCGACGGCGAGGATCAGCGCCCATTTGACGACCGGGGGCGCTTTGACTTCCTCGCCCCGCTCCGGCGCTTTCCAGTAGCCGAGCAGCGCCGCGCCGAGCCCGACGGCGATCGTGAAGCAGATGATCCAGCCGAAACGCAGGATGCTGAGCGTGCCGAGGACCTCCAGCGAGATGACCAACAGGGCGACCGCGAGGGTCGCGTCGGCAAGGCGAGCCAGCGCCCCCGAGAATTCGGGGACGATCCAGCGTCGTAACCAGTAGCCGCCGAGGCCGAGACCGGCGACGATCCCGATCACGGAGAGGCTGCCGGCTATGTAGGAGCCGAAGGAGGGTGCCACGGTCGCGTGATGCTATTCACCGCGTCCGTCGCCGGTTCTGCGGGGGCGCCCCGAGGGGCGCCCTGAGCACTCAGGCAGGCGTCGGGATCGTGCAGGCAACCCCGGTCCCTTTGAGGCCGCAGTAGCCGTTCGGGACCTTGTAGAGGTACTGCTGGTGGTAGTCCTCGGCGTAGTAGAAGGGGCCGGCCGGGGCGATCTCAGTCGTCACCGACTCCTTGCCCGCGCTACGCAGGTCGGCGCCGTAGGCGGCGGCGACCCGTTCGGCGGTCTCCTTCTGCGCGTCGTTCACGAAGTAGATCCCGCTGCGGTACTGGGTGCCGACGTCGTTGCCCTGGCGCATGCCCTGGGTCGGGTTGTGCTCCTCGAAGAAGACCTTCAGCAGGTCCTCGTAGGAGACCTGGTCCGGGTCGTAGGCGACCATCACCGCCTCGGCGTGGCCGGTCTTGCCGCTGCAGACCTCCTCGTAGCTCGGGTTCGGAGTGACGCCCTCCTGGTAGCCGACCGCGGTCGAGTAGACGCCGCCGAGTCCCCAATAGAGCTGCTCGGCGCCCCAGAAACAGCCGAGGGCGAAGTAGGCGACCTCGATGCCCTCCGGGAACGGCGGCTTCAGCGGAGTGCCGAGGACCGCGTGGGTCTCGGGGACGACGAAGTCGGGCTCGCTGCGGCCGGGCAGCGCGTCCTCGGGGGCGATCATCTGGGTCTTGTCGGGGTTCAGCATCATCATCAGCTTCCCAATCGAGTTCATGCGGTCCTTTTCCTCTCTTAAGTTCTAGGAAGAAGGCTACGCCCCAGGTCTAACAAGACTGTGAACTGAACGCTAGGGCCGCGGGGGCTCTGGGGGCCCTGCGGGCGACTCGTCGGCGACCGGATATGCGAGCCGGATGTGGCGCTTGGAGAGCATCAGGAAGTCCTGATGGCGCGTCGTCCCGTCGGTCAACGAGGTGAGCTCGCAGTTGGTCAAAGAGACGAACTCGAGCTCGTCGCGGTTCAGGGAGTCCGAGAAGCGGCTCTTGTACCCCTCCGGCGGCAGCGTGACGTCGCCGACGATCAGCAACCGGTCGGTTTCGAAGGCGGCCCGCTCGGTGCGGCGCTGGCTGGAGTCCTGCTGCTCGAACATCGTCCCCCTGATAATCGGCAGCGAGACGGAGTCCCTGAAGGGATAGGCTGCAACCGCCAGGCTAGGGAGGCCTCGGAACGGAGCCCACGATCTACCTCTGCGAACGCTGTGGAAGCAGGTTCAACTCGGCGCGTTTTGCGCACATCGAGCTATGCCCGCGCTGCCTGCTGCGCGACGACGCCGCCTCGCACCTGGTCTACGTCCCCGAGGATCGCCGCCCCGAGCCGCCCAAAGACCCCCGGCCCCCGGAGCCCGACACCACCGGCGCCGGCCGCGGCTGAGCACACCGACAAGTACGCGTGTCGACTTTTGGTCCCCGAGGGACCAGGACTCCACACGGAGCTCCTTGACCGAAGGAAGTCGGGGCGCCCGGATTCGAACCGGGGACCTCTGCCACCCAAAGGCAGCGCGCTACCAGGCTGCGCCACGCCCCGACGTGGCCAGTGTAAGCGGATTTGGCCGATGAATTAGCTTCTGGGCCATGGCCGACGTCAAACCGCTCAGAGCGCTGCACTACGACCTCGGGAAGGTCGCGGGGCTCGACCGGGTCGCCTCGCCGCCTTACGACGTGATCGACGCGGGCGAGCGGATGCGGCTGCTGGGACGCTCTCCTTACAACGCGGTGGCGATCGATCTACCGAAGCCGTTCGACCCGGAGGACCCCGCCAGCCAGCCGGTCGGCGATCCGTACGAGGACACGGCGCGGCGGATCGACGCCTGGCGCGCCGAGGGTGTGCTCGTCGCGGATTCCGACGACGCGGTCTGGGCGCTGGCGCAGGACTACACCGCTCCCGACGGCACCGCGCACACCCGCCACGGGGTCCTCGTCCGAGTCCGGGTCGAGGACTACGAGACCGGCACCGTCCGCCCCCACGAGCGCACCCACCCCGGCCCGCTGCGCGACCGCCTCGAGCTGACCCGGGCGACGCGACTGAACCTCTCGCCGATCTTCTCGCTCTCGACCGAGGACCCCTGGCCGCTGGTCGAGCCCGCCCTGTCGGCCGAGCCCTGGGGCGAGGTCACCGACCCCGACGGCACCGTCAACCGCGTCTGGCGGGTCGCCGACCCGGACGTCGTCGCCGCGGTGGTCGCCCGGCTCGCCGGCGCCCAACTCCTGATCGCCGACGGCCATCACCGCTACGAGACCGCCCGCGCCTACCGCGACGAGGTCGGCGGCGAGGGCCCGCAGAACTACACGCTGATGGCACTCACCGGGCTCGATGATCCCGGCCTCACCGTCTTCCCCACCCACCGCCTGCTCTCCGGGTTCGCCGGCGACCCTGCGCGCCGCGAGCGCCTGCTCGCCGGCCTCCGCGACACCTTCGACGTCACCGAGGTGACCCCAGAGGAGCTCGACCCGGCCGCCGCCGAGGGGACCGGCGTCTTCGGCCTCTTCGACGCCGCCGACGGCAAGGCGTACCGGCTCGCACTCCGCGACATCGACGCCCTCGACGCGCGCCTCGACGGCAAACCCGAGGCCTATCGCCGGCTCGACTCGGCGATCCTCGAGACCCTCGTGCTCGAGGGGCTCGCCGGGATGAGCGAGGAGGACATCACCGAGCGCCGCGGCCTCGAGTACGCCAAGAGCGTCGAGCACGCGATCGAGATGACCGAGAACGGGATCTACGACCTCGCCTTCATCCTCCGCCCGGTGCCGATCGAGCAGGTCCGCGCCGTCGCCGCGACCGACGAGAACATGCCGCCCAAGTCGACCTATTTCTTCCCCAAGGTGATGACCGGCTTCGTCTTCAGCCCGGTTGGCTGAGCCCGCGCTCTAGGATCTTCGCGTGGTCAAGATCTACACCAGGAAGGGAGACGACGGCACCACCTCGCTCTGGTATGGCGGCCGGGTCGCCAAGGACAGCGCCCGCACCGAGGCCTACGGCACCTTCGACGAGGCCTGCTCGACGCTCGGCGTCGCCCGCGCCCTCTGCACCGACTCCGGCGCCGACGAGCTGGCCGCCGACATCCTCCGCCTCCAAGACGACCTCTTCGTCGCCGGAGCCGAGCTGGCGACCGCGCCGGAGGCCGCCGACCGCCTCGAAGACGGGGTCAGCCGCGTCACCCCGGCGATGGTCGAGGAGGCCGAGGCGTTGATCGACCGCTACATGGCCGAGGTCACGCTGCCGCCGAAGTTCGTGATCCCCGGCGGCAACCTGATCTCCGCCCACCTCGACGTCGCCCGCACCGTCATCCGCCGCGCCGAGCGCCACGTCTCCACCCTCGTCGGTGAAGGCGAGATCGCCTCCGAGACCCTCGTCCACTTCGTCAACCGCGCCTCCGACCTCGCCTACGCGATGGCCCGCTGGATCGACGTCGATGACCCGGCGCTCTTCGAGGGACGGGGCCGCTGATGCACGCCCACGTCACCGCTCGCCGGATCGCGGGCTACTCGCACGAGGTCGACCTCGGCGACGGCCGCGAGATCGTCATCGACGAGCCCGCCGCCGACGGCGGCACCGACACCGGCCCGCGCCCCAGCTCCCTGCTCGCGAGCAGCCTCGCCGGCTGCACCGCGATCACGATCGAGCTCTACGCGAAGCGCAAAGGCTGGGACCTCCCCGGCCTCGAGGTCGCCGTCGACATGAGCTCCGAAAGCGAGGACGTGCCGCCCCACGCCGTCCCCACCCACTTCGTGGTCGAGGTCGCCCTGCCGGTGGGCCTCGACGACGAGCAACGCCGCAAGCTGATGGTGATCGCCGAGAAGTGCCCGGTCCACAAGCTGCTCGAGCACGGCGCCGAGATCACCGTCGTCGAACGCGCCCCTGACTGATGGGCCTGAGCGGCGCGCTCGCGCTGCTTCGCCACCATCGCCAGTTCCGGGCCCTCTGGGGCGCCGTCGCCCTCAGCTACATCGGCTCCGGCGCCGCGAACACGGCGCTCACCCTCTACGTCCAGCAGACGCGCGGGACCGGCACCGCGGTCGCCGCCTTCCTGATCGCCGCCAACGCGCCGCGCCTGCTCGGCCCGTTGGCGGGCGGCGTCGCCGACCGGGTCGACCTGCGAACGCTGCTGGTCGGCTGCGACGTCGGCCAGGCGATCCTCTACGCCCTGGTCGCCACGCTGCCCTCGTTCGGCCTCCTGATCGCGCTGACCGCCCTCGCGACCGTGCTGCAGACCTCCTACGGCCCGGCCCGCACGGCGATCGTCCCCAACCTGGTCGAGCCCGAGGAGCTGATCCCGGCGAACGCGCTGTTCGGCCTCGCGACCAACCTCTACGTCGCGGTCGGGCCGCTGGTCGGCGGCCTCCTCTTCGTCACGATCGGCCCCGGGGCGGCGCTCCTCGTCAACGCCGTCACCTTCCTCGGCTCGGCGCTGCTCACCCGCGCGGTGCCGCCGACCCCGCCGATCGAGGACGCCGAGCGCGAGGGGTTGGTCGCCTCGGCGGCCACCGGCATGCGCTTCGTCTGGGCCGACAAGGTGCTGCGGGCGATGGCGGCGTCGCTCTTCCTGCTGGTCGCCTTCATCGCCGTCGACAACGTCGCCCTGGTCTTCCTCGTCCGCGAAACGCTCGAAGGTTCGGCCCTCGCCTACGGCGTGATCGAGGCCGTCTTCGGCATCGGCATGCTGGTCGGCAGCCTCTGGATCCTCCGCGGCCGCGGCGGCAACTGGCTGGCCACGCGCCTCTACGTCCTCTCCTGCGGTCTCAGCACGGCGGGCTCGTTCGGCGGCGCGATCGCACCCAATGTGGCGGTGCTGGCGCCGTTCGAGGCAGTCGCCGGAGCGGGCAACGCGATCGAGATCGTGGCGATGGAAACGGTCGTCCAGCAGCGGGTGCCGCGCGGCATGATCGGCCGCGTCTACGGCTTCATCTCGAGCGCGACCTCGCTCGGCCTCGGCATCGCGATGGGCCTCGGCGGCCTCGTCGTCGACGCCACCTCCCCCCGCTTCGCCTTCGCCGTCGCTTCGGTCGGCGGGGTGCTCGTGATCCTCGCCGTCGCCCCCACCCTGCTCCGCGCCCCGCCGCCGAAGCCGGCAGAGGGATGATGGGATCTTGAGCCCGACCGAAGAGATCGCCGCGCTTCTGCTCAGCGCCGAGGAGGCCGGGACGATGGAGGCTCACGGCGATACCGACGCGGCGGTGCTGCTGCCGCTCTACGGCTGGCCCGACGAACCGGGCCTGATCTTCACCGAGCGCCGCGCCGACATGCGCCGTCACGCCGGTGAGATCTCTTTCCCCGGCGGCCGCCACGATCCCGGCGACGCCGACTTCGAGCAGACCGCCCTGCGCGAGGCGCAAGAGGAGATCGCCCTCGACCCGAGCGGCGTCACCATCGTCGGAGCCCTGCCCCCCGTCTCCACCTTCGTCACCGGCTACCGAATCCAACCCTTCGTCGGCCTTATCGATAACCCGATCGACCTCGGCCTTGATCCCAATCCAACCGAGGTCGAGACCGTCCTCACTCTCTCCCTCGATCGCCTCCGTGACGCTTACGAAATGCGCCGCCTAATCCGCCGCGGCGTCCCCATCCATACCCCCACCTACGAGGTCGAAGGCCAACTCATCTGGGGCGCGACGGCCCGAATCTTGGGGAACTTCCTCAAGCGGGTTGGCGAGGGACGAGCGGAATGACCCCCTTCACTCACGAACTGCGGGAGGTTCGCTCAGGGGGTCATCCCGCTCGCCGCGCGAGGATCTCGACGACTGCGGTCTCGAGCTCCTCGACCCACCGCGGCCCGTGCTCTCGCGACGTCTCGGTCACGGTGACCGGGATGTGCCAGGTGCGCTCGGCTTTGCGGGCCAGCTCGGCGCCGGCCGCCAGCAGTTTCGGATCGACGGTCCCGACGCCCTCGTAGATGAAGCCCCTCACCGGCGTTTCGACGAAGCGTTCAAGCAGGCCTTCGAGCCGCGGCCCGTGGATCGAGGCGACCTCCTCGTCGGTCCCGGTCGCGTTGGCGAGCAGCCAGATCACGACGGCGACGTCGTCGACCAGGTCGAGGATCGTGGCCGGCTTCTCGGGATCGGCGCGGGCGGGCTCGATCCCGGCCTCTTCGATCGCCACCAGCCCCTCCTCGTCGCGACTCGTCCCGCGCACCGCCCAGCCCTCCTCGAGCAACTCGGACCCGAGAGCACGGCCGCTGCAACCGCAGCCGACGATCAGCGCGCGCGCCACGTCAGGCGGCTTGGCCGGCGGGGAAGCGGGTCACGGCGAGCTGGCGTATCCGGCGATGGCCACCCGCGGATTCTACCGATCGCTTCACTCTTAAAAGTGACCTTGGGCGACTCAGATGCCGCGGTGCATCCGCGACTTCCAGCGCTCGTCCTCGATCACGCGCGCCTCGACATCGGCCTCGGTGAGTTCGTGGGCGCCGCGCCGGCGGCGCATCTCGTTCTGCGCCTCGAGCATCTGGCGGACGTCGTCGATCTCGTTCTGGACCTCGACCTCGGGCGACCGGGTCGGGAACCAGTCGATCAGCTCGGCGTCCGAGGCCGGGTAGAAGTGGCCGACCGCGACCAGGACGCCGACGACGAACAGGAGAACCGCGACCGTCCCCAACAGCAGCAGCACCGTTCCAGCATACGCCCGCCCGTCGCACCTGTGGCGGGCCTTGAGATAGCCTCGATGCGATGAGCGACTTCACCGAGCTGGCCAGCGTCGACGGCAAGATCACGGCGACCGCCGAGGCGACGATCGGCCTCAAGGACGACGGCCTCTACCGCGGCGACGGCGCCTTTGAGGTGATCCGCGTCTACGCGGGCCGTCCCTTCGCGATGGCCGACCACGTCGCCCGCATCGAACGCTCCGCCGCCGCCCTGCGCCTCGAGTTCGACCGCATGGCACTGCTCGCAGAGATCGAGGCACTGCTCGCCGAAGCCGGCCCGTACGAAGGGCAGATGCGCGTGATCGTGACCCGCGGCGGCCGCCGCATCGCCGCCACCGAGCCGATCCCCCACCACGACGAGACGATCAAGCTGCAGTCGGTCACCTACCAGCCGACGATCGTCCTCAACGGGGTCAAGTCGCTGTCCTACGGCGGCAACATGCTGGCGACGCGTCTGGCCAAGGAAACGGGCGCCGGAGAGGCGCTTCTGGTCCGCCCCGACGGCATCGTCCTGGAGCCGCCGACCTCATCGATCTTCTGGGTCGCCGAGGGCGCCCTCCGCACCACCTTGCTGGCCGAGGGCGTGCTCGCCTCGATCACCCGCGACCGCCTGATGCGCGCGGTCCCCGGGGTCGAGGAGGGCGCCTGGACGCTGGATGAGGTGAAGGCCGCCGATGAGGCCTTCCTCGCCTCGACCACGCGCGAACTGCAGGCGGTCGCCTCGATCGACGGCGTCGCCCTGCCGGCGGCGCCCGGCCCGCGCACCCGCGCCGCGCAGGAGGCCTTCGCCGCCGCCCGCGACGCCGAGCTCGAAGCGGCCGTCAACTGAGACTTCGCGGCCGGGTGCCGCACCGAACCGCGGCGGGGGCGCCGCAGAAACCAGCGGCGGGGGCCGCACGACAGAGGAGGCAGGGATGGACTTCAACCTCACCGACGAGCAGAAGCTGATCGCCGAGACCGCGCGCGAGTTCGCCGACCGGGAGATCGTCCCCCGAGTCCGCGAGAACGACCGCGCCGAACGCTTCGACCGCGAGCTGGCGCGCAAGCTCGGCGAGGTCGGCTTCCTCGGCGCCCCGGTCGCCGAAGCCTACGGCGGCCGCGGCCTCGATTACCTCGGCTACGGACTGATCGTCGAGGCGATCGGCCGCGCCGACTCCTCCGCCCGCACGGTCGTCTCGGTGATCACCTCGCTGGTCTCCAACCCGATCGAGCACTGGGGCACCGAGGAGCAGAAGCAGCGCTGGCTGCCGGGACTCACCTCCGGCGAGATCCTCGGCTGCTTCGGCCTGACCGAGCCCGACACCGGCTCCGACGCCGCCAACCTGCGGACCCGGGCGACGAAGACCGACTCCGGCTGGTCGCTCAGCGGCCAGAAGATGTGGATCTCGCTCGGCAACCACGCCGAGCTGGCGCTGATCTTCGCCCAGACCGACCCGGAGCTGAAACACAAGGGGCTCGCCGCCTTCCTCGTCCCCACCGACACGCCCGGCTTCTCCGCTGCCGAGATCCACGGCAAGCTGGGCCTGCGTTCCTCCGACACCGCCGAACTCTCGCTCGACGCGGTCGAGGTCGGCGACGACGCCCTGCTCGGCCAGGTCGGCGACGGTTTCAAGGTGGCGATGACGGCGCTCGAGGCGGGCCGCTACTCGGTCGCCGCGGGCTGCGTCGGGATCATGGAAGGCTGCGTCGAGGCCTCGGTCAACTTCGCCAAAGAGCGCAAGCAGTTCGGCGTCCCCCTGGCCCGCTTCCAGCTCGTCCAGCAGATGATCACCGAAATGATCCTCAAGCGGGACGCGGCGCGGATGCTGGTCTTCCGCGCCGGCACGCTGAAGGACGAAGGCAAGCCGAACACGATGGAGACGTCAGTCGCGAAGCTGTTCGCCACCGAGTCGGCGGTCGAATGCGCCAACCTGGCGATCCAGGTCCACGGCGGCTCCGGCTACGTCGACGACTACCCGGTCGAGCGATACCTGCGCGACGCCCGCGTGACCACCCTCTACGAGGGCACCTCGCAGATCCAGACGCTGATCATCGGCCGCCTCGCGACCGGCATCAACGCGATGCTGCCGTTCGACTGAGCGGCGGCATCAACTGAGGAGCCGATCGGCACGACGAACTCGCTGCCAGAGGCGCTGAGAGGCGTTCTCAGGGGCGCTGCTGCGTCTCGGTGGGCCGAGACTCGAACTTGATCTGCTCGATCGGCAGCGAGGCGCTGGGCGCGTGCTGGCGGTTCGGCAGGGTGAAGTAGCTGCGCTCGCCCCGCTTGACGATCATCCGGAAGCCGAACAGCATGATGACGATGCCGATGTAGGACCAGACGAAGGCCGAGAAGGCGAAGCCGTTGGCGTAGATGCCGACGACGGCGCCGGTCGCGCCGAGGACGAAGACAGCCGGGCCCCAGGACGGGGACGGCGTCGAGATCGTCTCGCCGGGCTCCGGGATATGACGCTGCTCGCTCATCAATGGGCGATGTAGAGCAGGGCGACGATGAAGCAGAGCGCGAAGATCCCCGCCGCGAAGCCCCCGGCAACCAGGCCGGCGGTCATATTTCTGCGTGCGGTCTCGCGGTCCACGGGGTGATTTCTATCAGGCGTGGGCGGCGACGGCCATCGAGACGAAGAGCAGCGCCAGGTAGAGCAGCGAGAAGAGGTAGGTGCGGAGCGCCCAGCGGCGTTCTTTGGTGCGCAGCAGCATGTAGGAGAAGCCGATGAAGCCGGCGCCGAGGAGCATCGAGGGGACGAGGTAGGCGATCCCGAGGCCACCGGCGCAGAAGGGCAACTGGGTGACCGCGTAGAGCAGCACCGTGTAGAGCATGATCTGGCGCCGCGTCTCGTCCTCCCCGGCGACCACCGGCAACATCGGGATCCGCGCCGCCGCGTAGTCGTCCTTCATCAGGATCGAGAGCGCCCAGAAGTGGGGCGGGGTCCAGAAGAAGACGATCGCGAAGAGGTAGAAGGCCATCCCGCTGAGGCC
>JAOPZF010000194.1 GCA_025964255.1 Solirubrobacterales bacterium | reverse complement strand
CGCCAGCCCCTGCGCCGCGATCGCCGCCCGCCGCGCCTGCGCTGCGCTCAGCTCGATGTCAGGGGCGGCGACGGCGAGGGACACGCCGCCGATTCTGGCCGACGCGGGCGCTCGGCGCCGCCCGCGTCGCCTCGCCGGGCCTCAGCCGCCGGCGAGCTTCAGGACCAGCGAGCTTTTCGAGCTGACGGTCCCGGCGGTCCCGACCAGTGGGAGCGTAGAGGTCTTCTTGGCTTTGGTGGTGAGCTTCACTTTGTAGGAGACCGTCCACGAGCCGCCCGGTAGCAGCGCCGGCAGCTTCTGTTTGCCGCCCTTCACGATCACGCCCTTCGCCGCCTTCAACTGCAGCGATCCCGGAGGGGTGGTGCTGCCGCCGGTGTTGGTGACCTTCACCTTGACGGTGGCCCATTTGCCGGCCTTCAACTTCAGCGGTTTCTTGACCTTCGCGATCGCGAGCGCCGCGGCCGCCGGCGCCGGCTGTGAGGTCTGGACGGGCGCGGGCGGCGTCACCACCGGGGGCGGGGTCACCTTGGTCGAGAGAGGGAAGATCGCGAAGTCTTCGACGAATTCTTCTTCTTTGTTTTCGACGTTCTCAAGGCCGATGAGTCCGCAGGTGTAGGCCTTTCCGACCGCTTTCGGCGATTGGGCAGTGAGAGTCGTCTTCGTACCTTCGACGGTCTTGGCCCCCAGTCCGAGGTTGGCGGGGCCGCTTTCAACTTCTTTCTGGCTTTCCCCCGTGATCGTCTCGGCCAACTGTTGCGAGTACGGCGTCTCGAGCTCGAAAACGGGGAAGCCGGCGTTACCTCCCCCCGTTTCGAACTCCGAGAGCGAGCAGACCGGCAGGGTGGCGTAGCCGACGATCAGAAGGATTTCGTTTTCTTTGCCTTCGATTTCCGCCCGCGGTTCGGCCGCGGTCGTGACGGTGAAGTTCATAGTCCCGGCGGTCGAGTCGTATTCCGTCGTTGCACCGAGGACGTTTGCTTCGGCGGGGATCTCAGGGTTCGGCGCGCCGGTGTATTCGCCGATCTTCGTTTCGGCGGCGGCGATTCCGGCGAAGGCCAAGAGCGCGACAGCAGCGGCGAGGAATACGGTCAGCGGTAGGAGGCGGCGGCGAGGGAGCGGCGCGCGATCACGGGCGGTAAGCATGAGGCGGGATCTTGACATCGAGACCGGATCCCGACAAGTGACCTAGGTCCCCTCTGCGACCGCCGCCGTTTCGGACCAGAGCGCCGGATCCCAGGACGAGAGCGCACAGTTCGGAGCCGGTGACGCACTAATCCAAGGAGCGCGCCGCGCCGGCCCGTCTGTGTGACGACTCTCCGGAGTCGGAACTCCGCTTTAACGGAGCGCTCGCTCCGGTTCGTGCTAGATTGCCCGGCATGAACCGGAGCGATCACCCTCACTTCAATCCCTGGCTCGCGCTGGTCGTCGTCTGCTTCGGCCAGTTCATGGTCGTGCTCGACGCGACGATCGTGAACGTCGCGCTGCCCGCCATCCAGAACGATCTCGGCTTCAGCGACAGCTCGCTGGCCTGGGTGGTGAACGCCTACACGCTGTTCTTCGGTGGCTTCCTGCTGCTCGGCGGACGCGCCGCCGACCTGCTCGGCAGGCGCACGCTGTTCATCGCCGGCGTCGTCGTCTTCTCGCTGGCCTCGCTGGCCAACGGCCTGGCGACCTCGGAGACGCAGTTGATCATCGGTCGCGCGATCCAGGGCCTCGGCGGCGCGATGCTCTCGCCCGCGGCGCTCTCGGTCATCACCACCTCCTTCGGTGAGGGCAGCGAACGCACCAAAGCGCTGTCGGTCTGGGCGGGCGTCGCCGCGGGCGGCGGCGCCGTCGGCCTGCTGCTCGGCGGCTTCCTGGTCGAAAGCCTCTCCTGGGAATGGATCTTCTTCGTCAACGTGCCGGTCGGTGCGGCGATCATCTTCGCCGCGCTCAAACTGGTCCCCAACTCGGTCCAGGAGGGCGCGATGCGCCACTTCGACCTGGCCGGTGCGGGCACCGTCACCGGCGGGCTCGTCGCCCTCGTCTACGCGATCGTCGAGGCCTCGAGCTGGGGCTGGACGTCGGGCAAGACGCTCGGCGTCGCCGCGCTCGGCATCGTCCTGCTGGTCTCCTTCGTCTTCATCGAGCGCCGCTCGCCCGCGCCGCTGGTACGACTGGAGCTGTTCAAACTGCGCTCGCTGGCGACCGGCAACGGCGTCTTCCTCCTCGTCGCCGGCGGCCTCTTCGCGATGTTCTACTTCGCCTCGCTCTACCTGCAGAACGTCCTTGGCTACTCGCCGCTGACCACCGGCCTCGCCTTCCTGCCGGTCACCTTCGGGATCGCCATCGGCGCCACCATCGCCGAGAAATTGATCCCCCGCGTCGGCCTGAGGCCGGTGCTGATGACCGGCATGCTGGTCGCCGCCGCCGGGCTCGCGGTGCTCGCGGCTACGACCAAGGTCGGCGGCCACTACCCCGGCGTCGTCGGTGGCCTCTTCCCGATGTCGATCGGGATGGGGGCGACCTTCGTCTCGCTGACCCTGGTCGCGACGACCAACGTCGAGGAGCGCGACGCCGGGCTCGCCTCGGGGATCTTCAACACCTCGCAGCAGATCGGCGGCGCGCTCGGCCTGGCGGTGCTCTCCAGCATCGCCAACTCGAAGACCTCCAGCTTCCTCGGCGGGGTCGTCGGCAAGCCGAGCTTCCTCGACCAGCAGGAAGCGCTGGTGTCGGGATTCCAGACGGCGTTCATCGTCGCCGCGGCGCTCGTCGCCGCCGGCGCGCTGGCCACCGCGGTGCTGCTGCGGCGCAAAGACGTCGCCCGGATCGAGTCGGGCGACATCCCCGCCGCAGTGGCCGTCTAGGTGGTCGCCGCGGGCGCGCCGCGGGCGGGGGTTACCCTTCCGTCGATGGCAACGGTGGAGACGTCCCCTGGCCTGCGGGCCGACGCGGCGCGCAACCGCGAGCGGATCGTCGCCGCCGCGGTCGAAGTCTTCGCCGAGCGCGGCCTCGAGGCCTCGACCGCGGAGATCGCCCAGCGCGCCGGCGTCGGCGAGGCGACCCTCTTCCGTCGCTTCCCGACCAAGGACGATCTGGTCACCGCGATCGTCGCGGTGATGCTCGAAGACGCCGCCACGGTGGCGACGTCCTGTCTGGAGGAGGCCGATCCCTGGCGCGGGGTCGAACGCTTCCTCTACGAGATGGCCGAGCGCGCCTCCGAAGACCACGTGATCAGCGACTCGACCAAGGAGCAGTGCATGGCCTCGCCGGCGCTGGCGGGACCGCGCGGCCACGTCCTCGACCTCACCGCGCAGCTGGTGCGCCGGGCCCAGGCGGCCGGGGTCGTCCGCGGCGACATCGCGGGCCAGGACCTGATGTTCCTGATGGGCGCCGTCGCCTCGGTGAGCGAAGCGCCGTTCGCGGGCCTCCGCCCCGACCTCTGGAAGCGCTACCTCGGCATCGTCCTCGACGGCCTGCGCCCCGACGGCGCCTCGAAACTCCGCCCCGGCCCGCCGCCGCGCCGCCTGATCGAGCACCCCGACGGCGAATAGCGCCGCCGGCCCGGCGCTAGGCTGTTCGCCATGGCCCAATCAGAGCTTTTCGGCGACGCACACGTCCAGCGCTATATCGAGACCGATGGCGAGGAGGGGTACTCCTGGCGCAACGGGACGAAAATCCTCGTCCTCTTCACCAAGGGGCGAAAGTCCGGTGAGAAGCGCTCCAACGCGCTGATCTTCGAGCCCGATGGCGACGACTACCTGATCGTTGCCTCGAAGGGCGGCACCGACGCACCGCCCGCCTGGTTCCTCAACCTCGAGGCCGAGCCGGTGGTCGAAGTGCAGGTCAAAGGCGACCGCTTCAAAGCGAACGCCCGCACCGCGACCGACGAGGAGAAGCCGCGGATGTGGCAGAAGATGGTCGGCGCCTGGCCGGACTACGACGCCTACCAGGAGAAAACCGACCGCCAGATCCCGGTCGTCGTGCTCGAGCGGATCTAACTCGGGGCGGGGACGTTCGCGGGGGTGTCGTCGCTGAGCAGTTGGTGGGCGAAGCGGACGACCAAGGCTCCGTCGCCGACCGCGCCGGCGACCCGGTTCGACGCTCCCGCCCGCACGTCGCCCGCGGCGAAGACGCCCGGGCGCACCGTCTCCAGCAGCGCCGGCTCGCGGTTGGACAGCGGCCAGGCGATGTGGCCGACGCACTGGTGCGCGCCGTCGCCGCAGAGCAGGAAGCCCGCGTCGTCGACGGCCAGCATCCCGTCGCTGACCTCGGTGCAGGGATCGGCGCCGATCATCACGTAGACCGCGCTGGTGTCGACGTCGCGGCGCGAGCCGTCCGGCCCCTCCAGCCTCACCGACTCGACCACCGCGCTGCCCTTGATCTCGACCACCTCGGTCTCGGTCAGGACCTCGATCCGCGGCGAGCGTTCGATCCGGTCGACGAGGTAGCTCGACATCGTCGTCTTCAGCGCCGCGCCGCGGACGATCACGCGCACGCTGCGCGCCTTCCGCGAAAGGCCGACCGCCGCCTGCCCGGCCGAGTTGCCTCCGCCGATCACGACGATGTCTTTGTCGCGCGCGCGCTCGACCTCCGAAGGCATCGCCGCGTGGTAGACGCCGGCGCCGCGGAAGCGGTCCACGCCCGCCGCCTGCAGCTCGCGCCAGCGGGCGCCGGTGGCCATCACCAGCGAGCGCGCCAACACGTGCTGGCCATCGTCGAGGTCGATCCGCACCAGTCCCTCGGGCCCGTCGGCGAGCTCGACCGCGCGGTGGTAGCTGGAGAGGGTCGCGTCGAAGCGACGCGCCTGCAGAGTTGCTTTGGTGGTCAGTTCGCGGCCGCTGACCCCGGTCGGGAAGCCGAGGTAGTTCTCGATCCGCGTGCTCGTCCCGGCCTGGCCGCCCGGCGCCCAGGACTCGACAACCAGCGTCCGCAGTCCCTCCGAGCCGCCGTAGACGGCCGCCGCCAGCCCGGCCGGCCCGGCGCCGAGCACGACGAGGTCGAAGCGCTGCCCGTCGACCTCGGCGCGCAGGCCGAGCTCGCGGGCGACCTGCGCCGGCGAGGGGTTGCGCATCACGGTCCGCGCGTGGAGGAGGATCGGCGTTTCCTCGCGCGGGATCTCGAGCCATTTGAGCATCTGGTCCGACTCGGGGTCGGTGTCGACGTCGTACCAGTGGACCGGGAAGAGGTTGCGTTCGAGTAGGTCGCGCACTTCGAAGGACCGGCGCGAGCTCTGCGGCGCGATCAGCCGCAGCACCCCGTAGCCCTTTTCTTCGTGCCAGGCGCGTCGCGCCAGCAGCGTGCGGAAGACCTGTTCGCCGAACTCGGGCCAGTCGGCGACCATCTCGCGCAGCGCCTCGCGCTCGAAGACCAGCGTTTCGGTCTCCTCGGTGGCGACGGCGGCGCTGATCGTCGGCTCGCCGGTGAAGGTGGCGATGTCGCCGATGTAGGTGCCGGCGGTCGCGGCGGCGACGTGGACGTCCTTGCCCGGCTTGCGGTCGACGAACTCGACTCGCCCGGTCAGCAGGACGAAGAACGGGGCGTCGCGAACGGCGTGCTCGTAGAGGACGTCGCCCTCCTGGAAGGTGCGGCGCGCGCCACCCTTCTTGTTCATCGCCTTCTCCAGCCACTCGAGCTTGCGCTCGGTGAGGCGGGGGTAGATGACCTCATCATCGAGATCGGGAAACGGTTCGAGACGGACGACACGGACTTCTTGCATCGACCCAAAGCTACTCTCCGGGTCAACCCATGCCCGACCGACGCCTCCTCCGCCGTGACATCCGTGACCTTGGCGACGCGCTGGGCCGAACCTTGGTCCGCCAGGAGGGCGAGGCGATGCTCGAGCGGGTGGAGATGGTGCGACTGGCGACCCGTGACGATCGTGCCGCCGCGGCGGCGGCGCTGCTGGCGAGCGCCGATCCCGCCACCGCGCGCCGCCTCGCTCGCGCCTTCACCACCTACTTCCACCTCGCCAACGTCGCCGAGCAGGTCCACCGCGGCCGCGACTGGGCGGCGCGCCGGCGCGAGGCCGGCGGCGGCTGGCTGGCCGAGGCGGTCGCGCGGATCGGGGCCGAGGAGGGCGTCGACGGGAACGGCGCCGAGCTGCGCGAGCTAGTCGGCCGCCTCCACGTGCGCCCGGTCTTCACCGCCCACCCGACCGAGGCGGCGCGCCGCACCATCCTTGCCAAGCTGCGCGAGCTGGCGGGCCTGCTCGACGACCTCGAGGCCGCCGACGGCGACGAGGCCGCGACCGCGCGGACGATGGCCCGGTTGGAAGAGCTGATCGACCTGCTCTGGCAGACCGACGAGCTCCGCGTAGCCCGGCCCGAGGTGCTCGACGAGGCGCGCAACGCGGTCTATTACTTCGACGAGCTGGCGGCCGGGCCGATCCCCGACGTGCTCGAAGAACTCACCGTGCAGCTGCGGAAGCTCGGGGTCGAGGCGGCGCTCGATCCGGCGCCGTTCGCGCTCGGCAGCTGGATCGGCGGCGACCGCGACGGCAACCCGACCGTCGGGCCGGCCGACACCCGCGCCGTGCTGGCACTCCAGCACGAGCACGGCGCCCGCCGGGCAGCGGCGCTGATCGACGAGCTCCGCGGCGATCTCTCGGTCTCGACCCGGATCGCCCCGGCGACGCCGGAGCTGGAGCAGTCGTTGGCCGAGGATCTCGAGGCGCTGCCCGGACTCGACCCGCGCTACCGGCGGCTGAACGCGGAGGAGCCCTACCGGCTGAAGCTGACCTGCGTGCGCGAGAAGCTCGCCAACACGCGCCGCCGGATCGCCGCGGGCGGCGCCCACGAGCCGGGCCTCGACTACCTCGACGAGCGGGCGCTGCTCGCAGAGTTGCGACTGATCCAGGAATCGCTCGAAGCCCACAAGGGGGGGCTCGTCGCGGCGGGCCGGGTCGCGCGGGCGATGCGGGCGATCGCCTCGACCGGCCTGCGGATGGCGACGCTCGACGTGCGCGAGGCGGCCTCGGTCCACCACGCCGCGCTGGCGCAGCTCTTCGACCGGCTCGGCGAAATCGAGTCCCCTTATATGGAGCTGGCGCGCGAGGAGCGGCGCGAAGTGCTCTCGGCGGAGCTCGCCTCGCGGCGGCCGCTGGCGCCCGACCCGCCGCCGCTCGACGACGGCGCCGCCCGTACCTACGGCGCCTTCGCCGAGATCCGCCGCGCGCACGGGCTCTACGGACCGGCCTGCGTCGAGTCCTACGTGATCTCGATGTGCCGGGGGGTCGACGACGTCCTCGCGCCGGCGCTGCTCGCCCGCGAAGCGGGGCTGCTCGACCTAAGCCAGCCCGCCTTCGCCGCGCTAGGCTTCGTGCCGCTGCTGGAGACGCTCGAGGAGCTGCGCCGTGCCGACGAGTTCCTCGCCGAACTGCTCGCCGACCCGAGCTACCGGCGGATCCTGGCGCTGCGCGGCGACGTGCAGGAGGTGATGCTCGGCTACTCCGACTCCAACAAGGAGGGCGGGATCACCGCGAGCAGCTGGCAGGTCCACCGCGCCCAGCAGCGCCTGCGCGACGTCGCCGCCAAGCACGGCGTGCGGCTGCGGCTCTTCCACGGGCGCGGCGGCACCGTGGCGCGCGGCGGCGGGCCGACCCACGACGCGATCCTGGCGCAGCCGCCGGGGACGCTCGACGGTGAGATCAAGGTGACCGAGCAGGGCGAGGTGATCTCCGACAAGTACCTGTTGCCCGAGCTGGCGCGGGAAAACCTCGAGCTCTCCCTCGGGGCGGCGCTGGAAGCGACGGTGCTGCACCGCCGCCCGCGGCTCGACGCGCCGACCCTGGAGCGGTGGAGCGAGACGATGGACACGGTCGAGGGCGCCGCGTTCGACCGCTACCGCGAGCTGGTCGAGGACCCGCTGCTGCCCGATTACTTCCTCGCCTCGACCCCGGTCGAGCTGCTGGCCGAGCTCCACCTCGGCTCGCGCCCGGCGCGCCGGCCCGACTCCGGCGGCGGCATCGCCGGCCTGCGGGCGATCCCCTGGGTCTTCGGCTGGACCCAGAGCCGCCAGATCGTCCCCGGCTGGTTCGGCGTCGGCAGCGGCCTCGCGGCGGCTCGCGCCGCGGGACTAGACGATGAGCTGGCCGCGATGGCCGGAGGCGACCGCGGCGGCTGGCGCTTCTTCACCACCTTCCTCTCCAACATCGAGATGACCCTGTTCAAGACCGACCTCGAGATCGCCGCCCACTACGTCGCCCGCCTCGTCCCCACTGACCTCGAGGGCCCCTTGGGCGTGATCCAGGAAGAGCACGAGCTGACCGTCCGCGAAGTCCTCCGCCTGACCGGCGGCACCGAGCTCTTGGCCTCGAACCCCGACCTCGCCCGCACCCTCCGCGTCCGCGACGACTACCTCGCTCCCCTCCACTACCTCCAGGTGAGCCTGCTCGAGCGCTGGCGCGAGGAGTCCTCCCGCGGCGACGGCGATCGATCCCCCGACCTGGCCCGAGCCCTCCTCCTCACCGTCAACGGCATCGCCGCCGGCCTCCGCAACACCGGCTGACCCACCTCCGCCACACCCCGATGTTGATGGGCCGAAAACTCAAGCAGGAATGGAGTTTTCGGCCCATCAACATGAGCGGCGCGCGGAACTGAGACGACTTTGGCTCCGATTGCATGCCTAGGTTCGTTGCATGGGGAGATGGCAAGGGGTGTTGCTCGTTCTCGTCGCGGTTATCGCGGTCGGCTTTGCGGCGCGGGCGCCTCAGGCGTCGGCGCATCGACGTGACTACGACTGCGCCGATTTCGCCAACCAGGCTGAAGCCGAGGAATACCTGCTACCCGGCGACCCCTACAACCTCGACGCCGACAGCGACGGGATTGCCTGCGAGGACCTGCCTTGCCCTTGTTCGTACTCGCCGGGCGGGGAAGGTGGTGGAGGTGGGAACACGACGACGGCTCCGACGCCGGCCCCGCCACCGAAGCCACCAAAGCTGAACAAGGCCGTCGCGAGGGCCGCCGCGGTCGCGAAGTCACGGCGCTACAACCTCCGCAACCGCCTGATCTCCCGAGTCAGCTTCCAGGGCTGCCGACGGTCGTCCCGCTACAAGATCAGGTGCTCCTTCTACGGCCTCGGTCGCAGCCAGACCACGAGCACGACCTGCAACATCACCGTGATCGTCAAGGGCGAAGGCAGCCTGGCGAGCACGAAGCTGCGACCGAGCTGCCGCTCGGAACGACTCCTCTACCTGACCTTCACGCGGGCCGAGCAGGCGATCAGCTCGGCCGCCGAAGAATTGGCTGCCGAACGCGAACCTCCAGCCGGGCCGACGGTCCTCTTGCGTGGAGCACAGCGACTCAGCGCGCTCGAAATCGAAGCGAGCGCCTCATGGGCGCTACGGACGATGGTCGCCGAAGAATGCGAAGCGCGTTTCATCGCCCGCCTGAATCGCCAAGACGAAGTCCTCGTCACCGACGGCGCGGTGCGGTGCGAACGCGCGCAGCCCGAGCGCTAGGCCGCGGCCTGGAGCTCGGCGACGTGGTCGATCATCGCGTCGAGGGCGGCTTCGATCGGCGCCGGATCGCGGCGGACCTGGGTGAGGATCAGGCCGCCCTGGTGGGCGGCGAGGAGGGCGAGGGCGAGGCGGTCGGGATCGACGTCGGCCGGTAGCTCGCCGCGGGCGTGCATGGCGGCGATGCCGAGGGCGATCTGCTCCTCCCAGCGGGCGAAGGCGGCGGCGATGTCGGCGCGGGCGTCGGGGTCGGCCTCGGCGAGCTCGCCGGCGAGGGTGCCGATCGGGCAGCCGCCCTTGCACTGGAGCTGAATCTCGATCGCCACCGCCTGGTCGCGCCAGGCGCGCAGGGCGTCGATGCTGTCGAGCTTGCCGAGCAGCGGTTCCTGGGCGACGATCACGGCGTCCGACTGGTGGGCGATCACCGCATGGACCAGCGCCTGCTTGTCGGCGAAGTAGTGGTAGAGCTGCGAGCTCGAGACACCGGCCGCGTCCTTGACGTCCTCGATGCTGGTCCCGGCGACCCCGCGGTCGAAGATCAGCCCCGCCGCCGCCGAGACGATCCGCTCACGGGTCTCTTCGCCCTTGCGGGTGAGCCGCGGGGCCGCCTCGGTCGCCACCGCGTTCTTCCCGCTCGTGGGCGCTTTCGTCTTGCTCTTCGGTGCCATCGATCCATGGTAGCGCCAGTTCTGGATTTGACAATCCAAAACCGACCTGACAGTCTGGATCGCACAATCCACTTCAACTGAAGGGCTGGCGATGGAACTCGAGGGCAAGAAGGCGTTGGTGACGGGAGGGACCTCCGGTATAGGTCGCGAGGTGGCGAAGCAGCTGGCGGGCCTCGGCGCCGAGGTCGTGATCAGCGGCCGAGACGCGGCGCGCGGGGCGGAGACCGTCGCCGAGATCGAGGCGGCCGGCGGCGTGGCGCGCTTCGTCGCCGCCGACCTCGCCGACTTCGAGGCGATCGCCGCGCTGGCTGAGGAGGCCGGCGAGATCGACATCCTGGTCAACAACGCGGGGATCTTCAGCTTCGCGCCGACCCCCGGCGAGAACCGCGGCACCTTCGAGGCGATGTTCGACGTCAACGTCCGCGCCCCGTACTTCCTCACCGCGGCGCTGGCACCGAAGATGGCCGGCAACGGCGGCGCGATCGTCAACGTCTCGACGATGGTCGCCGAGCTCGGCATGGCCGGCAGCTCCGCCTACGCCGCGACCAAGGCCGCGCTCGCCTCGTTGACCCGTACCTGGGCCTCCGAGTTCGCCGGCTTCGGCGTCCGCGTCAACGTCGTCACCGTGGGGCCCACCCAAACTGGCGGCACCTCCTCGATGAGCGAGAATGAACTCGGCTTCGTCACCGGCCTGACCAAATTGGGCCGCACCGCCGAGCCGAAGGAGATCGCCGAGGCGATCGTCTTCCTCGCCTCCCCCCGCGCCAGCTACATCACGGGCGCGAACGTCGCCGTCGACGGCGGTGCGACGGCCGTTCTGGGTTAGCGAAGCGGCGGGCGGCCGGGCTCCTTCCCTCACGAACTGCGGGAGGTTCGTCCAGGAGCCCGGCCGCCCGCCTCACCGGACCGGCAGTGAGATCCTGGGGACCCCCGAACGAACCTCCCGCTGTTGTGAGAGAGGGGGTCCCCAGGATCTCGCCCTCAGGACGCTCTAGCTGAAGTAGCCGCCAGTCGCGTAGTCCTCGATCAGCCCCGGGTGAGTCG
>JAOPZF010000174.1 GCA_025964255.1 Solirubrobacterales bacterium | reverse complement strand
GGCTGTGGCCGCCACGAGACGCCCGGAACCTGAGGGAGAGTCAGGGCAGGTCAGAGGTCGGCACGATCTCCGCTCTTCCGTGACGGGTTCACAACAGGCAGGAGCGCGTTCGGTGGATTCGGGGCCTATTGGAGGGTCAAAACACCGATCGCGACTTCGGCCGATGAAGCTCTGTGACGTTTCCGGATTCTCAGTCACGAGACACGCGCACTTCGCGGAGGAACGCGCGCGCTCCCAGCGCTCGTCACGAAGCCTCATCACTCTTCCCGCACTCCCGGCCGTCTCGGCCACGGCCACAGCCTGCCCGGGCCGTGGACGAGACGGCCGCATCCCTTTCAGCTTCGGGCGCCAGCTTCAGGCGCGGGTGAAACGGCGGCCGACGGTCGGCGATGCCTCCTCGTCGAGGAGCACTTTGTCCGACTCGCCTTTTTCGACCGCTTCCTTCTCCATAGCGGCGATCTTCTCCGGGGTGAGGTCGCCGGCGTTCTCCTCCTCGATCTTCGCCAGCCAGGCGGCGCCCTCCTGGGCCTCCGCCTCGTCGACCTCGACCGTGCCGCGATCGAGCGACTTGTCGATCTCTTCGAAGAGCGTGTCGACCAGCTTCGCCTGCGGGACCTTGCGCAGCGGTTTGCCGCCGGCGAAGATCAGGCCCTCGTTCTTGGCCCCGGCGATGCCGAAGTCGGCGTGGCTCGCCTCGCCGATCCCGTTCACCGCGCAGCCGAGCACGGCGACCTCGACCGCCTCCTCGTAGCCTTCCAGCCGCTGCTCGATTTCGGCGACGACCGAGTCCATGTCGAACTGCAGGCGGCCGCAGGTCGGGCAGGCGATCAGCACCGGGCCGCGCTCGCGCAAACCGAGCGCCTTGAGGATCTCCCAGGCGACCTTGACCTCCTCCTCGGCGTGGAAGGTCGAGAGGCTGACCCGGATCGTGTCACCGACCCCGTCGGCGAGCAGCGCCCCGAGCCCGACCGCCGATTTCAGCGCGCCGGACCATTTCGTCCCCGCCTCGGTGATGCCGAGGTGCAGCGGATACGGGATCTTCTCCGCCAGCTGACGGTTGGCCGCGATCGTGTACGGCACGTTGGTCGACTTGATCGAGACTTTGAAATTGGTGAAGTCGAGGCCCTCCATCAGTTCGACGAACTCGATCGCGGCGGCGACCAGCGCGTCGACCGGAGCCTCGCGCTCCAGCGCGTGCAGGTGTTTGGGCAGCGAGCCCGAGTTGACCCCGATCCGCATCGGCACCTTTTTCAGGTTCGCGAGCTCGGCGACCTCGGCAACCTTGTCGCGCCCGCCGATGTTCCCGGGATTGAGCCGGATGGCGTGGGCCCCCGCTTCGATCGCTTTCAGCGCCAGCGTGTGGTTGAAGTGGATGTCGGCGATCACCGGGATCGGCGACTCGGCGACGATCGTCCGCAGCGCCTCCGCGTCCTGCTCCCTCGGCACCGCACACCGCACG
The DNA here is from genome assembly GCA_025964255.1 of Solirubrobacterales bacterium. GTDB lineage: Bacteria > Actinomycetota > Thermoleophilia > Solirubrobacterales > 70-9 > VAYN01. Next base: position 24,636 of record JAOPZF010000174.1, on the reverse strand, counting down.
ACGTCGGCCCCCGCCTCGGCGACCTTGTGGATCTGATCCATCGTCGCGGTCAGGTTCGACGTCTCGGTCTTGGTCATCGTCTGCACGACGACCGGCGCACCACCACCGATCGGCACCGACCCGACGAAGATTTGGCGTTTGGAGGGCATATCCAAAGGTTATCCGGCCCGCCCGGCGGGCCTTGTCACCAGCCCGATGTGTGACGGACTGCCCGTGACGCGGCAACTATTTGGAGACGTTGAAGCCTTCGCCGGTGATGCGGCCGATGTCGTTGGAGACGCCGATCACCATGATCATCAAGACGAAGGCGAAGCCGATGATCGTCGCGCGCTCCATCACCTTGAGCGAGACCGGGCGGCCGCGACGCAGTTTCTCGACCAGCGCCCAGAAGATGTGGCCGCCATCGAGCGGCAGGATCGGCAGCAGGTTGATCACGCCGAGCGAGAGGCTGACCAGGGCGAGGAGCAGGAAGGACTCGCGCCACCCCTCGCTGATCACTTCGTGACCGACGTCGCTGATCCCGACGACGCTCGAGATTTCCTTGCGCTTTTCCGCTTCGAAGATGTGGGAGAAGACGGTGGCGGTCCGGCTGACGACTTCCCACATCGAGTCGCCGGAGCGCGACAGCGCGGTACTGGCGCTGACCGGGATCCAGCGACCGCCTTCCGACCAGGCGACACCGAGCAGCATTCGTTTGGCTTCTTCGGAGTAATGCGGAGTGATGTCGAAGGTCTTGGTCTGGCCGTTCCGCAGGACGGTCACTTCGGCCGGCGTCGTCGCCGCGCAGCCGTCGGTCGGTTCCCCCGCGCATTTGTGCGAGCGGATCAGGTCGCCAAATTTCGCGATCCGTTCTTCGCCGGTCGCTTTCGGGAAGGATTGGCCATCGACGGCGACGATCCGGTCGCCTTCCTGCAGCACCTTCGCGGCGGCCGAGTTTTCGGTCGTTTCCGCGACCACCGGCTTGCCGTGGTTGTCCTGCAGCCCGCCGATCTGGAAGACGGCAAAGAGGATCACGAAAGCGAGGACGATGTTCACGGCCGGGCCGGCCGCGGCGACGACGATCCGCTTCCACACCTTCTGACGGTGGTAGGCGCGGTGCTCTTCCCCCGGAGGCATCTCTTCCTCCGGGTTCATGCCGTTGATTTTCACGTAGCCGCCGAGCGGGATCGCTTTGATCCCGTACTCGGTTTCGCCACGTTTGAACGACCAGATCGTCGGCCCGAAGAAGAGGAAGAAGCTCTCGACCCGCATGCCGGTCGCCTTGGCCGCCGCGAAGTGGCCCGCCTCGTGCAGGATGATCAGCGCGCAGAAGCCAAGGAAGACGTAGACCCAACTCATGCGGGGGTCAGCTCCCTGACGCCCGCGGCGGCGCGCTCGCGGGCCTCGGCGTCGGTGGCGAAGAGGTCCTCGAAGTGGGTCACCGGGCGGGCGGGCAGCTCTTCGAGCGTGCGCTCGATCACCGCGGCGATGCCGGTGAACGGGATCCGCCCCTCGAGGAAGGCGGCGACGGCGACCTCGTCGGCGGCGTTGAGGACGGTCGGCGCGGTGCCACCCGCGGCGCCCGCCTCGAGCGCCAGACGCAGGCAGGCAAAGGTCTCGGGATCGGGCTCCTCGAAGGTAAGCGAGCCGACCGCGGCGAGGTCCAGCTTCGGCACGTCGACCGGCATCCGTTCCGGGTAATGAAGGGCGTAGGAGATCGGAACCCGCATGTCGGGATAGCCGAGGTGGGCGATGGTCGAGCCGTCGTTCAGCGAGATCAGCGAGTGGACCAGCGACTGCGGGTGGACGACGACGTCGATCCGCTCGTATGGAAGGCCGAAGAAGTGGTGCGCCTCGATCACCTCGAAACCCTTGTTCATCAGCGTCGCCGAGTCGATCGTGATGCGGCCGCCCATCTTCCAGGTCGGGTGAGCGAGCGCGTCGGCGACACTCACCTCGTCCAGATCCGTGCGACCGCGGAACGGCCCGCCGGAGGCGGTGACGATAAGACGGTCGACCGTGCCGGGCGCCTCGCGGCGGATCAGCTGGTGGAGCGCCGAATGCTCGGAGTCCACCGGCAAGAGCTGGGCGCCAGTCGCCTCGGCGAGGGCCATCACCAGCTCGCCGCCGAGCACGAGGCTCTCCTTGTTGGCGAGCGCGACGTCGATCCCGGCGGTCAGCGCGACCACGGTCGAGGCGAGGCCGGCGGCGCCGACGATTCCGTTGAGGACAAGATCCGGTTCGGTCGCCCCGATCAGCTCCCTCACGCCCTCCTCGCCGGCGAGAACGCGACCCTCCCAGGCCTCACCGGCCCGCGCGGCGGCGTCGCGATCGGCCAGGCCGATGACCTCCACCCCATGCTCACGCGCCTGCGCGACGGTCGTCTCCCAGCCGCGCCCGGCGGCCAGCCCGACCACCCGCAACTCCGGCGAAGCCGAGATCACCTCGAGCGCCTGCGTCCCGATCGACCCCGTCGACCCGAGTATCAACACGTTCCTCATCTGCTCAGGAGGATACGGAGCGCACCTTCCGGCTTGTTAAAAGCGCCTACGCGGCTCCTCCGGCGGAAGGATCCCTTCAGCCCTCCACCGATCGAAGACCACCTCGTTCTGGCGGAGAAGCTCGCGTACTTCCTTCAGGCGTCGATCGATCCGCTCTTCGAGGGCTCGCCGATCTTTCTTGTTGGTTGCTGCCATGTCACTCCCCACTTGGATCTTCACGCAGACGCCAAATTCCATCCAGGACCTCCAGAAGGCCATTGAGTGCACGCTCATTGGTCTGAAGCGTGGTCGGTAGATCGACAAGGCTCCTCGCCCGCATGGCGCCTCTTCCGAATTCGGTGAAAGCGCGGTTCTGCAAGGCGAGAACGAAAGCCGTTGCCGCGAGATACAGCCCGACGAAGATCGCCCCGCCTACCTCGAGGCGATAGACGGGCGCCGCCGCCAAGGCGAAACCGGGCACATCAGGCGGAATCGCAACCGTCACGCCGACCAGGAGGCTCGCAATGGCAACCGCACCGACCACCCCGGCAAAGCCCCAGCGAACGAGCCACTGTTTGGTCTCCTGTCTGTTGCCCACGGCGGCGACCGTACGCCGGAGGTTGGGTCAGGTCAAGGAATGTGACAAGACTCAGCACGCGCCCTGCCAGGGCCTGAAATCAGTAGACCAGGGCCTGGGCCAGGTAGTAGCCGACGACGACGGTGAAGAGGACGGCGTCGAGGCGGTCGAGGATGCCGCCGTGGGGGCCGAAGAGGGTGCCGGTGTCCTTCTTGCCGAGGTCGCGCTTCAGCATCGACTCGAAGAGGTCGCCGACCGGGGCGATCGCGGCGACGGCGGCGCCCATGATCAAGGCATCAGCTCCGGAAAGCCAATTTTGGTAGAGGCCGGCGAACCAGAACCCCATCGTGCCGATGACGAAGCCCCCGATCAGGCCCTCGACGGTCTTGTTCGGCGACAGGTTCGGGGCGAATTTGTGGCTGCCGAACATGCGCCCGGTCGCGTAGGCGGCGGTGTCGGTGACGAAGGTGCCAACGAGGACGTCGATCAGGAGCGCCGCGCCGTGGTTGGGCAGGTCACGGAGGAAGACCGCGTGGGCCAGCGGGATGCCGATCCAGACGATGCCCAGCAGCGACACGCTCATCGAGACCGTCACGCCGTCGCGGCGCCGCGCGTCCGCGCCGAAGGCGAAGAGCACCGGGAATGCGGCGGCGAAGATCAGCAGCACGTTGTAGGAGGAGCCGAAGTGGGCCGCGACGACCATCGCGATCACCGCCGCGTAGGCCGGGATCGCCAGCGGCCGCGCGGTCGAGGTCATGTCGAGGTACTCGCGCAAACAGAGGACCCCGATCGCGATCATCGCCAGCATGAAGACGATCCCGCCGGCGACCGTGATCGCGATCGCGAAGATGATCGCCGGCACCGCGACGAGGATCCGCCGCAGCGTCTCGCCGCCGCCTCGTTTGCGCGGCGCGGCCGGCCCGGTGCTCCGAGGAGACCGTTTTTTACGCCCGCGTTTGGGTTTTTTCGAGCCCCGTCGACGCCGTGGGGGGCGCGCCTCGGGATCGGGCTCGGGATCCGGCGGTTGCGGCTGGAACATCTCTTCTTCGAAGAAGTCGCTCACGCCCTCATCACCCTCAACGGCCTCCGAAGCGGCGCTGACGCTCCGTGTAGGCGCCCAGCGCGTGCTCGAACGCCGCCCGATCGAAGTCCGGCCACAGCTCCTCGGCGAAGACGAGCTCCGAGTAGGCGCACTGCCAGAGCAGATAGTTGGAGATCCGCTGCTCGCCGCTGGTTCTGATCAGGAGGTCGGGATCGTGCATGTCGGGCGCGTATAGGTGACGACGGAACTCCTCCTCGGAGCCCCCCTCGAAGTTTCGCGCCGCATCGACGATCTCCGCCCGACCGCCGTAATTGAAGGCGATGAAGAGACTCAGTCGCGTGTTCGCGCTCGTCTTCTCTTCCGCCCATTCCATCCGCTCGACCAGCCCGGCGTCGACCCCCTCACGGCGGCCGATGAAGCGCATCCGCACGCCTTCCTCGTCGAGCTCCGGCGTCTCCCCCAGGATCCGCTCGCCGAACATCGTCATCAACCCCGAGACCTCCTCAGGGCTGCGTGACCAGTTCTCGGTCGAGAAGGAGAACACGGTCAGCTCCGCGATCCCGAGGTCGACCGCGTCACGCAGCCGTGCCTTGACCACGTCGGCGCCCGCGCGGTGCCCCTCGATCACCGGCAGCCCGCGCGCCTGCGCCCAGCGGCCATTCCCGTCGGTGATGATTGCTACATATCGCGGGGTCGAGGCGCCCAAAATCCGCGCCGCCTCAGACCTCGAGGATTTCCGCTTCCTTGCCCTTCAGGAGCGTGTCGATCTCGGCGATCGCCTCGTCGGTCTGTTTCTGCAGAGAAGTCTCGGCGCGGCGCTCGTCGTCCTCGCCGACTTCGCCCTCGTTCTTCAGCTCGCGCAGGTCGCTCATCACGTCCCGCCGCACGTTGCGGATCGAGATCCGGCCTTCCTCGGCGACGCCGTTGACGACTTTCACCATCTCGCGCCGCCGCTCCTCGGTCATCTCCGGGATCGCGAGGCGGATCACCGCGCCATCGTTGGACGGGCTGAGGCCGACGTCGGACTCGATGATCGACTTCTCGATCGCCCCGATCGCGCTCTTGTCGAAGGGCTGGACGGTGAGCAGGCGGGCGTCAGAGGCGGAGACGTTGGCGAGCTGTTTCAGCGGAGTCTGCGAGCCGTAGTAGTCGACCACGATGCGGTCGAGCAGGTGCGGGCTGGCGCGGCCGGTGCGCACGGTCGCGAGCTCACCTCGGCTCGATTCGACCGATTTGGCCATGCGGTCTTTGGCGTCTACGAGCAGTTCGTCGGTGATTGCCACGATGGTTCCTCTCTAGGCGGAGGGGTCGTTGGACACCAAGGTGCCGACCGTCTCGCCGCCGACGATCCTATCTATGTTCAGCTCGTCGGCCATGTTGAAGACGTAGATGGGCAGATCGTTGTCCATGCAGAGGCTGAGGGCGGTCGAGTCCATCACTTTCAGCCCTCGCTCGATCGCTTCGCGGCCGGTGATCTGGGGGATGAAGACGGCGTCCGGGTTGGTCGCCGGGTCGCTGTCGTAGACGCCCTCGACCCCGTTCTTGGCCATCAGGATCGCCTCGGCGTGGATCTCCAGCGCCCGCAGCGCCGCCGCCGTGTCGGTGGTGAAGAACGGGTTGCCGGTACCCGCGGCGAAGATCACGACCCGACCCTTCTCCAGGTGGCGCATCGCGCGCCGGCGGATGTAAGGCTCGGCGACCTCCTTCACGTCGATCGCCGACATCACCCGGGTGTGCTGGCCCAGCCGCTCGAGCGCGTCCTGCAGCGTCAGCGCGTTGAGCACCGTCGCCAGCATCCCCATGTAGTCACCGGTCGCCCGGTCCATGCCGGCAGCAGCGCCGTCGAGGCCGCGGTAGATGTTCCCGGCCCCGACCACGATCGCCACCTCCACCCCGCGCTCGCGCACGGAGGCGACCTGGGCGGCGATGCGATCGACCTCGGCCGCATCCGTCCCGAACTCGAGCCGGCCCATCAGGGCCTCCCCGCTCAGCTTCAGGAGGATGCGACCGAACTTCTCGTCGGCCATCTATTCGGCTCCGTGCCCGGGCCGCGCAAGTAGCCTCAGGCGTCGCCGACCTTGAAGTAGGAGAAGCGGGCGATGCGGATGTTCTCGCCGGTTTTCGACGCCAGCTCCTGGCGCAGCTCCTCGATCGTCTTCGAGCCGTGTTTCTCGGCGTTGACGTGCGTCTGGTCGAGCAGGGCGACTTCCGAGCCCCATTTTTTCAGCTGGCCCTCGACGATTTTCTCGACGATGTTGTCCGGTTTGCCTTCTTCGCGCGCCTTCTCTTCGAAGACCCGTTTTTCGGCCTCACGCGCCTCCGGATCGATCTCGTCGGTCGACACGTACAGCGGCGCGGTCGCCGCGACGTGCAGGGCGACCTGGTAGGCGAAGACCTGGAAGTCCTCGTTACGGGAGACGAAGTCGGTCTCGCATTGCACCTCGACCAGCGCGCCGACGCTGTTGTTGGCGTGGATGTAGGAGGCGACGACACCCTCGTTGGTGCCACGGCCCTCGCGCTTGGCGGCGGAGGCCTGGCCCTTGACGCGCAACAGCTCGATCGCCCGCTCGACGTCTCCGTCGGCCTCGACCAGCGCGGCTTTGCTGTCCATCATCGCTGCCCCGGTGCGGTCCCGGAGCGCTTTCACGTCCGCGGCGGTGACTGCCATCAAGAATCCCCTTTCTGGGCGTCGGTGCTCTGGTTGCCCTCAGCCGCGGGAGCGGGCTGCTCGGCTTTCGGAGCCTCGGCGGGCGGCGCGACGGGAGCGGCGCTCGCAGCGGCCGGCTGCTGCGGTTTCGGCGCGGCAGGAGTCTGCTGCGCCTGTGCGGCAGCGGCTTTCTGCTGTTTTTCGGCCTCGGCTTTGGCGGCGGCCTGTTTGGCCGCTTCTTCCTCGGCCTGTTTGGCCTGCTGAGCGGCGAGGCGAACTTTCTCTTCCTCCTCGCGTTTACGCCGCTCTTCCTCCTCGCGTTTACGCCGTTCCATCTCTTCGGCGATCCGCTTCTCCTCCTGGACGCGCCAGGCACCGGCGCCCTCCTCGACGGCGCTGCCGATCGTGCCGATGATCAGCTGACAGGAACGGATCGCGTCGTCGTTGCCGGGGATCACGAAGTCGACCGGAGTCGGGTCGCAGTTGGTATCGACCAGGCCGATGATCGGGATCCGCAGGCGGGCCGCCTCGTGGACCGCGATCTCCTCGGTTTTCAGGTCGGTGACGAAGACCGCGTCGGGCAGGCGGTCCATGTCGCGGACGCCGCCGAGGTTGAACTCGAGCTTCGCGAGTTCGGCCTCCATCTTCATCCGCTCCTTGGTCGGCAGCAGGGCGAGTTTGCCCTCCTCTTTCCATTCGTTGAGCTGATGAAGGCGGGCGATCCGGCCCGACATCGTGTTGAAGTTGGTCAGCAGACCGCCCAGCCAACGCTTGTTGACGTAGGGCATTTTGGTTTTGTCGGCCCATTCCTGGATCGTGTCGCGCGCCTGCTTCTTGGTGCCGACGAAGAGGATGGTGCCGCCCCCGGAGGAGAGCTCACCGGCGAAGCGGCGGGCGTTCTCCAGCAGTGCCTCGGTCTGGAGGAGGTCGATGATGTGGATCCCGTCGAGCTCGCCGAAGATGAAACGGCGCATGTTCGGGTTCCAGCGGCGCGTCTGATGGCCGAAGTGGACTCCGGCCTCGAGCAGTTCTTGCAGGCCTGCCTCAGGCATGTGTTCTCCTTGGATTTGGTTGCGTGACTCCCCGCCCCACTCGCCGGGACCCGAGATTTGGCTCTCGGGCAGGATCCGGTCCGCTTCTGGACGGGGGTAGAAGTGACTTGGGTTACGAGCGATTGTAGGGGCCGTCGCTACTCGGCGCGGGCCGCCTCCAGCGCGGCCTCGAGGTCGTCCGGGAGCGACGAGCGGAAGTCGAGCGACGCGCTCGTGCGCGGGTGGGCGAAGGCGAGCCGGTGGGCGTGGAGGAACTGACGCCGCAGGCCGTACCTGGGCGCGCCGCCGTAGGTGGTGTCGCCGACCAGCGGGTGGCCGATGGCGGCGAAGTGGGCGCGGATCTGGTGCGTGCGGCCGGTCTCCAGGCGGGCCTCGAGGTAGCTCTCGTGCGAGAGCAGTTCGAGCACCTCGAAATGGGTCCGCGCCTCGCGCGAGGCGGCGCCGGACACCGCCATCCGGGTGCGGCGCTTGCTCGCCCGCCCGATCGGCGCGTCGATCGTCCCCGTCCGGGAGCCGAGCCGGCCGCCGGCGAGGGCGAGGTAGCGACGCTCGACGTGACGCTCGCGCACCGCCTCCTGCAGCGCCGCCAGCGTCTCCGGGTTGCGGGCGACGACCATCAGCCCGCTGGTCTCCTTGTCGAGCCGGTGGACGATCCCCGGCCGCTCCGGGTCGCCGCCGCCAAGCAGGTCGCCGAGCTCGGAGACGACGGTCGGCCCGGTGTGCGACGGCGCCGGGTGGACGACCAGACCGGCGGGCTTGTCGATCACGGCGAGGTCGTCGTCGAGGTGGACGATGCGGATCGCGGGGGCGTCCGTGACCTCGGGACTCTCGTCCTCCGGGCCCGGCCCGCCCGCCTCAGGACTCACGCTCGGCCCGCTCCGCTTCGCGGATGTAGATGAAGAGCAGGATCACGACCCCGCAGGTGATCGCGCAGTCGGCCAGGTTGAAGGGCGGCCAGTGCGGCAGTTCGATGAAATCGGTGACGTGGCCATGGCGCACTCTGTCGACCAAATTTCCCAACGCGCCGCCCGCCAGGAGCCCGGTCGCCACCCACATCCCGGGCCGCGCCGGGTCGCGGGAGAAGAGCCAGAGGACGACGCCGAGGGCGATCAGCGTCACGATCACCAGCCCGACGCCGCCGCCGTTCGCCAGCCCGAAGGCGACGCCTTCGTTGTGCGATTGCGTCAACTTCAGCGGGCCGAGCACGTTCACCTGTTCGCCGAGCACGATGTGGTGCTCGATCACGTCCTTGACGACCTGGTCGATGATCAGGACGACGACGCAGAGGGCGGCGGCCAGCCCGCAGGCCCGGCGAACGCGGTCGCTCAAAAGAAGGCGCCGGTGATGATGCCGCCGACGATGCCGAGGACGAGGATCGCGAGCATCGGACTGAGGTCGATCGCCATCCCTCCCGGCCCGCCGAGTGGGCGCATGATCGCCCGGAAGATGTTCAGGTAAGGGTCGGTCGTTTCGGTGATGAAGTCGAGAACCACGCGCAGCCATGGGTGATAGGGCATCCGCGGCACGAACGAGATCAGGATGTTCAGCAGGATCAGGATCGTGTAGACGACGAAGAGGGCGCTGACGTAGTTACCGACGCCCGCTTTGGTGATCGCCAAGGGCAGGGCGGAAATCGTGGCGAGGGCGCTCATGCGCGCATCCTCCTGAGCGAGCCGTCGACGGCGGCGGCGAAGGCATCGCGGGCGCCGTGGCGCTCGAGCTCTTCGAGGCCCGCCTCGGTGCTGCCGCCCGGTGAGGCGACGGCGCGGCGGACATCGGCCGGGTGACGGAGGCGAAGCAGCTCGGCAGTACCGGCGGTGGTCTCGACGATCAGCTCGCGGGCGAGCTCGGGATCGAGGCCGTCCTCGGCGCCCGCGTCGGCGATCGCTTCGACCGCCAGCGCCAGGTAGGCGGGCGCACAGCCCATCACCGCGGTGGCGCCGTCGAAGTCGTCCTCGTCGATCGCGACGACGTGGGCGATGTGCTCGAGCGCCGCGGCGACGGCCGGAGACGGATCGTCGCCGGCGACGCAGATGACGCCCTTGCGGACCTCGACGCTGACGTTCGGCATCGTCCGCAGGATCGTTGACGCCGCGGGGAAGGCCTCGCGCAGGCGCGCCAGCGGCGTCGCGGCGAGGACGGAGACGATCTCGCTCGCCTCCTGCAGGGACGGCGCGACGGCCTCGAGGGCGGCGGGCTTGACCGCGAGGATCAGCGCGTCGGCGCGACGGGAGACCTCCTCGCTGGTGAGCGCCTCGCCGCTGAGCTCCTCGGCAAGCGCCGCCGCTCGGCCGGAGCCGGAGTCGGAGAAGAGCATCCCCTCGACCTGCCCGGCGAGCCCGCGCGCGAGCGCCGCCGCCATGCTGCCCGATCCGATGAAGCCGATGACCATCAGCCCAGATTAAGCGACCGGGGGCGGCGTGCCTTCGGCGCTGGCGGCGAGGTCGGCGTCCCAGCCGCAGGTCGTGCAGGCGTGGGCGAAGACCGACCGGCAGAAGTCGAGGGCCAGGCCGTGGGGGTCGTCGGCGGCGACGACGTCGCTCCACTCGAGCACGTACTCGCCCAGATCGCCGTCCCAGTGCGCCCCCGGCACGCCCAGATCGGCCTCGCTGAAGCCCGGCTGGGCCGGGTGCGCGTAGCCGTAGAAGGCGGCGCCGCCGTGTTTGGGGTCACCCGGCCACCATCCGACAGCAACCTCCTGCGAGTCCATCGCGTTGCGCATGATGAAGTCGTCGGAGGGCGGCGTCGCCGGATCGCCGGAGAACAGGCTGACGGCGAGGTCGAAGGACCCCCACCAGGCGTTGACCGGGGTCGAGCGGCCACGGTACGGTGCCCGGAAGGCGGCCAGGACGCCCGCGGCGCGGGTCGCCATGCCGAAGTGCTCGGCAACCGCCTGGCGGTCGTAGGTCGCGTGGTCGGTGTCGGCGTCGAGGGCGACGGTCCAGGCGACCTCCTGCGGTTCAGGGTCGATCTTCGCCTCTCCCGCCACCTCGGCGACCGCCGCGAGCACGCCCCGCGTAACCACGCCGACGGCGCGGTCGGGGACCAGCGGCACCGCCTGGACCTGTCCGCCGGAGGTCTCGACCCGCGCCTCGTGCTGGTGCAGGTCGAGCGCGACGACGAACGAGCCGGAGCCGTCAGGCGCGGGCAGCGGCAGCGTCTCCCAGCCGCGCGCGGTGAGGCGCAGGGCAGCGTGCTGGAGCTGCGGCTCGGGCGGCGCCAGTTCGGCGGCGAGCTTGCCCAGAACCTGCGTGTGCGCGTGCAGCGTGTCGCAGGTCGCGCTCCACTCCGGATACGTGATCGACGGCCAGGAGCTCATCGGTCCAGGCTACTCCGAGGCGTGGGTCAGGATTGGTTGAAGAAGCCCTTGTCGATCAACCGCGCTTTTTCCTCCGCCGAGACCTCGACGTTGCGTGGCGTCAACAGGAACATCTTCTCGGCGATCCGCTGCATGCCGCCATCGAGCGCGTAGGTGAGGCCCGAGCAGAAGTCGATCATCCGCTTGGAAAGCTCGTGGTCGGCGGTCTGCAGGTTGAGGATCACCGGCACCGAGCGTTTGAACTGGTCAGCGACCTGCTGGGCGTCGTTGAAGTTGCGTGGGATGACGAGGTGGACCTGGATGTCGCCACCGCCACCGCCGTTGTCGACCGGGCGCAGGGCGCGGGTGCGGCTCGGGGCGATCGGTTCGTCGTCGCCGAAGATGTCGTCGATCTCGTCGCGGCGGGCGCGGCGTGAGGTCGGCAGCCTGCGGACCGAGGCGGAGTCGCCGCGGTCACGATCCCGACGGGAGGAGGATTCGAAGACCTCCTCGGTGCCCGTTTCGGGCTCATAGTCCTCTTCGTATTCGGGCCCGTAGTCGTCCTCCGCGAGGCCGAAGTAGACGAGCGCTTTATGCCAGGTGTCGCGTAATGCCATGTGGGCTGTTTCGGCCTCGCGCGGCCGACTCCTCTTGACGAGTTTTACCGATGCTGCTCCTCGGCTATTGCTGATGCCGATCGATGCTCAGGTTAGCGCCGAATCACGCAAATAGCGCGGATCCGAGCCGGATGATCGTGGCGCCCTCATCGAGCGCGACCCGCCAGTCCTGCGAAGTCCCCATCGAGAGGCGCTCCAGGTCGTTGGCGGCGGCGAGCTCTGCGAGCCGGGCGAAGTGCGGGCGCGAGGCCTCGGGATCCTCCGCGAACGGCGGCATCGTCATCAGGCCGGACACGCGGACCGGGCAGCGGGCGATGAAGTCGGCGAGCCCGGCGGGCGCGACGCCCCCCTTCCCCTCCTCTTCGGCGACGTTGACCTCGATCAGCACCTCGGTCTCCGACGTGCCGTGACGGCCGAGCTGCTCGAGCGCCGAGTCGGTGCCGACCGAGTGGATCAGCCGCACCAGCGGCAGGATCTGCCTGACCTTGCGGCTCTGCAGGTTGCCGATGAAGTCCCAGGTGAAATCGGCGGCATGCGCCTCGTGCTTGGCGGCGAGGTCCTGCTGCCGGTTCTCGCCGACCAGGGTGACCCCGGCCGCGACGAGCGCCCCCATCTCCTCGACCGGCACGTACTTGCAGGCAACGAGAATTTCAGCGCGCCCAGCAGCCTCCCCGGTGACCTCCTCGAGGTTCGCGCGGACCCGGACCGGGTCGATGTCGTGGAAATGCGTGCGAGCCATCGGTCTCGTCAGGCTAGATGGTTGATTTCGGGGAGGGATGAGGCCGGGGATGCTGGCGCCCAACGAACGGGACGCGCCCGTCTCGGCCACGACCCGGGCAGGCTGTGGCCGTGGCCGAGACGGCCGGGAGTGCGGGATAGGTCACGAAGACCCACAGAACGTCACGGTTCCTCCCGCCTTCAGAGGCGCCTCGATGTTGATGGGCCGAAAACTCCTCCATATCAGGACTTTTCGGCCCATCAACCTGACGTCCACACGGAAGGGTGACGAACCCTTGACCCTCCGACGGAAGTCTCACGCCCCGGGCGTCTCGTGGCGGCCACAGCCTGCCGGGTCGCCATGAGACGCCCGGGACCCACCTCGGACGGACGGGAAATCGACCCCTAGGACTCGATCCAGGCGAGGTTGCCCATGCGGCCGGTGACGCCGTGGTCGCGGCGGTGGGAGAAGAAGAGCTCGGGCTCGCAAAAGGTGCAGAGGCCGGCCGACTCGACCCGCTCGACGCCGGCGCGAGCGAGCAGGCGGCGGGCGACCTCGGGGAGGTCAAGCAAGCGGCCGTCGGCGATCCCCTCGCCGAGGTCGGCGAAGGCGTCGAGCACCTCGGGGCCGACCTCGTAACAGCAGGGGCCGATCCCGGGGCCGATCGCGGCACTCGTCGCTTCGACGCCCTCGGCGCCACGAGCGACGATCCCGGCGGCGAGGCCGCGCCAGCCACAGTGGAGCATCGCCACTCCCCCGGGCCCAGCGAGCGCGACCGGCAGGCAGTCGGCGGTGAGCACGAGCGGCGCCAGGCCCGCGTGGCGGACTACGTGCCCGTCGACCTCCTCGAGCGCCGTCCCCGGCTCGACGAACGGGCTCGGCTCCTGTCGCCCGGCGTGGATCGCGAGGTCAGCCTTGTGGACCTGCAGCCCGATCGGGACGTCGGGAGGGTCGACCCCGACCGCCGCCGCCAGCCGCCGCCGGTTCTCGACCACGGCCGCGTCGGCGTCATCCGTGAGCACCCCGATGTTCAGTGAGTCATAGGGAGCCTCACTGACCCCACCAACCCGCGACCCGAAACCGACGATCCCGCGCCCCTCGGCAGCGGGGCCCAAATCGGCGCGAAGCCAGCGAACTCCATCAGTCTCGTTCCACTCCATCCCCGAAGAGCCAACCACATTGTGTTGACGGGCCGAAAACTCAAGGAGGGCTTTAGTTTTCGGCCAGTCAACACGGGTGGGTCACGGGTTTGTGCCGGCGGCGGCTAGGGCGACTCGGAGCTCGTCGGCGCGGGTGGGAGCGTTGCCGTCGAGCTTCGCGGTCCGGGCGGCGGAGAGGGCCTGGCCGACGGCGGGGCCGGAGAGGCCGGCGGCGGTCAGGTCGGCTCCGGTGATGTTCAAGGTCACCTCGCGCCAGGCGAGCCAGTCGTCGAGCCAGGTCGCACCCGCGGCCCGGGCGAGGACCAGCTCGATCGGGTCGCGGCCCCTCGCGGCCCTGACGCCTTCGGACGGGAGCGAGGGGTTCGCGTTCACCAGGTCGTCGTAGTCGGGCGCCGGGCCCAGGGCGGCCGCCAGGATCGCTTCGGCGCGGTCGGCCTCTTCGGACCACGGCGGCACGACCATCAGGCGGTTGACGTCGCGGGCGAGGGCGAAGGACTCGCCGCCGGGGCGCGGCTCCACCAGACCCCAGCCCGCCAGCAGTTCGAGCGCGCGGGTCGCGTTCTCTTCCGCCGCCAGCTTGCGCAGCTCCGACCAGCGCCGCTCGGGCGTGATCGTGCCGAGGTCGGTCGCCAGGAGCCAATCGCGGGTCTCCGGCTCGAGCGCGAGGCCGAAGCGGGCCGCGTAACGGGCGGCGCGGATCGCGCGGGTCGGGTCGTCGACGAAGGAGTCGGAGTGGATCGCCCTCAGCACGCCGGCTTCGAGGTCAGCCTGGCCGTCGTAGGGGTCGATCAGCAGGCGCGTCTCGCCGAGCGGGACCGCCATCGCGTTGACGGTGAAGTCACGGCGGGCCAGGTCGACGCGGATCGGCGCGCCCAGCTCCACCTCCGGCAGCGCCCCTGGCCGCCGGTAGCGCTCGCGCCGCGCCGTCGCCAGGTCCAGCTCCTCCTCCCCGAACAACACCTTCAGCGTGCCGAAGCGCGAATGCGACTCGACCACCTCGGCCCCGAGCGCCGCCGCCAACGCCGCCGGGTCGCCCTCGACCACCAGGTCGATGTCGGCGCGACCCCGTCCGAGCAGCAGGTCGCGCACGGCGCCGCCGACCAGGTAGACGGGATCGGGCGCCGCCGCGGCGACGTCGGCCAGCTCCGGGTAGGCGGCATCGAGCGCCTCCGCCAGTTCCTCTCCGCTCATCATCGCCCGGCGCTCGTCATCGCTACCTCCGTACGATGATCGGAGACGCGGATGCCGAGCGACTGGGACGACGACGAGGGGATGCCGGAGATGCGCGCCGACGGCCCTGCCCGCCGTCGCGGGCCGAGCCGTGGCCAGGTCATGCGCCGGCGGCTGGTCGCCCTCGGTTCGATCGTCGTCGTGGTCGTCGCGGTGATCATCGTGCTCACTTCCTCACAAGGGGACGACGACTCCGGCCAGGCCACCGCGCACACGTCCCAGGCCAAAAAGGCCGCGAAAAAGACGGCGAAGCCAAAGGCCGAATCGGGCAAGGTCACCAACGCGACCCCGCAGGCCGACTGGGTCCCCCACCGCGGCCCGGTGCCGATCCTCGAGTACCACGATCTCGGCAAGCCGCCCGAAGGGGAGACGTATCCCGAACTTTTCGTCGGCCGCGACGACTTCGCCAAGCAGATGGACTGGCTCGAAGAACGGGGCTACGAGGCGGTGACGCTCGAACAGGTGCAGGAAGCCTGGTACCACGACGGCAAGCTGCCGCCGAAACCGATCGTCCTCTCTTTCGACGACGGCTACCGGCCACAGTTCACCTTCGCCCTGCCGACGCTGAAGGAACACGGCTGGGCGGGTGTCCTCAACCTCAAGGCCGAAGGCTCGGACCTCTACGAATCGAACGTCAAAGCGATGATCGCGGCAGGTTGGGAGCTGGCTGCGCACACGATCCACCACCTCGACCTGACCGAACTCGGGCCCGAAGAAGTCGAAGAAGAAGTGGCCGGCTCTCGAAAAATCCTGCAGAAGGAATACGGCGTCCCGGTCAACAACTTCTGCTATCCGTCGGGGAAGTTCGACGAATCGGTGGTCGAAGCCGTGGAAGAAGCCGGCTACACCGGGGCGACGACCGAGATCTCCGGATTCGCCGAACGCGGCAAGCCGTTCGAACTGGCGCGGCTGGAGATCCTGCGCGAAACGCACGTCGGTGGGCTGGCCGCGGACCTTAAGAACGGCGAAGGCGCGACCGCCGAAGGCGGCGGCTAGCGCCTCACCGGTATGCCGTCGGCGGCGAGGCGCTCCTTGGCCTCCGCCACCGTGTGCTGCCCGTAGTGGAAGATCGAGGCGCAGAGGACGGCGTCCGCGCCGCCCTCGGCGATCGCGGCCGAGAGGTGGGAGAGCTCGCCGGCGCCGCCCGAGGCGATGACCGGCACCGGCACCGCCTCGGCGACCGCCCGGGTGAGCTCGAGGTCGTAGCCGTCGTTGGTCCCGTCACGGTCCATGCTCGTGAGCAGCACCTCCCCCGCCCCGCGCTCGACCGCCTCGCGCGCCCAGGAGACCGCGTCGCGATCGGGCACCCGCTCGCGACCGCCCTTCACGTAGACACCCCAGGTGCCGCCGAACCAGCCGGGCGGCGCGGCGCAGGTCGGCGATGCCGTCGCCGGCTCCTCCCCCTCGACCTCGCGCTTGGCGTCGATCGCGATCACCACGCACTGGGCGCCGAACTGGTCGGCGAGCTCGGTCAGCAGCCCCGGCCGCGCCAGCGCCGCCGAGTTCACCGAGACCTTGTCGGCGCCGGCGTCGAGCACCGCCTGGGCGTCGGCGACCGAGCGGATCCCGCCGCCGATCGTGAACGGGATGAAGACGTTGTCGGCGGTGCGGCGGGCGAGCTCGACGATCGTCTCGCGCTTCTCGTGCGAGGCGGTGATGTCGAGGAAGATGAGCTCGTCGGCGCCCTCGGCGTCGTAGCGCTCGGCCAGCTCGACCGGGTCCCCCGCGTCGCGCAGGCCGACGAAGTTGGTGCCCTTGACGACGCGCCCGGCGTCGACGTCCAGGCAGGGGATGACTCTTTTCAGCGGCACCGAACCAGGGTACGGGACCGGCGCGTCAGGCCAGCGCGGCGACGGCCTCTTCGACGGTGAAGCGGCCGTCGTAAAGGGCGCGGCCGACGATCACGCCGTCGACGTTCGGCGCCGACTCGTCGCGCAGGCGTTCGAGGTCGGCGAGGGTGCCGACGCCGCCCGAGTAGATGACCGAGGCCGAGGTCGCCGCCGCCACCTTGGCGAGCTGCTCGAAGCCCGGCCCGGAGAGCGTCCCGTCGACCTCGATCGGCGTGAAGAGGAAGCGCTGGACCCCGCGCCCGCTGAGGTCGGCGACCGCGTCGGCCGCCTCGACGTCGGACGTCTCCGTCCACCCCGCCAGCGACACCTTGCCGTCGCGGGCGTCGACCGAGACGACGATCCGCTCGCCATGCTCCTTCAACATCGCGTCGAGGAACTCAGCGTCGCGCAGCGCGGCGGTGCCGATCACGACGTGTTCGACCCCCGCCCGGAGCACGTTCGACACGCACTCGGCGTCGCGCAGCCCGCCGCCGACCTGGATCGGGAACGGCACCGCGTCGGCGATCCGTCGCACCGTCTCCAGATTGACCGGGTGCCCGGCTTTCGCGCCGTCGAGGTCGACCACGTGAATGACGTGGACCCCGGCATCGGCGAAGCGCATCGCCGCGTCGACCGGGTCGGCGTCGAAGACCGTCTCCCGGTCGTAGTCACCCTCGACCAGCCGCACCGCGTGCCCGCCGCGGATATCGATCGCCGGGTAGAGGATCACGCCGCCGCGGGCGCCTTCGCGCAGATCCCGGAGAAGTTGGCGAGCAGCCGCAGGCCGGCCTCGCTCGACTTCTCGGGATGGAACTGGGCGCCGAAGACGTTGCCGCGCTCGACCGCGCAGGCGAAGCGCTCGCCGTACTCGGCGGTGCCGAGGACATCGGTCGCGCTCGGTCGGGCGACGAAAGAGTGGACGAGGTAGAAGGGGGTCTCGGAGTCGATCCCGCTGGTGAGGCGCGACTCGCGCTCCCAGCGGACCGGCGCCCAGCCGATGTTCGGCACCTTCAGCCCGGGGGCCTCGAGCAGCGCCACCGCGCCGGGCAGCAGGCCGAGACCGTCGGCGCCGCCGAGCTCCTCGCTGCGCTCGAAGAGCAGCTGCATGCCGAGGCAGATGCCGAGGATCGGCGTGCCCGCGGCCGCGCGCTCGGCGAGCAGCTCGTCGAGGCCGGTCGCGCGGATCCGCTCCATCGCCCGCGGGAAGGCGCCGACGCCGGGCAGGATCAGGCCGTCGGCGGCGCGGACGTCCTCGGGGGCGGCACCGATCGACGCGCGAGCGCCGACGTGCTCGAGCGCCTTTTCGACCGAGCGGAGATTGCCCATGCCGTAGTCAAGGACAAGGATCCGGGGACTCGACTCACTCACTGAGCGTTCCCTTGGTGCTCGGCACGCCGGTCTCCTCCGGATCGATCGACACCGCGACCCGCAACGCCCGGGCGAAGGCCTTGAAGGCGGCCTCGATCATGTGGTGGACGTTGGAGCCGTAGCGGACCTCGACGTGCAGGGTCAGCTTCGCCGCGTTGGCGAAGGCACGGAAGAACTCCTCCGCCAGCTCGCTTTCGAACCCCGCGATCGAGGTCTTCGGCAGGTCGGCGCGGAAGACGACATGCGGGCGGCCGGAAATGTCGATCGCGCACTCGGCCAGGGCCTCGTCCATCGGCACCGCGGCGAAGCCGTAGCGGCGAATCCCGGCGCGGTCGCCGAGCGCCTCGTCGAACGCCTGCCCGAGCACGATGCCGACGTCCTCGACCGTGTGGTGGGCGCCGGTCTCGGTGTCCCCGATCGCCTCCACCTCGAGGCCGAAGCGGCCGTGGCGGGCGAAGAGGTCGAGCATGTGGTCGAAGAAGCCGACCCCGGTCGAGTTGTCGTAATCGCGGGCGCCATCGATCGACAGCTGGAGGCTGATGTCGGTCTCGCCGGTCTTGCGCTGCCGGCTCGCGCTGCGCTGGCTCATCGCCGGATCATCGCCGATTCGCCGTGAACGGGGAATCCCTCGGCGCGGGCGATCGCATCGACGCTCAGGGCCAGGGCCGCCGCCGCCTCGGGGCCGATCTCGACGGTCGAGATCCGCCGGCGGAACGCGCCCGGCCCGAGCGGCCCGGTGAACCGGCCGGAGCCGCCGGTCGGCAGCACGTGGTTCGACCCGGCCGCGTAGTCGCCGAACGCGGTCGCTCCGTAACGGCCGGCGAAGACGCAGCCCGCGGTGGTGATCTGGCCGGCGAGGACGCTCGCGTCCTCCTCGAAGATCTCGAGGTGCTCGGGCGCGAAGGCATTGCAGAGGTCGACCGCGTCGCTCGAGTCGGGCACGTGGACGAGCGCCAGCGGCGCCGAGCCGGAGACGCCGGGACGCAGCTCGGCGAGCCTCGCCGTCGCCTCTTCGACCGCGTCGAGGACGTGCAGCTCGACCGCCGCGACGACGAGCGCCCCCTCGCCGTGCTCGGCCTGCGCGCAGAGGTCGAGGGCAGCCCACTCGGCCTCGGTGTCGTGGCCGGCGATGATCATCAGCTCCGACGGCCCGGCGAGCGAGTCGATCCCGACCGTCCCGTAGACCGACCGCTTGGCTTCCTGGACCCAGGAGTTGCCGGGGCCGGCGACGACGTCGACCGGGATGATCGACTCGGTGCCGTAGGCGAGCGCGAAGATCGCCTGGGCGCCGCCGACCGCGTAGATCTCCTCGATCCCGCAGAGCGCCGCCGCGGCGAGCGTCACCGGGTGGACGTGGCCGTCGGGCCCTGGCGGCGTCGCCAGGGCGATCCGGCCGACGCCTGCTGCCTGGGCGGGCAACACGGTCATCAGGACACTCGACGGGTAGGCGGCGCGGCCGCCCGGCGCGTAGAGGCCGGCGGCGCCGACCGGGACTTCGCGCAGGCGCACCGAGTGGCCCTGGGGCAGCTCGACCCTGCGCTCCTCCCCCAGCTGCGCCTCGGCGACGGCGCGGATGTTGACGGCGGCGGTCTCGAGCGCCGCGCGAAGCTCCGGGTCGAGCGCGGCAAGCGCCGCGGAAGCTTCCGCCGGGTCGACCGGCACCGTCTCCATCTGCGCGTCGGGCGCGTCGTAGCGTTTGGTCAGGGCGAGGAGCGCCGCGTCGCCGCCTTCGCGGACCAGCGCGCCGATCGACTCGACCTCGACCGGCGGCTCCGCCTCGGCGCTCCAGGAACGCACCGCGGCCGCGGTGACCGCGGCGCCCACCCAATCGAAGCGCTGGACCTTCACCCGCGGCTCGCCACGCGCAGGCGCGCGGTCAGGTCGTCGACTTCGCTCGCCCGCAGCTTGTGGGCGACGCGGTTGGCGACGAACCTCGCGGTGCAGTCGACGATCTCCTCCCGCACCTCGAGGTCGTTCTCGGCCAGCGTGCGGCCGGTGGCGACGAGGTCGACGATGCCGTCGCCAAGGCCGATCAGCGGCGCCAGCTCGACCGACCCCTTGACCTCGATCAGTTCTACCTGGCGGCCGGTGTCCTCGAAGTAGCGCTCGGCGATCCGCGGGTACTTGGTCGCGATCCGCATCGTCCCCAGCCGGCGCTGGGACTCGCCGAGTCGCTCGTCGCCGCGTCGCCCGGCCAGCACCATGCGGCACTTGCCGAAGCCGAGGTCGAGCAGCTCATAGACGGTCCGGTCGGCCTGCTCGAGCAGGACGTCCTTGCCGGTGATGCCGACGTCGGCGGCGCCCGCCTCGACGTAGGTCGGCACGTCGGAGGGCCGCATCGTCACCAGCGTCATCTCGTCGGTGTGGAAGATCAGCGAACGCGAGTCGCCCCGCAGCGGCGAGGTGTCGACCCCGGCCGCGTCGAGCACGTCGAGCGTTTCCCCGAAGAGCGCGCCGCGCGGGACCGCCAGCTTCAGCGGCCCGTCCGAGCGCGCGCCGCCCCCCGCCACGCCGGCCATCAGCTCGCCGTCCTCTCGGCGCGCCGCGCCTCCTCCTCCATCTGGGCGACGTGGACGCGCTCCAGATAGAGGGAGAAACCGGCCGCGGGCAGGTCAGGGCCGAACTTGGCGAGGAAGCCGTCGTAGCGGCCGCCGCCGCCGAGGATGTGGCCGAGGGCCGGGTCGTAGACCTCGAAGATCGCGCCGGAGTAGTAGCCGAGGTCGCGCAGCAGGCCAAAGTCGATCTGCACGCGGTCGGCGGTGCCGCTCTCGACCAACTTCTCGTAGGTCCGCTGCAGGCGGGTGGTGGTGCGCTCGATCGCGTCGCCGCCGATCTCGCGGGCCCGCTCGAGCACCTCGGCGCCGCCGCGCAGCTGGGAGAGCGCGACGCAGGCCTCGGTCGCCGCGGCTCCGATCCCGGCCTCCGACAGCTCGGCCTCGAGCCCGACCAGGTCATGGGTGGCGAGCCGGCCGAGGACGGCGTCGCGGGCCTCCCCGTCGACCCCGAACTCGGTCAGCAGGTTGCGATAGAGGTCGGCGTGTCCGAGCCCGATCACGGTGCGATCGAGGCCCGCCGCGTCGAGCGCCGCCTCGAGCACGCCGATCACCTCCGCGGTCCCGTCGGCGCCCCGGGCGCCGATCAGCTCGATCCCGGCCTGGACGAATTCGCGCATCTCGCCGCGCTGCGGGGTGACCGCGCGATAGGCGGAGGCGAGGTAACAGAGGCGTAGCGGCTTCGGCGCGTCGGCGAAGCGGGTGGCGACGAGGCGGGCGATCGGAACCGTCATGTCGGAGCGCAGCGCGAGCAGGTCCCCGTTCTCGTCGAAGAAGCGGTAGTGCGAGGCGGACTGCGGGCGCTCGCCCCGCGAGATCACCTCGTCGTATTCGATCGCCGGGGTCGAGACCTCGCCGTATCCGGCCTCTTCGAAGACGTCGATCAGCAGGCGGTTGAGCCGCCGCAGCTCGCGCATCTCGTCAGGCAGCACGTCGCGCGTACCGGGTGGGATCGGGTGAATCATGCGCCGGACCTTAAAGGCTGACCGGTCGCGCCGGTGGTGGCTCGCCGGGCGGGCGCCGCGGGGTCAGTCGGTCGAGACGCGCTCGATGCGGGCGCCGAGGCCGCGCAGGCGCTCGTCGATCTGCTCGTAACCGCGGTCGATCTGGTGGATGTCGCCGATTTCCGAGCGCCCTTCGGCGGCCAGGGCAGCGATGAGGATCGCCATCCCGGCGCGGATGTCGGGGCTGGCGGCGCGCTCGCCGTGAAGCCGGCTCGGACCGCTGACGATCGCCCGGTGGGGGTCGCACAGCGTGATCCGAGCGCCCATCGCGACGAGTTTGTCGACGAAGAACAAGCGGTTCTCGAACATCTTCTCGAAGATCAGGATCTCGCCATCCGCCTGGGTGGCGAGGGCGAGGGCGATCGAGGTGAGGTCGGCCGGGAAGGCGGGCCAGGGCCCGTCCTCGATCTTCGGGATCGCGCCGCCGAGGTCCGGTTCGATCTCCAGCTTCTGCCCGGCGGGGACGATCACGTCCTCCCCCTCGACCTCGGAGTTCAGCCCGAGGCGGCGGAACTGGCGCCGCACGTTGCGCAGGTCGCGCGGGCCGGCGTCGCGGATCCGCAGTTCGCCGCCGGTGGCGGCGGCGAGCGCCATGAAGCTGCCGACTTCGATGTGGTCGGGGCAGATCGTGAACTCGGCGCCGCCGAGGGACTTCTGACCGTTGACGATCATCACGTTGGAGCCGACGCCTTCGACCTCGGCCCCCATCAGGGTCAGCAGGCGGGCGAGGTCTTGGACGTGCGGCTCGGAGGCGGCGTTGGCGATCGTCGTCTGGCCGGGCGTCAGCGCGGCGGCCATCAGGGCGTTCTCGGTGCCCATCACCGAGGGCTCGTCCATGAAGATCTCGCAGGCGCAGAGGCCGGTCGGCGCGCTCAGCTCGATCCAGCGCGAGCCGTCGACGCGGGCGCCGAGGTCGGTGAAGGCGTCGAGGTGGGCGTCGAGGCGGCGGCGGCCGATGAAGTCACCGCCGGGCGGCGGCATCTTGGCGGCGCCGAAACGGGCCAACAGCGGCCCCGCGAGCAGGAACGAGGCGCGGATCTGGCTGGAGAGCTCCTCATCGACGACCGGGGCGCTGACGCCCGCGGCGCAGAGCTTGACGCTGTTGTCGCCGACCCAGTCGACAGTGACCCCGAGATTCTCAAGCAGGGCGATCTGCGCCTCGGTGTCGCGGATGCGCGGGACACGGTGTAGCAACACCTCCTCTTCGGTCAAGAGGCAGGCGGCGAGGATGGGCAGGGCGGCGTTCTTGTTGCCGGCGACGGTCAGCTCGCCGGAGAGCGGAACGCCCCCTTCGATGACGAATTTCTCCATGGGCGAGCAGGGTAACGACCGGCCTGGGCGGCCCCTCCCCCAGGCACCTCCACCTAAATATTTGGGAGACGCTTGCAAAGTGACGGCCGTCACTCTACGATCCACGACGCGAGACATGAGGGCCGTGGCGGCAGCCACACCTAAGGCCCGGAAAGGACGTCTCGCAAGATGCGCTTCTGGGGGTTCGCGGCGCTGCCACTATCAAGGCGGCGACCGCGACGTGCTTGGGGTCGGGACGCGATGGGGGTCGCTGTCTCCGGCCTCTCGCTGCGTGCTGCGTAACCCCCAATGTCAACGTCCCCTAACAACCGCACACTGCGGGGAACACACGTTCGGTCAGGACGATTGAAAGTCGCCATTTGCGGCCCTTTTTCGGCTCTATTGCAAGGTCCGTTGCAGCTCCGCACAGGCGTCCGAGGACCCCCCTATTCTACGAACCTATGTTCGATTGCAAGCAAACGCTAACGACGCGTCTGGCAGACGCCGTCGACCTGATGATCGACTTCGCCACGCTCGGCGAGTACGGGCTTGAGCCCGTTGGGAGAACCGCTCCGAGCTGCGAGACCCGCCTCCGTCGCCCGGCCCCGACTCCTTGCTCGGAGCCGCGGCGGCGAGGCGACGATCGTCTCTTCGACCGGGTCTCTGCCCACTACGACTTCTAGTCTGGGAGCTCGACGCTTGGAGCTCCCGGAAGGGATTCCGGTAGGGGTTCCGCTTAACCCTTCCGGTGGAGAGGCCAGCGGCTGGCGCCTCTGAGGAGCTGCGGCCTCCAGGGTACAAGACGCTCCACCCCTACCGGAATCCCTTCCCACGCCAGCTTGGACCTCGATCCGGACGCGCCCCGGAGCGCTGAGAGCCCTATTCAGCTGCGAAAGGAGCAGTACGACACGCCGGCGGCCACATGCTCCGGACCCTGGCTCCGTCACACGGGACCCGGCTCTTCGTCGTGGGCCTGGGGGCTCGCCCCGAACACAATGAGACCCATCAAGCAGGGGTGGAGCGTCTTGTACCCTGGAGGCCGCCGCGGCCGGAGGCGCAAGCCCTACCACTCTCCTCCGGAAGGGTTAAGCGGAACCCCTGCTTGATGGGTCTCTGCGCCCCGCGCAAACACCCCTAAGAACGACGAAGAGCCGCCATTACTGGCGGCTCGGAATTCGTCTGCTCTATAGAAGAACCGGCGGCGACCTACTCTCCCAGGGGGTTGCCCCCCAAGTACCATCGGCGCTGAAAGGCTTAACTGCTCTGTTCGGAATGGGAAGAGGTGTCTCCCTTTCGCTATGCACCACCGGAATTTTGCGAGACGCTCGGTGGAGCTTGAAAACTGCACAAGCCAAGTGTGGGGCAAAAGAATTACAAAACATCCGTCAAGCCCTCGAACCATTAGTACCGGTCAGCTACGCCCATTGCTGGACTTCCACTGCCGGCCTATCAACCTGGTGGTCTACCAGGGGTCTTACTCCCTTAAAGGGATGGGAGAGTTCATCTCGAGGACGGCTTCCCGCTTAGATGCTTTCAGCGGTTATCCGTTCCGTGCGTAGCTAAGCTGCGGTGCCCTTGGCAGGACAACAGCTACACCAGAGGCACGTTCATCCCGGTCCTCTCGTACTAGGGATGACTCCTCTCAACTCTCCAACGCCCACAGCAGATAGGGACCGAACTGTCTCACGACGTTCTGAACCCAGCTCGCGTACCGCTTTAATGGGCGAACAGCCCAACCCTTGGGACCTACTCCAGCCCCAGGATGCGACGAGCCGACATCGAGGTGCCAAACC
>JAOPZF010000168.1 GCA_025964255.1 Solirubrobacterales bacterium | reverse complement strand
AGCTTTGCGTTTCGGAGTCGCGGTCGCGGCGCCGCTGGTCTTGCGGATCGGCGAGTCGCCGACCGCTTTGCGCCCCGATTTGCGTTTCGGTGCGCCTTCTTTGCGCAGCGCTTCGGGCGCCGCGGCGCTGGAGCGACCGCTGCCGCCGGGGCGGGGACGGTCGCGAGGGCGCTTTTTCGGCTCCGGCGGCGCCGTGCGCGACGGACCGGGAGCGGTCTGCAGGGCGGAGCGCTTGGGCGCGGCGATCGCCATCAGGCACCCACCCCGCCAGGCACGTCGTTGCCGAGGCGCGTGTCGAGCGAGATCTTCACCGCGGCGCGCAGGTGGGCGGAGCGCGAGCGCGGGTTCTCCTCGATCTCCCCCGGCCCGGGTGCGATCGCGCGCCGGGTCAAGAGCTCGGCCTCGGGGTCGTGGCCGCAGACGCACACCGGGAGCTCCGGCGGGCAGACGCAGCCGGTCGCCTTGGCGGCGAGGAACTGCTTGACCGGCCGGTCCTCGAGCGAGTGGAAGGAGATCGCGGCGAAGCGGCCGCCGATCGGCAGCGCGTCCCAGGCCAGCGGCAGCACCTCGTCGAGCAGGTCGAGCTCCCCGTTGACGGCGATCCGCAAGGCCTGGAAGGTGCGCTTGGCCGGGTGGCCGCCGCCGAAGCGGGCCGCGGCGGGCATCCCCGCGTTGATCGCGGCGACAAGTTCGGAAGTCGTGTGGAGCGGGCGGCGGGCGACGATCTCGGTGGCGATGCGGCCGGCGTGGCGCTCCTCGCCGAAGCGGCGCAGCACCTGGGCGATCCGCGCCTCCGGCCACTCGTTGACGAGATCGGCAGCGGTGAATCCCTGACGCGGGTCCATCCGCATGTCGAGCGGCGCGTCGTAGGAGTAGGAGAAGCCCCGCTCCCAGGCGTCAATTTGCATCGAGGACATTCCCAGATCCATGTAGACCATGTCTGGGCAAATTCCTTCGCCCTGGAGCGCTCGAAGTCCTGCAACGAAGTCGGCGCCGACGAACAGCGCGCGGCACGGGGCCTCGGCGGCGAAGCGGTTGAAGCGCTCCTGCGCGGTCGGGTCGCGGTCGATCCCGATCAGCGTCCCTTCCGGGCCGAGGCGCTCGGCGATCAGCCGCGCGTGGCCGCCCGCGCCGAAGGTGCAGTCGACGGCGGTCTGCCCCGGCTCGGGGGCGAGCAGGTCGACCAGCTCGGGGGCGAGGACGGGATCGTGTTCGCGGGTCACGAGTTGGAGCGGCGTCGGCCGGGTCGAAGGCTGGTGGGAGAAGGTGGGAGTGCGGGCGGCATGGAGTCTCATGGTTACGCGGTGGCTGCCCCGGCAAGGCCCTCGGCGATTTCGGGAGCGGCGGCGTCGAGCTCTTCCTCCTGCTTGGCCCAGGCCTCGGCGTTCCAGATCTCGAGGTACTCGCCGGCGCCGATGACGACGCATTCGCCCTCCAGCCCGGCGTGCTCGATCAGCGGCTTGGGAATGCGGATGCGGCCCGCGGAGTCGAGTTTCTCGTCGAAGGAGCCACCGTGGAAACGGCGGCGCAGAGCCCTTGCGTCTTTGCCGAAGGGGGAATGCGGTGAGAGGAAGCGGTCCGAGAGCTCCTCGAACTCGGCGGTCGTGTGGACCCACACGCAGGGGTCGAAGCCCTTGGAGAGAACCACTCCGTCAGCGAGTTGGCTACGAAAACGCGATGGCACGGTCAGTCGGTCCTTGCTGTCCAGGCTGTGCTCATAGAGGCCCCGAAATGCCATCTCGGTGTCCTTTCTGAGCGGTGGTTCGAGGGCGGAAAAGAGTTGGGACCGGAGTGATGAGGTGGGAGGAGCCTCACCACCCCGGTCCTGGGCTTCAACTCGAGCGCCACTCTCGCACACAGTCCCCCACTTTGCAACACCACCTCCCCATGCAACCCCATTTGCAGGCCGACGCCGTGCGCCCGGACACCCGGCCAAACTTCGCCGCGCGCGCAAAATTCCGTGACCTAAGCCGCTAGGTTGCGCGCCGTGAGCCCGACCGACGGCACTCCCGCGAACGCCAACTCGCTGCGCGGTTCCGAGTTCAAGCGGCTGCTGGGCGCGCGAAAGACCTGGATCTGGATCGGGGTCCCGGCGCTGGCGCTCTTCATCTACTGCCTCACGATCAAGCCGGCGGCCTCCTGGATCCCGCCGCTGATCGTCGTGCTGGTCGGGATCGGCGTCGTCTTCTGGATCGCCGACCGCAACGCCGGCAACCGCTTCTGGCAGGTCTACGCGGAAACCCGCGGTCTCGAACTGGGCGGCCGGACCAATCTGCCGCAGGCGACCCCGTTCCTGAAGCAGGGGAACAACCGCTACGCGACGCGGACGCTGAGCGGCCAGATCGTCCCGGGGATCGTCGGCACCCTCGGGCTCTTCACCTACGAGGAAACGGTCGCCGGCGCCGACGGAAACACCGAAACGAAGTACTACGGCTTCACCTTCGCGATGGCGGAGGTGCCCGAGTGCGTCGCCCACATGCCCGAGCTCTACGTAAAGCGCAAGGGCGGGCTGCGCTCACTGGAGAAGCTCGAGGACGTCTTCCGTCGGAGCAAACGACGGGTGACGTTGGAGAGCGGGGCACTGGAGAAGCGCTACGAGATCTTCGTCGGCAAGGACCAGGACGAAGTCTGGACCCGGCGCCTCTTCTCGCCGAGCTTCATCGTCTGGCTGACCGAACAACCACCAGAGAAGTTCGGCTTCGAGCTGGTCGACGGCACCCTCGTCGCCTTCATCCCCAAGCACAAGGAAGACGCGACGACACTGGACTCGATGGCGGTGGCTATGGGAACGGTGGCACAGAAGCTGCTCGAAGAGTCAGCGGAAACGTCGGTCAAGGCCCCCGCCTCAGAAGCCTGAGAGCAGGGTGCCCGCGTTGGCGATCAGCCCGGCGGCGATCATCAGCATCACCGAGGGGACGAGGACCAGGGCGACGACGAGCTGGATCTTCGGCGCGGCGCGGGCGGCACGCTCTTCGACCGCGCGGCGGCCCTCGCGGCGCAGGATGGTCGACTGGCGGCGGAGCTGATCGGCGAGCGGCGAGCCGAAGCGGCGCGAGCGCTCGATCGAGGCGACCATCGTCGCCAACTCCGAGCCCGGGACGCGGGCCCGAAGCGCGGCGAGCGCGGCCGAGAGCGAGCTGCCACAGGAGAGCTCGGCGACCGCGATCCGCATCTCCTCGGCCAGCGGACCCTCCCCGGCCCGGGCGAGCTGAGCGAGCCCGTCGGCCGGCCCGCGACCGGAGGCGACGCTGACCGCGAGCAGGTCGAGGGCGTCCGGCAGCGCGGCGACGAGCCGTCGGCGGCGGCGGCGCGCTTCCCGCTCGAGAAGCGCGTCGGGGACGAAGAAGCCGGCGGCCGGGAGCCCGAGCGCGACGGCGATCGCGAGCCGACCGGGCGCGGCGGGCGCCGCCCCGAGCGCGAGGATCGCCCCGAGGCAGAACCCGGCGAACTTACCGAGCAGCAACGCGGGGAGCGGCAGCCGCGCTTCGAGCCCCGACCGCCGCAGCCGCTCGGGAAGGTCGAGCCAGAGAGCGGCGCGTTGCCAGCGAGCGTCGACTTCACGGGAAGGCCTCTCCTCTGATGCCAGACGCCGCTTGGCGCGAGCGACCAAGACCTCCCTCCCGGCGGCAAGCGCCAGGAGAGTCGCCACTCCAAATAAGAGACCCGCAGGACTCAATCGACCACTCGCGAGATCCGGCGGATCGCGACGAAGCCGATCGCCTGCAGGCCGGCGGCGAGGGCGAGGAGGATCGCGGCGGCGGGCGAGGCGAGCAGTTTGGCGAGGAAGCCGGGCTGGACCAGCTCGGCGAAGAGCGCGCCGCCGGTCGGCATCGCGACGACGAGAAGGCCGGTGAACCGCGCCTGCGCCGTCGCCGACTTCGCGTCCTCGGCGACCCGGTCGCGCTCCGCCGCACCGGCGGCGAAGCGGCGGAGCAGGCCGGCGAGGTCGCCGCCCGCCA
>JAOPZF010000139.1 GCA_025964255.1 Solirubrobacterales bacterium | reverse complement strand
GTACGTAGTCGGTCTCAATACCGGCCCGATCTCGGTAATCAACACGGGCGCGAACAGGGTCACCGGCGAAATCAAAGTCGCCGGCGAACCACAGGAAGTCGCGTTCGCGGCGAACGGCAAGACCGTCTATGTGACCGAGGCGAAATCGCCGCAGGTGCAGACGATCAACGTCGAAACGGGAAAAGTCGCCGGCTCGCCGATCACGCTGCCCGGCGAACTCCCGACCGGCATCGCGTTGACTCCCGACCAGTCACCGATCGCTGCCTTCACTCCGCCGAGCGCCACGGTCGGTGTCCCCGCGCCCTTCGACGGATCGGCCTCGACTGATGCCGACGGCTCGATCGCCTCGTACTCGTGGACCTTCGAAGACGGGCGCGACGCGACCGGTGTCAGCGCCGTCCACACCTTCCTCACCGCCGGCACCTTCAACGCAAAGCTCACCGTCGTCGACGACGAAGGCTGCGGCGAAGCGATGGTGTTCACCGGGCGCACGGCCTACTGCAGCGGCGGCGAATCGTCGGTGACGCATCCGGTCTCGGTCGCGGCGCCCGCGGCGGCGGCCGCCCCGGTCTGCAAGAGCAACTTCGGCGTCGGCGGCCTCACCAACAACCGCAAGAACGGCACGGCGAAGCTGCGGGTGAGCCTGCACACGGCCGGGTCGATCCTCCTCTTCGGCAAGAAGGTCCACGCGATATCTCGCAAAACCAAGGCGGCCGGGTCGATGGTGCTGACGATCCACGCCCGGGTCGAGCTGAACAAACGGCTGAAGAAGATCCACCATGCGCGGGTCCCCGTCCGCATCACCTTCACCCCGAGCAACGGCTGCGGCTTCAAGACCGTGCACCGCTCGCTGTCGCTGCTGCGCTCGAAGAAGCACCGCCACTAGCCCCGTCGTGGTCCCGGGCCTATGCTCGGACGGACCATCAATCGACAGAAGGGGAGAACGATGGACACTTACGTGATTCTTCGGCGCAGCGGCTGGAAGTCGCCTGAGGAACTCCAGGCGGCCGCGGCGCGTTCGAGCCAGGTCGGCGACGAGGAGATGTCCGACGACATCCGCTGGATCCGCAGCTACGTCCTCGAGGAGGGCGGCTCGGCGGTCGGCACCGTCTGCGTCTACCAGGCGTCGAGCCCGGAGGCGATCCACGAGCACGCGAGCCGCGCTGGCCTGCCGGTCGACGAGATCATCCTGGTCGCCGACACCGTGATCGTCCGGCCCGACCCGGAGGGCGCGGCAGCCTGAGGTGATGCCGGCCGGCTGGGGAGGCAACGCCGGCTGAGCCGCGCTCGCCGCGGGCCGGCGATTGGGAGAATGGCGAGGCACCTCCCCGTATGGCTGCTGATCCCCCGACCGACGTCCTCCTGACCGACACCCAGGCGCGCATTCTTGCGGCGCTCTGCCGACCGATCTCCGAGGGCAACCACTTCGCCACCCCGGCGACCAACCAGGAGATCGCCGACGCGGTCTTCCTCAGCGTCGACGCGGTGAAAGGCCACCTGCGCACGCTCTACCGCAAGTTCGGGATCGAGGACCTGCCCCAGGGCGAGAGACGGGCGCGGCTGGTCGAGCTGGCGGTCGCGGGCGGCTACGTCGAGGCTCCCGCGGGGGAGGTCGAGATCGCCCCCGGCGCGGCCGACGAAGACGACGACACGCCATCGCCCGCCGAGCTCGCCGCGGCGGAGGACCTGCGCGTTCGCCCGACGCCCGAACCGGGGATGCCGCCGCCGAGCGCCGCGTCCGCCGACGCCGAACGCGATTGGCGACACTCGCGAGCCGCCTGGATCAGCGTCGGGCTCCTGGTCCTGGTGATCATCGGCGCCAGCCTGGCGACCTCCGGCATCTTCAACCAGGGCTCCAACGCGCAGACGGCGCCGACTCCGGCTGCTTTCCGCAAGGAGGTCGCGGGCGACTGCAGGGAGGCGCTCGCCGGCGCGCCCGAAACCGCCGGCGGCGACCGCGCCGCCAACGCGCAGGCCTACCTCGGGGTGATCGAGGCGGTGCGCGGCCGCTACGAATCCCTGGTCCCGCCGAACGTCCCCGACATCGCCCTCGAACGCTTCTCGACCGGCCTCGCCAAAGCTGCCAACTTCAACGGCGACGTCGCCAAGGCGCCGCCCGCCGGCGGCGCGGCCCTGGAGGCGGAAGCCGTCGCCGGACTCACCGCCGCGGCGGGCCAGGTCCGGGCCGGGGCGCGCGGTTACGGGCTCGGTCCCGAATGTCTCGCGATCGGCAACCTCATCGCCCGCTCCGCCCAGAACGCCGCCGCGTAGCCTTACGGGGCGATGGCCTACGACGAGCAGCTGGCCGAAGAAGTCCGCGAGCGACTGCTGGTCGCTGCCGAGGGCGAGCTGACCGAGAAGGGGATGTTCGGCGGGCTCGGCTTCATGGTCGACGGCAACCTCGCGATTGCCGCATCGCGTACTGGCGGCCTCCTCGTCCGCACCGACCCCGCCGACGCCGACGAGGTGCTGGCGCTGGAAGGGGTCGAACCGATGGAGAATCGTGGGCGGAAGATGCCCGGCTGGGTCTTCGTCGAGGCCGACGTTCTGCGCGACGAGGAAAGCCTCGACGACTGGGTCGAGCGCTCCGTCACCTTCGTCGCCACCCTCCCTCCGAAGTAGCTCAGGCCGGGCGGGCGTTGTTGCCGGCGCGGCGGCGGAGGAGCCACCAGGCGATGCCGATGATGGCCGCGGCGAGGATCACGTAGTCCAGATAGCCCAGGTAGTGGCGCCACTCTTCCCAGTTGTCGCCGACCGAGCGGCCGAGCAGTGCCAGCGCCAGGACCCAAGGGATCGAGCCGAGCGTAGTCAAGAGGGAGAAGCGGCCGAGCGGCATCCGCGCCACCCCCGCCGGCACCGAGACGAAGGTGCGGACCAACGGCAGCATCCGCGAGAAGAAGACCGTGGCCGAGCCGTAGCGCTCGAACCAGCCTTCCGTCTGACGCAGGCGCGTCTCGCTGACGTGGAAGAGGCGGTTGCGTTCGAGCAGGTCAAGCCGTCCGAAGTAGCCGATCGCGTAGCCGCCGAGCGATCCGACCAGGTTGCCAAGCACACCGGCGATGACGATCCCGGCCACCGTCAGTTCGCCTTTCGAGACGGCGAAGCCGGCGAACAACATGATCGCCTCACTCGGGATCGGCACGCACGCGGACTCGAGCGCCATCAGCACGAAGACCGCGGGCAACCCCGCCGAGCTGATGAATTCGGTGGCCGCGTTGATGATCGGATTCAGGACGACATCGGTGATAGACGAGTAGAGCATCGCCCCACCGTTGCGGTCGTTACTTAAAGCCTGATGAAGATCAGGGCAGTCGATCTCCCAACCTGGTTCTCATCTGCGCTTCATCTAGGAGGAAGATCATTTGGTCATGCGAGTTTTGGTGGTCGAGGACGAGGTGAAGATGGCGGCGCTACTGCGGCGGGGGTTGAGCGAGGAAGGGCTCACCGTCGATATCGCCGGCGAGGGTGAGCGGGCGGTGGCGATGGCGGGGGCGTCCGAATACGACGCGGTAGTGCTCGACGTGATGCTGCCCGGGATCGATGGCTTCGAGACCTGCCGACGGCTGCGACGCGACGGGGTCTGGGCGCCGGTTCTGATGCTGACGGCCCGGGGCGCGACCGACGATCGGGTCGCCGGGCTCGACGGCGGCGCCGACGATTACATGGTCAAGCCGTTCGCCTTCGCCGAGCTGCTGGCCCGTCTGCGGGCGTTGGTCCGCCGTGGCACGGTCGAGCGCCCGCCGGTGATGGAGGTCGGCAACCTGCGCCTCGACCCCGGCACCCGTGAGGTCTGGCGCGGCGACCAGGAGATCGATCTGTCCTCGAAGGAGTTCACTCTGATGGAGACCTTCATGCGCCACGCCGGCTACGTCCTCTCCCGCAACCAACTCCTCGAGCAGGCCTGGGACTACGACTTCGAGCACCGCTCCAACGTGGTCGAGGTGTACGTGCGCTACCTGCGACGGAAAATTGACGTCCCCTTCGGGCTGACCTCGATCGAGACCGTGCGCGGCGCCGGCTACCGACTGCGGAAGGACGGAGGGCGCTGAGCCGCCTCTCGATCCGCCTCCGCCTCACCCTCGTCTTCGCCGCGGTGATCGCCGTGGTGCTGGCCGGGACCGGCGTCTTCGTCTACCTGCAGTTCCAGCACGAGGCCGAAACGACGGTCGATTCGGGCCTCAGCTCGCGCGCCTACGAACTCGCCGCCGTCGTCCGCCAGGAGGAGACCAACCTCGCCGGACGCGAAGCGCACCTCGTCGGCAAGACCGACAGCTTCGCCGAGGTGCTCACCCCGAGCGGCACGGTGATCGACTCCTCGCCGGTGATCGGTACCGCCGACTTGCTCGATCCCGACCAGTTGGCCGCCGCCGCCCGCGCGCCGACCTTCGTCAGCCGCGGCCCGCTGCCCGGCTTGAGCGGCGGCTCCCGACTCCTCGCCGTTCCCGTCACCACCCCGGCGGGCAAGCGGATCGTCGTCGTCGGCACCTCGACCGAGGACCGTGACGACGCCACCGACGACCTCCTGCAGCTCCTCTTCGTCGCGCTGCCCGCCGCCTTGATCCTCGCCTCGATCGCGGCCTACTTTCTCGCCGCCGCGGCGCTGCGCCCGGTCGAGGCGATGCGCGCCCGCGCCGCAGAGATCTCCACCGCCGCGCCGGCGGA
>JAOPZF010000131.1 GCA_025964255.1 Solirubrobacterales bacterium | reverse complement strand
CCCTGGGCGCAACCGATCGCGGCGCCGACGGCGACCGCGGCGGCGATCGCCAGGTACGGGTTCCATCCGTGTTTGACGTTCAACACGACCATCACCGCGCCGGCGAGGCCGGACACGGCGCCGACCGAAAGGTCGATCTCGCCCAGCAGCAGCACGTACACGATGCCGACCGAGATCAACCCGATCGTGGTGATCTGCAGCATCAGGTTGGTCAGGTTCTCGGCCGACAGGAAGCGGCTTTCCTGAACCTGGAAGATGATCGCGATCAGGACCAGGCCGAGGATCACCCGGACCGACGACAGGTCGCCCTGAATGATCCGCCGGATCGCCTGCCGTGGGTCGAGTTTGGGTTTTTCCTCGGTGTCGGGCGCCTGCGGCGAGGTCGGTGCGGGCGTTGCGCTCATGCTTTCTCTCCCTCGGTGCCGCCATCGGCGGCTTCCGCTTTGTCCTCGACGACCTCGGCACGGGCGCCGGCGTTGTTGCCGAGCCCGGTGATCGCGGCGACGACGTGCTCCTCGGTCACTTCCGTGGAGCTGAAGTCGCCCGACGGACGGCCGAGGCGAAGTACGAAGATTCGGTCACAGACCTCGAAGACATCGGCCAGGTTGTGGCTGATCACGACGACCCCGAGATTGCGGTCACGCAGCCGTTTGATCAGGGCAAGGACCTGTTTGGTCTGCGGCACACCGAGTGCCGCGGTGGGCTCATCGAGCATCACGATTTTCGGATCGCCGAGCAGCGAACGAGCCACCGCCACCTGCTGGCGCTGGCCGCCGGAGAGCGTCCCGACCTCACTGCGGAGGCTCGGAATCGTCACCGCGAGGTTCGACAGCAGATCCGCGGCGCGGTTCTCCATCGCGACCTCATCGAGCTGGCGGGTGATGAGGCCCGGCCCGCCGAGTCTTTCCTCGCTGCCGAGGAAGAGGTTGGCGACCACGTCGAGGTTGTCGCAGAGGGCCAGGTCCTGGTAGACGGTCGCGATCCCCAGATTGGTCGCGTCCTGGGGTTTGTTGATCGAGACCTCTTGGCCTTCGAAGAGGATCTTGCCGCTGTCGGGGGCATTGATGCCGGCGATGGCCTTGACCAGCGTCGACTTGCCGGCGCCATTGTCGCCGACGAGGCCTACGACCTCGCCGGCGCCGACGGCGAAATCGACCCGGTCCAACGCGTGGACCGGGCCGAAATGCTTACTGATCCCCTCTAACTGGAGAAGGGGATGACCCGGACTCATGATCAGCCCGAGATCCCTGCTTCTTTACAAGCCGCCGCGAAGGCGCCTTCACACAGTTCCGCCGGCGTTACGAATTTTTCGGCGATAACCGTTTCGTTGATGTTTTCTTTGACGACCGGAGTCGACGTCAGCAGGATCGAAGGAACTTCGGTCTTGCCGTTTTCGATCATCTGGGTCGGTTCTTTGGTTTTCACTTCACCGGTTTCGCCAAGCGAGATCGCCATTTCGGCGGCGATTTCCGCCTCCGGGACGATCGGCTTGAAAATAGTCATGAACTGTTCGCCGGTGAGGATGCGCTGCAGCCCCGCGACGGTCGAGTCCTGACCGGTGACCGGCTTTTCTTCCGGGTTGATGCCCGCGCCTTTCATTGCGGCGATGGCACCGCCACCGGTTTCGTCGTTCGCGGCGTAGATGGCGGCGAAGCCTTCCTTACCGAGAGACGTGATCGCCTGATCCGCCTCCTTCTGGGCGTTTTCAGCGGTCCAACCGGGGGTGTCGAATTCCTTTGCGATTTCGACGCCTTCTTTTTCGAACACCTTGTTCGAGCCGCTCTTGAACAGCGCGGCGTTCGGGTCGGCCGGGTCCCCGTTGATCTTGATGATCGGCCCTTTGGGACTGCCGATTTCTTTCAACTTTTCGGTCAGTTTTTCAGCCTGCTGTTCGCCGACCCGTTCGTTGTCGAACGAGACGTAACCGGCAACTTCGCTGTTTTCGATCAGGCGGTCATAACTGACCGTCGGTACTTCCTGAGCGTGGGCTTTTTCGACGATGACCGCGGCGGCTTTCGAATCCATCGGGTCAACGACGAGCACTTCGGCGCCCTGGGTCAGTGCAGCTTCGCCCTGGCCCGCCTGTTTTTCGGCGTCGCCACTGGCGTTGAAGTACGAAATTTCGCAACCCGAGCACTGTTCTTCTACGGCTTTGTAGAAGCTCGGTTTGTCGTTCGTTTCGTACCGCGGCGTTTCGTTTTCGGGCAGGAGCAGGGCGATCTTCACGCCTTCGCCACCGCCGCTGCTTTCTTCGCCGCCACCGCCGGTTTCGGCGGGTTCTTCTTCGCTGGTGCTGCTGCTCGAGCTGCTGCTACTGCCACCACCACAACCGGCGACGACAGCCGCGATCAGCGCGAGCGCACAGGCCGCGAAGAGACTTCTCTTAATCCAAGCTGATTGGGGCATCACTCCTCCTTTTTTCTCCCCCAACAATTCCCGGCGACAATACCCTTGCGCCAAGACGCTCAAGCGCCCGCGCAGGCATTTTGCCGCGTGGGCAACGGTTCCTTAACTCGTAGCCCAGTGGCGAGACCCTACTACGCGGCGACCGGAAGCTTGCGCCCTCCGGCGGACTTCGCGGAGTTCACCAACTCGGCAAGGAACCGGCCAGTGTATGAGCCCTTTGCCCCGGCGACCTCCTCGGGAGTCCCGACCTCGACGATCTCGCCGCCGCCGTCTCCCCCCTCGGGCCCGAGGTCGATCAGCCAGTCGGCGGTCTTGATCACGTCGAGGTTGTGCTCGATCACCACCACCGAGTTGCCCTGGTCGACCAGTCGGCCGAGGACCTCGAGCAGCCGCGCGACATCGGCGAAGTGCAGTCCGGTGGTCGGCTCGTCGAGGATGTAGAGGGTGTCGCCGGTCGCGACTTTGGATAGCTCGGTGGCGAGCTTGATCCGCTGCGCCTCGCCGCCGGAGAGCGTCGTCGCGGGCTGGCCGAGGCGGATGTAGTCGAGGCCGACGTCGTGCAGCGTGCGCAGGCGGCGGGCGATCTTCGGCACGTTTTCGAAGAACCCGACCCCCTCCTCGACCGACATCTCGAGCACCTCGGCGATGTTCTTGCCTTTGAACCGCACCTCGAGCGTCTCGCGGTTGTAGCGTTTCCCGTGGCACTGCTCGCAGGGCACGTAGACGTCGGGCAGGAAGTGCATCTCGATCTTGATCTGGCCGTCGCCTTTGCAGACCTCGCAGCGCCCGCCTTTGACGTTGAAGCTGAAGCGGCCCGGCTTGTAGCCGCGCGCCCGCGCCTCCTGGGTCTGGGTGAAGATCTGGCGGATGTGGTCGAAGACGCCGGTGTAGGTCGCGGGGTTCGACCGCGGCGTGCGGCCGATCGGCGACTGGTCGATGTTGATGATCTTGTCGATCTGCGAGAGGCCGTCGATCCCGTCGTGGGCGCCGGGCCGCAGTTTCGCCTGGTGCAGGCGGTTGGCGACCGAGGGGTAGAGCGTCTCGTTGATCAGCGTCGACTTGCCCGAGCCGGAGACGCCGGTGACGCAGCAGAAGACGCCCAGCGGGATGTCGACGGTGACGTCCTTGAGGTTGTGTTCGCGTGCGCCACGCACCACCAGCTCGCCTTTCGGCCGGCGGCGCTCCTTCGGCACCTCGATCTTTTTCTTCCCCGACAGGTACTGCCCGGTCAGCGAGGCCGGGTCCTTGGCCACCTGTTTCGGCGTCCCCGCCGAGATGATGTGCCCACCGTGCTCGCCGGCGCCCGGGCCGAGGTCGACCAGGTGGTCGGCGGCCATCATCGTCCCCTCGTCGTGCTCGACCACGATCACCGTGTTGCCGAGGTCGCGCAGCCGGTCGAGCGTCGCGATCAGCTTCTCGTTGTCGCGCTGGTGGAGGCCGATCGAGGGCTCGTCGAGCACGTACATCACTCCGACGAGGCTGGAGCCGATCTGCGTGGCCAGGC
Source organism: Solirubrobacterales bacterium (assembly GCA_025964255.1). Taxonomy (GTDB): domain Bacteria; phylum Actinomycetota; class Thermoleophilia; order Solirubrobacterales; family 70-9; genus VAYN01. The sequence goes on along the minus strand of JAOPZF010000131.1, from coordinate 46,941 downwards.
GGATCCGCTGCGCCTCACCGCCGGAGAGCGTGCGCGCCGTCCGTGACATCGACAGGTAGCCGATGCCGACGTTGTCGAGGAAGGTGAGCCGTTCGGTCACCTCGCGCACGATCAGCCGCGCGATCGCCCGCTCGGTCTCGGTCAGCTCGAGCTCTTCGATCCACTCTTTCGCGCGCCGCGCCGAGAGGTCGCTGTATTCGGCGATCGAGAGGCCGGCGATCTTGACCGCGAGGCTCTCCGCGCGCAGCCTGGCGCCGTGGCAGACCGGGCACGGCTGCTCGGCCATGTAGCCCTCGATCCGCTCGCGATTGGTCTCGGAGTCGGTCTCTTCGTAGCGCCGCTCCAGGTTGTTGACGATCCCCTCGAAGCGGACCTTGTAGGAGCGGCGGCGGCCGAAGCGGTTGGTGTAGGTGACCTGGTGGCGCTCCTCACCGGTGCCGTAGAGGAAGATCTCTTTCTCGGATTTCTTCAGTTTCGACCAGGGCAGGTCGATGTCGACGCCGTTGGCCTCGGCGACCGACGCGATCAGCCGGCGCCAGTAGGCGGTGACGCCGCGGTTCCAAGGCTGCAGGGCGCCCTCGCCCAGCGACAGGGTCGGGTCGGGGACCACCAGTTCGGGGTCGATCACTTTCTGGAAGCCGAGGCCGTGGCAGCGGTCGCAGGCGCCGTGGGGCGAGTTGAAGGAGAAGATCCGTGGCTCCAGCTCGGGGATCGAGGTGCCGCAGTTGAGACAGGCAAACTGCTCCGAGAAGAGCAGCTTGGGCTCGTCGGAGTCGACGAACTCGACTTCGATCAGACCGGCGGCGATCCCCGCGGCGGCCTCGACCGACTCGGAGAGCCGGCGCCGCAGCTCCGGTTTCATCACCAGCCGGTCAACCACGATCGAGATGTCGTGTTTGAATTTCTTGTCGAGGACGATGTCTTCGTCGAGACGGCGCAGCTCGCCGTTGATCTCGGCCCGCGAGTAGCCCTCGAGCCGCATCTGCTCGAGCAATTTCCCGTATTCGCCTTTGCGCCCGCGGACGACCGGCGCCATCACCATGAATTTCTTGCCGTCCTCGATCGTCATCAGGCGGTCGACGATCTGCTCCTGGGTCTGGCCGGTGATCTCGGCGCCGCACTCGGGGCAGAACGGCCGGCCGATCCGCGCCCAGAGGAGCCGCAGGTAGTCGTAGATCTCGGTCACCGTGCCGACGGTCGAGCGCGGGTTCCGCGAAGTGGTCTTCTGGTCGATCGAGATCGCCGGCGAGAGCCCCTCGATCGAGTCGACGTCGGGCTTCTCCATCAGCCCGAGGAACTGCCTCGCATAAGACGACAGCGACTCGACATAACGTCGCTGCCCCTCGGCGTAGATCGTGTCGAATGCAAGGCTCGACTTGCCCGAGCCGGACAGCCCGGTGATCACGATCAGCGCGTCGCGAGGCAGCTCCAAGGACACGTCCTTAAGGTTGTGCTCCCGAGCTCCGGAGATGACGATTTTGTCTGAAACAGGCACGAATAATGAGTCTACCCAAGCGAACAGATGTTCCCCCCACCCGTTCGGCCGCGTCTCCCGCCCGAGCGTTCGCACTTTCCCGCGCTATGCGCGGTTTTCTGCGAACGCTCGGCGGTGCGGGGGGTGAATTCGTGGCCTGCCGCCCCTTGGCGGGGCATGCGAGACGAAGATCGGATTCATCATCGGATGGCGACCTTGGCGACCCGACAGTACGGGATCGTCAGTCGCGAACAGTTGGTCGCCCTGGGGTACTCCGACGATGGGATCGACCGCGCGGTAGCGGCCGGTCGACTTCACCGTTGGCACCGGAAGATCTTCGCCGTCGGCCACAGGGGACCCAGCCCGCATGGCTTCTGCATGGCGGCCGTGATGTTCCGCGGAGAGGGCGCACTCCTCAGCTACCAGTCGGCGGTGTGGCTCTGGGGACTGGAGCCGAATCTCAAGGTACCCGTCAACGTCAGCGTGCGTTGGCGCGGCCACTCGCAGGACGCGATCGGCCTCCACCACTGCCCGGCGCTCCGCGACGAGGACATAGCCGCGACGGAGCGGCTTCCGGTGACCGCGCTGCCGCGAACGTTGATGGACTACGCCTCCGAAGCGAAGAGGTTCAGGCTGGAACGCGCCATCGACAAGGCCGACCGTCTCGACCTACTCGACATCGCGGCGATCGACCGCATCGCCGACGAGGTCCGTCGTCACCCCGGTCGCGTCCGCTTGCTCCAAGCGATCGATATCTATCGCGAGCGGGGATTCACCAGGTCCGGTGGCGAGAAGCGGATGCTCGCGGCGCTCGCCGACGCAGGAGTCCGGCGACCCCTTGTCAACAACTTCATCGAGGGCTACGAGCTCGATTTCTACTGGGAGCGCGAGCGCTTCGCGGTCGAACTCGACAGCTGGGAGTACCACGGCGGTCGGCGATCCTTCGAGGAAGATCGCAAACGACAGGAGGAGCTGGCCATGGTGGGGATCGAGATCGTTCGAATCACCGGCACTCGCCTCCAGCGGGAGCCGAGAAACGTCGCAAAACGAATCTCCGCACACCTCAATCGCCGCCGCCAGAGTCATGCGGCCGCCTAGGGTTCGCAGAACTCCGCGGATAGCGCGGAGAAGTGCGAACGCTCGCAGGTGGGGGGTTAGAGGGCGGCGGAGAGTTTGCGGCGGTAGTCGCGGGCGCTGGGGTCGGCGGGGTCCAGGTCCGAGAGGACGCCGATGATGGCTTTGCGGATCAGGTCCCGGCGCTCGTCGGGGTCCAGGTCGTCGGTCGCGTCGCCGTTGGCGGAGATCGCTTCGAGCAAGCTGTCGAGGGCCTTTGGGCGGTCGCCTTCGTCGAGGGCCGACCATGCCTCGGGGGCGATGCCGGCCTGGGACAGCTTCACGCGGGCGACGATGCCTGCCGCGGAGAAGTCCTCGGGGAAATTCTCGACCGCCTCCAGGGCCTCGGCGTCCGCCCCGCGTGCCAGGCGCGCCTTGGCGAGGGCCACGGCGACGTCGGCGCGGCGCGGCTCGAGTTCGAGCGCCTCGCGCAGGGAGAGCTCGTCTCCCGCCGCCAGCAGCTGGTCGGCGCGCGAGGGCGCGAGGCCGTCGAAGAACGCTTCGACCTGGGCGGGCGGGACGGCGCCAGTGAATTCGTCGACGATCTTGCCGTCGCGGAAGGCCTTCACCGCCGGGATCCCCTGGACGCCGAACTGGGCCGCCAGCTGCTGGTTGGAGTCCACGTCGACCTTGGCGAGGACGACCTCGCCGTCGCGCTTGGTCTCAGCCGCTTCCAGCGCCGGGCTCAGCTGCTTACAGGGGCCGCACCAGTCGGCCCAGAAGTCGACGACCACTGGCACCTCTTTGGAGCGCTCGATGACGTCACGCTCGAAGTCGATTTCAGTCGCGTCTATAGGCATGGAAGAAGCTTACGGAGCGGCGCCCGTCGGCCCGCTACGCGCCGGCGGTCATCCCGTCGAGGTCGCGGCGGAGCTCCTTCAGCTCGTCGCGGATCCGGCTCGCCTCCTCGAAGCGGAGGTCGTCGGCGGCGGCGAGCATCTCCTCCTCGAGCGAGATGATCGTCTTCTCGAGCTCCTCGGGGCTGTCCCAGCGCTCGGTCCGTTTGCGGCGCCGCCTGGCGGGCCCGCGGTCTTCCATCGCCAGCAGCTCCGACATCTCCGAGATCCCCTTTTTGACCGTCTCCGGGGTGATCCCGTGCTCCTCGTTGTAGGCGATCTGGATCGCCCGCCGGCGGTCGGTCTCGCTCATCGCCGCACGCATCGCGTCGGTCTCCTTGTCGGCGTACATCAGCACCCGCCCGTTGACGTTTCGCGCCGCCCGCCCGATCGTCTGCACCAGGCTCGTCTCGCCGCGCAGGAAACCCTCCTTGTCGGCGTCGAGGATCGCGACCAGCGACACCTCGGGCAGGTCGAGCCCCTCGCGCAGCAGGTTCACCCCGACCAGCACGTCGTACTCGCCGAGCCGCAGGTCGCGGATGATCTGGATCCGTTCGAGCGTGTCGATCTCGGAATGGAGATAGCGGACCTTGACCCCGTACTCGAGCAGGTAGGCGGTCAGGTCCTCGGCCATCTTCTTGGTCAGCGTCGTGACCAGGATCCGCTCGCCGGTATCCGACACCTTGCGCGCCTCGTTCATCAGGTCGTCGATCTGGTTGCGGGTCGGCCGCACCTCGATGTACGGATCGATGATTCCGGTCGGCCGCACGATCTGCTCGACCGTCCGCGACGCTTCGGTTTTCTCGAACTGCCCCGGCGTCGCCGAGACCATCACCAGGCTCTGCACCCGCTCGAGGAACTCGCCGAACTTGAGCGGCCGGTTGTCGATCGCCGAAGGCAGCCGGAAGCCGAAGTCGATCAGCGTCTGCTTGCGCGAGCGATCGCCTTCGTACATGCCGCCGATCTGCGGGATCGTCTGGTGGCTCTCGTCGACGAAGCAGATGAAGTCGTCGGGGAAGTAGTCGATCAGCGTGTGCGGGGGCGTGCCCGGTTCGCGCCCGTCGAGGATCCGCGAGTAGTTCTCGATCCCCGAGGTGAAGCCGAGCTCTTTGATCATCTCGAGGTCGTAGGAGGTCCGCTGGCGCAGCCGGTGCGCCTCCAGCTGTTTGCCTTCCTCCTCGAGTTCGGCCGTCCTCGATTCCAGTTCGGCGCGGATCTCCAGAACCGCGCGCTCGACCGTCTCGTCTTTGGTCACGTAATGGGACGCCGGCCAGACCGAGACGTGGTCGATCTCGTCGATGATTTCGCCGGTCAGCGGGTCGAAGTGCTGGACCCCCTCGATCTCGTCGCCGAAGAGCGAGATCCGGTACGCCGTCTCGGCGTAGGACGGCATGATCTCGAGCACCTCGCCACGGACCCGGAAGGAGCCGCGGCCGAGCACCGCGTCGTTGCGCTGGTACTGCATCTTGACCAGCTTGCGCAGCACTTCGTCACGGTCGATCGAGTTGCCGACCTGGAAGAGCTGCATTTTTTCGTTGTAGATCTGCGGCGACCCGATCCCGTAGATGCAGGAGACCGAAGCGACGATGATCACGTCGCGGCGGGCGAACAGCGAGGCCGTCGCAGCGTGGCGCAGGCGGTCGATCTCGTCGTTGATCGAGCTGTCCTTCTCGATGTAGAGATCCTGCGCCGGGACGTAGGCCTCGGGCTGGTAGTAGTCGTAGTAGGAGACGAAGTAGTTGACCTCGTTTTCCGGGAAGAACTCGCGAAACTCGTTGCAGAGCTGCGCGGCGAGCGTCTTGTTGTGGGCGATGACGAGCGCGGGACGCTGGACCTCGGCGATCGTCGCCGCCATCGTGAAGGTCTTGCCGGTGCCGGTGGCGCCAAGCAGAGTCTGGAAGCGTTCGCCTTTGCGGAGGCCCTCGGCGAGGCCGGCGATCGCCTTCGGCTGGTCGGCGGTCGGCGTGTAGGCGGCATTGAGGTTGAAATCAGGCACAGATTCAGGTTAGCGAGCCGAGGAGCGGGAACACGAACATGCGTTCGTCTGGCAAACTCTCGCGGCAATGAGACTCTCGCGTACCGCCCTTGCCGCCTTCTTCTCGGCCGCCGGGATCCTGCACTTCGTGCGGCCGCGGCCCTACGAAGCGATCGTGCCGCCGCCGTTCTCGAAAAAGGAGTCGGTGGCGATCTCCGGGGTGGCCGAGCTGGTGGGCGGGCTCGCCGTCCTCCACCCCGCCACCCGCCGGTCTGGCCGCTGGGGACTGATCGCGTTGCTGCTCGCCGTCTTCCCGGCCAATGTCTGGATGGCGGTCAGCCCGCACAAGATCCCGGGCGCCCACAAGATCCCGCGCTGGGCACTCTGGGCGCGCCTGCCGCTTCAGCCGCTGGTGATGCTCTGGGTCTGGCGCGCCACCGGCGACTGAGCCTCCGCGGGCGCCGACTCTCCGTCGGTGATCGCCTCGCGTTCGGTCTTGGCCCAGCTCCCCTGCCCGCTCAGCTGCCGCAATACAGAGCGCACCAGTACCGGCCAGAGGAACCAACTGTAGATCGTGTAGACCTGCCCGATCAGGAAGCCGAGGAGCCAACCGATCGGCCCCTGCTCGGCGCGCGCGGCGATGCAGCCGAGTGAGGTGCCGCCGAAGGCGAGCAGGTAGAAGAAGGCCAGCTGCCAGGTCGGGCCGGAGCCCCAGAAGGGAGCGACGCCGAGGATCGCGAGCAGTACCGCACCGATCAGCCCGAGCAGGATGATCCCCTGCCAGAAGGGCATGAAGAGGTAGGCCGCCTGCTCGAGTCGAGGCCCGACCGCGAGGCTCTTCGTCCCCAGGACTTCGCGCCACAGCCCGACCGCCTGGAGGTTGCCCTGCGACCAGCGGGTGCGCTGGCGAAACAGCGGCCGCGGCTTCGAGAGCCCCTGCTGGGAGACGATCGCGCGCAGGTCCTGCCGCCCCTCCCAGCCCGCCGCGATCAGCCGCAGGCCGAGGTCCTGATCCTCGGTCAGTTTGTCCCGCCACGGCCCCTCGCCGGCGGCCACCGAGTCGAGCGCGCTCAGCCGGTTGAACTGGCCGTTGCCGCCCATCCCCGCCGTCCCCCAGTGATTGCGGCCGGCCTGGAAGAGGTGCCCGTAGACACCGAACTCGACGTCCTGCATGTAGACCAGCGGCGTCCCCCGGTTGTACATCCGCACCAGTGCCTGGACCCCGCCGACCTCTGGATCGTCGAAATGACCGGAGGCAAAGTGCGGCGCGTCGGGGTGGAGCCGGCCGTCGGCGTCGACGATGACGACGATCGTCCGCTCGCGGTCGTGGTGGTCGCGGAGCGCCCGGTAGGCGTAGTTCAGCCCCGCCGCCTTGCCCCTCTGCGCGTCGGGCTTGTCGCGGCGGAGGACGAAGAGGTCGGGATGGTCGATCGCGGCAAGGATCTCCGGCGTGCGGTCGTCGGAGGCGTCGTCGATGACGACGATCCGCTTGCGCGCGACCGGCACCTCGATCAGCCGCGCGATCGAGTCGGCGATCACCACCTCCTCGTTCATCGCTGGGACGAGGAGGACCCAGGTGAAGGCGTCGGCGCCCACCGCTGAGGGCTCGGGCGGCTTGACGATCGCCCCGTGGCCGCGGACGAAGAGCAGCACCGTCCAGCAGAACATCCCGACGACGACGACCAGGCAGACGGTGAAGAGGACGACCCAGGGCCAGGCCAGGCCTTCGAAGGGCCAGCGCGGGTCGGCCATCGCGAGGAGGAGGCCGGTCACGGTGACTACCCCTCGCCGATAGGTGCGGCGCCGGGCGAGGCCTCGTTCAACTCGGAAAGCTCCTGCTCGAGTTCACCCCCATCGACGTCGGCGGTCGGCTCGGCGAGCGCCGCCTCGTCGATCGCCGCTCGCAGCTCCTCCACCCCGACCCCGCGGCCGGAGCGCATCCCGGCGGCGACCGCCACCGCGGCGCGGCTGTAGCCGGTGCCGAACTGGGTCGGCGGGTGCGTCCCCAGCAGCAGGTGCTCGAGGCAGGCGACGATCCGCTCGGCGGCGTGACCGTCGCCGTAGGGGTTCTCGGCGTCGGCCATTTCGCGATACGCCGCGTCGGACTCGAGCAGGCGATTGCCCTCACGGAAGATCACCTCCGGGTTGGTGCCGACCAGCCGCAGCGTGCCGGCGGCGAGCCCCTCGGTGCGCTCGGTCGTCTCGCGGGTCACCAGGACGGGCTTGCCGAGCGACGGCGCCTCTTCCTGGATCCCGCCTGAATCGGTGATCACGACGTGGGCACGGCCGAGCAGGCGGGCGAAGGTCGCGTAGCCGAGCGGCTCGGTGAGCAGGACGTTGTCAAGACCTTGGAGGCGTTCGGTCAGCACCTCGCGCACCAGCGGGTTCGGGTGGACCGGCAGCACGAAGCCGATCTCGGGATGGCGGTCGGCGAGCCGCGCGACCCCCTCGGCGATCCCGCGCAGCCCGTCGCCCCAGTTCTCGCGCCGGTGTGCGGTGACGACGACGACGCGGCGGTCGGAGTCGCAGAGCGCCTGCAAGTCCGGGTTGGCGAACTGGACCTCCATCGCCGAGGACCACTGGAGCGCGTCGATCCCGGTGTTGCCGGTGACGAAGACCTGCTCGACCGGGATGTTCTCGCGCACCAGGTTGCCGAGGTTCTCCGAGGTCGGGGCGAAGTGCATCGCGGCGATCGTCGAGATCACCTGTCGGTTCAGCTCCTCCGGGAACGGGGTCAGGTTGCTGCCGCCGGTGCGCAGGCCCGCCTCGACGTGCATCACCGGGATCCGCAGGTGGAAGGCCGAGAGCGCCGCGGCCATCGCCGAGCTGGTGTCGCCGTGGACCAGGACCAGCGCCGGGTGGCGCCCCTCGAGCACGTCCTCGCGGGTCGGCAGCACGTCGGGGTCGATGTCGAAGCGCTCGACGCAGAAGTCTTCGAAGCGCTGCATCACCGAGGCGACGCGCTCGTTCAGCGCGGCGCGGCGCGAGCCCGCCCAGAGGGTCACGTCGGGCTTGATGTCGGCGAGCTCGAAGATGTACTCGACCAGGCGGTTGTGTTGGCCGGTCGAGACGACGATCGGGTTGTAGTTCTCGCTCTCGCGCAGGGCGAGGATCAGCGAGACGAGCTTGATTGCCTCGGGACGGGTGCCGACGACGACCGGGACCTGCAACTTGGCTGCTGGCATGGGTCAGGTATCGACCCGCCTACCGATTTCTTGAGTTCCGGGGGCGCTTGATCAGGGGAAATCAGGGGAGGAATTCGTTCAGCAGATCGCCCAGCGGCCCGAGGAAGGTTTCGGCGCTGGAGAACAGGTCTTTGCCGCCCTGGATGAGCTTGATGCCCTCTTCGAGCGGGATGTCTTCGACCAGCGAACGCAGCGGCCCGGCGAAGACCCCCGGGATCTTGCCGTGTTCTTCGGCGTCGTCGATCGCCCGCACCAGCCCAGCCCGGATCGCCTTGGCGAGCCGTTCGTCGCCGATGTGGAATTCCTTGGCGAACTGTTCTCGCGCCGCGGTCGAGGCGAGCGCGCGGGCGAGCCGCTCGCGGGTGACCCCGAGCCGGCAGGCGGCGCCGTCGAGCGCCGAGAGCGTGATTTCCTCGGCCACGCCTTCGAGGCCGCCGCCGGTTTCCGCGGGCGGGCGCGGCTTGCAGGGGTTTTGGACCTTGACCGGTTCGTAGAAGGCGCCACCCGCGGCGGCGTAGATCCCGACCAGCGCGAGGGCCGCGATCAGCGCGCCGACGACGAGGATGCGTCCACGCGTCATCGACGTCTCCCCCGCGCGCTCATAGCTCGATCCTCCGCGCCAGGCCGATCGGCAGGAGCGCGAGCAGGGCGATCAGGGCGGCGATCGCGAACGAGGGGCTGAAGGCGTGCGTCGCCCCCGCGTTCAACTGGTCCTGCAGTTCTTCACGCATCTCGACCACTTCGGCGCGTTCGCCTTCGTCTTCCGGGAGCGGGTCGAAGACGTGGCCGAGGTTCGGCACTTTGCCGTCCTGGGCTTCGAGGTGTTCGGAGATCTTCTCCGCCAGCCCGATCTTGACCAGCGGCCGGACCGGCGAGTCGAGGATCACCGAGGTGCCAGAGTTGATCGCGTTCTTCTGCTGCACGGCGATGTCGTGGGTGAAGACCGGGGTGAGCGCGAGCAGTCCGATGACGACGCCCGCGTGGCGTGAGGAGATCGTCCAGCCCCCGTGGATCGCCTGCGGGGAGCGGCCGGCGAGGGCGGTCTCGGTGAGCGCCGAGAGGACCAGCGAGAGGCCGATCCCGATCAGGATCTGGGGCGGCACGGTCAGCCAGACAGTCGCCTTCGGCAGCAGCGCCAGGCCGCCGAGCCCACCCGCCAGGAGGAGCGCGCCGGCCGCCGCGCGGGCGCGGGCATCGCCTACCCAGCCGCCGATACGCGAGCCGACGAGCGCCGCCAGCGGCATCACCGAGACGACCAGCGCGGCGCCGATCGGGCTCAGCAGCCAGCCTTCGATCAGCAGCAGGACGAGGAGGAAGAGCGCCGCCGCGATCGCCGCCGAGACCATCGCCAGCGCCACGTTCGCCCACAGGTGCGGCCTGCCGATCGGGTGGCTGACCTCGGCCTCGAGCACCCGCGTCGACATCTCGTCGCGGGCGATCGCGAGGATCGGCGCCGCGGCGATCAGCGCCACCGGCACCTGGAGCAGGAAGATCGACTGCCAGGAGACGAGCTGGGTGAGGATGCCGCCGAGCGCCGGGCCGAGCGCGGCGCCGGTCGCCCCGGCGCTCGCCCAGACGACGCTGGCGCGACGCTCCGAGCCGACCGCGATCGGCAGCAAGTCGAGCGCCGCGGTCACCGCGAGGGCGCCGCCGATCGCCTGGATCGAGCGGGCGACGATCAACGCCTCGAGGTTGTCGGAGAGCCCGCAGGCGAGCCCGGCGCCGGCGAAGATCGCGAGCCCGACCGCGGCCGCCCGCCCCGGCCCGACCCGCCGCGCGACCATCGCCGCCGGCACCGCCGCCAGCGCCATCACCAGGTTGAACGAGACCAGCACCCAGGTGACGCCGAAGACCGTCGTGTCGAGGTCCCGGTAGATGTCCGGGAGGGCGAGGACGACGATCGAGGAGTCGGCGAGGACGACCCCGACGGCAAGCGCCAGCGCCCATACCCGCGGATTCGGCCTAGCCTCCCCCATAGCCCAGCTCCGAACCGTACTTCGCCCGGTACTCCTTCTGGCGTTCGAGCACGAGTTCGACGTAGGCGCGCGTTTCCGGATAGGTGATGTTGTCGACCTTCAGCTGGTCGCCGCCCCACTTTTCGACCGGGCCGGGGCCGGCGTTGTAGGAGGCGAGCGCCGCGGCGACGTTGCCTTCGTAGGATTGGATCCGTTCGGCGAGCAGGTAGGTCCCGTACTTGATGTTGATTTCGGGATTGGAGAGGTCTGAGGTGTGAAAGCTGGTCGCGCCGGAATGCCGGGCGATGTCCTTCGCCGCTTCCGGGGTGACCTGCATCAGACCGCGGGCTCCGGCGCCCGATTCGGCGCTGGCGACGAACTTCGACTCGGTGTCGATCACGGCGGCGATCAGGGCGGCGTCGACGCCCTTTTCCTTCGATTGCTGGCGGATGATGTCTTCGTGCTCGAGCGGCAGCGTGAGTTCGTTCAGCGCCTTGTGGACGGTGCCGTTGAAGGCGACGACGAGGACCATGGCGACGACGCCGAGCGCGACCAGGACGCCGAGAACCTTGATGGGGCCAGTTTCAAACCAGCGGCGTTGGCGGCGCCTGGCCCTCGTGCTCATCCCGACAGCTTCGCGAGCAGCGCGGACAGGGCCGCCTCGAGATCCTCCACGGAGCCATCGTTGACGACGACGTGGTCGGCGCGCTCTGCCTTCTCCTCCTGGGTCAGCTGGCGCGCCTCGCGGGCGTCGACCAGGGCGTGGCCGCGAGAAGCGGCCCGCTCACGCCGCACGTCCTCGGTGGCGACGATCGAGACGGTCGTGTCGAAGACGTCGGCGCGGCCGCCCTCGAAGAGCAGCGGCACCTCGACCACGGCGACCTTGGTGTCCTCAGACAGTCCCGCGATCCAGCCGGCGGTCTCGGCACCGACCAGTGGGTGGAGGGTCGACTCGAGCCAGGTCAGCTGCTCTGGGTCGGCGAAGACGATGCCGCCGATCCGGCCGCGGTCCGTCGGCGCGCCCTCGGGAGCCACCTCCGGCCCCCAGCGCTCGGAGAGCTTCGCCCGCAGCGCCTCGCTTTCGAGCAGGTCGTGGACGACGGCGTCGCTTGAGAGCGTCGCCGCGCCCAGTCGGCCGAAAGCGGCCAGTGCCTCGGACTTGCCCGCGGCAATGCCGCCGGTCAGGCCAATAGTCAGCGGCGCCACACGGCCCCGCTGCTCAGTTCTGGTCGGACTCGCTGCTGTCGCCGCCGGAAGCGGCCTCGTCGGCGCTGTCCGGGGAATCGGGACGCTCGGAGGCGGATTCGCCCTCATGGGCCTCGCCGCCCTCGCCCTGCTCGCCACCCTCGGTGCCATCGCCCTCAGAACCCGACTCGGACTCGTTCGACTCGGCGACCGGTGCCTCAGCCTCGGCGGCGGGAGCCTCCTCGACCGGAGCGGCGGCCTCAGCCTCGGCGGGTGCCTCGGCCTCGGCGGCCGGGGCCTCCTCGACCGCGGCCTCAGCCGTGGCACCCTCGGGCACCTCGGCGGCGACCGTCTCGGTCTCCACCGCGGGCGACTCGACTTCTTGGTCCTCGACCGCGGAGTCCTCGGCGAGGTCGATCGCTGCCTCTTCGGCGTCACCGTCGATGACGGCGGCCTCGCCGTCAGGATTGGCTGCCGCGTTGGCGGCGGCGATCTGCGCGCTGAGGTCCAGCATCGGCATGTTCTGGTTCTCGACCCGCTTGATCGAGAGCGACAGGCGACGCCGGTCTTCATCGATCTCGAGAATCTTGACGTTCAGTTTGGAGCCCGGCTCGACCACTTCGGAGGGGTTCTCGACGTGGTGGTCGGCAAGCTCGGAGATGTGGACCAGACCCTCGACGCCCGGCAGTATTTCGACGAAGGCGCCGAAGGCGACGACCTTGGTGACCGTGCCCTCGAGCACGTCGCCGGGACGGTGGGTGCTGATCACCCGCTGCCATGGGTCCTCCTGCGTCTGCTTAAGACCAAGGCTGATCCGCTGGCGGTCGCGGTCTATATCGAGCACTTTGATCTTCACCGTGTCGCCGATCGACACCACTTCGCTCGGGTGGTTGACGTGGCTCCAGGACAGCTCGGAGATGTGGATGAGACCGTCGATCCCGTCGAGGTCGACGAACGCGCCGAAGTCGACGATGTTCGAGATCTTGCCTTCGACGACCTGGCCCGGCTCGAGGCGGGTCAGAATCTGCTCGCGGACCTCTTTGCGCTCCTCCTCGAGGACCGCGCGGCGCGAGAGGACGACGTTGTTGCGGGACCGGTTCAGCTCGATGACTTTGCACTCGAGCGTCTGACCCATGAACTCATCAAGATTGTGGACGCGACGGATGTCGACGAGCGAGGCGGGCAGGAACCCGCGCACCCCGAGGTCGAGGATGAGGCCGCCCTTGACGACCTCGATGACGCTGCCTTCGACCGGTTCGCCCGAGTCGGCGGCGACCTCGATACGGCGCCAGGCTTTCTCGAAGCGGGCGCGCTTCTTGGAGAGGATCAGGCGACCCTCGGCGTCCTCCTTGGTGAGGACCAGCGCGTCGACCTCCTCGCCGAGCTCGACCTCTTCCGCCGGGTTGACCGACTTGCGGATCGAGAGCTCGTTGCTGGGGATGACACCCTCGGCCTTGTAGCCGATATCGACCAAGACCTCGTCTTTGTCGATACGGACGACTTTGCCGTTGACCACGTCTCCCTCGTCGAAGGAAACCATCGTCGCCGCGTAATTCGGGACGATCTTTCCATCGATGTTTAGAAGGAGTCCGCCAGAGCCCTCAACGGGCGTGGCGCTGGGCGCAGGGGTCAGGGTCTCGGTTGCCATCGGGTTCGGGATTGTGGCAGAAAGGACGCGTCGACCGCGTCCCGCCGATAGCCTGCCGAGCGATGCCCACCCGAGCGACGAAACGAGGCGACGAGCGTACTTCGCTCGAAGGCTCATATGACGTACTGATCTGTGGTGCGAGCTTTGCCGGCCTGATGGTCGCGCGACAGCTGGCCGGTTCCGGCGCCGACGTGCTGATCGTCGACCGCTACGAGATCGGCGAGCGCCAGACCTCCGCCTGTGGGATCCCCACCCGGTGGCTGGAAGAGCTCGACCTGATGGGGTCCGAGCGGCAGCGCTTCGACAACCTCGTCGTCCACACCCCGCACGGCGACTCACGCTTCCCCCTCCCCTGGACCTTCTCCACCTTCGATTACCGGGAGCTCTGCGCGCTGCTCTGGGAGGGCTCCGACGCGCGCTTCGAGACCGCCAAGGTCGAGGGGCTCGCCACCGGCGCCCAGAACGGCTCCGACGAGATCGCGGTCGAGACCGACCGCGGCATCGTCTCCGCGCCGCTCGTCATCGACGCGCTCGGCTGGCGCCGGGTGCTCGCCGGGCCCGCCGGTTACCAGCCGCCGGACGCGCCACTCTCGCGCGGGCTCGAGGTGCACCCGCCCGGCGCCTCCGAGGACCTCGAGATCTGGATCGACCGTCGCTACGTCCCGGCCGGCTACGGCTGGAGCTTCCCGGCCGGCGAGGAGACGCGGATCGGGGTCGGCTCCTTCGACCCCAAGTTCCACGTCCGCGAGACGACCGAGCTGCTGGCCGAGGACCTCGACCGCGACGTGGTCCGCTACCAGGGCAACTGGATCCCCCACAAGCTGCGCCAGGCGACCGGGCGCGGGGTCTTCTTCGTCGGCGACTCGGCCGGGCACTGCCTGCCGCTGACCGCCGAGGGCATCCGCACCGCCCTCTACTTCGGTGTGGCGCTGGGACGGGAGCTGCGCGGGGTCGTCGAGGAGCGCCAGACCCGCGAGGAAGCGGCGACGAAGTACGCCGCCTTCAACGACTCGCACGAGGCGAAGTTCAAGTGGATGCTGCGGGTGCAGAAGATCGTGCCGCGGATCCCGCCGCGACTGCTCGGGCCGCTGATCAAGCTGGCGGGCGTGAAGCCCTTCGTCCACTGGTCCTTCAACCACTACCTGCAGATCGCCCCGCCCGAGTTCGCCGCCCAAGGCGGCACCCCCGCGAAGAACACGCCGAAGACGCCGACGCCGGTCTGACGCCTACTTCGCGTTGAGCCAGTCGGTGCCGACGCCCGCGTCGACCTCGAGTGGCGGATCGAGCTTGTAGGCGAGAACCATCTCCCGCTTGACCAGCTCGAGTGCCGCGTCCATCTCCTCCGGCGGCCCCTCGAAGAGGAGCTCGTCGTGGATCTGCAGCACCAGGCGGGTCTCCATCCGCTCGTCGCGCAGCCGCGCCCAGCAGTTCACCATCGCCACCTTGATGATGTCGGCGGCGGTCCCCTGGATCACCGTGTTGACCGCGAGGCGCTCCCCCAGTTTGCGCGTGTTGGGATTGCCGGAGCGCAGCTCGGGGATCGGCCGGCGCCGTCCCATCAGCGTCGTCACGTAGCCCTCCTCCTGTGCTTTCTCGACGACCTCCTCGCGGAAGCGACGGACGGCGGGGAAGCGCTCGAGGTAGCGGGCGACGAATTCCTCGGCCTCCTTGCGCGGGATGTTGAGGCGGTCGGCGAGGCCGAAGCCGGTCAATCCGTAGACGATCCCGAAGTTGACCATTTTCGCTTTCGAGCGCTGGCCGACATCGACCTCGTCGGGCGGGATCTCGAAGACCTCGGCGGCGGTCGCCGAGTGGACGTCCTCGCCGGCGTGGAAGACCTCCTTCAGCACCTGCTCGTCGGCGACGTGGGCGAGGACGCGGAGCTCCACCTGGCTGTAGTCGGCGGAGAGCAGGCGGGCGCCCTCCTCGGCGACGAAGCAGGCGCGCACCGGCCGGCCGAGGTCGGTGCGGATCGGGATGTTCTGCAGGTTCGGGTTGGTGCTGGAGAGCCGACCGGTGGTCGTCGCCGCCTGGTTGAAGGTGGTGTGGACGCGGCCGGTCCCCGGGTCGATCAGGTCGGGCAGCGAGTCGAGATAGGTGTTCTTGAGCTTGGTCAGCTCGCGCCAGGACTCGATCTTCTCGACGATCGGGTGCTCGTCGCGGATCTGGGCGAGGACGCGGGCGTCGGTCGAGAAGCCGGTTTTGCCGCGCCGTTTGCGGGTCAGCTCAAGTTTCTCGAAGAGGATGCGGCCGACCTGCTGGGGCGAGCCGATCGTGAACTCCTCGCCGGCGAGCTCGTAGATGTCTTTTTCCAGCTGGTCGATCCGCTCGCCGAAGCCGGCGCCGACCTCGGCGAGGCGCTCGGCGTCGAGGCGCAGCCCCTCGCGTTCCATCGCCGCGAGGACGCCGACCAGCGGCAGCTCGATCTCGCGCATCAAAGGCTCGAGGCCGAGGCCGATGATCCGCGGCAGCTGATCCTCGGCGAGGGCGGCGACGAGGCGCGCCTCCTCGGCCGGGTCGAGCCCCGCCTCGGGCTCCTCGGAGAGCGAGAGCTGGCCGTCGTCCTCGTCTTTGCCGTTGCTGCCGGCGTTGTCGGCGGCGGCCGCGATGCCGATCCCGGCATCGGCGGCGAGCTCGTTCAGCTCGTAGGTGCGGCGCTGCGGCTCGATCAGGTAGGCGGCGAGCATCGTGTCGTGCTCGAGTCCCAGCTCGACCCCCTCGCGGGCGGCGGCGGCGAGCAGGCCGTGGCGGCCGCCGCCGAGGCTCTTCAGGTCGTGGCCGGCGAGCGGCTTGTCGGCGAGGGCGACGGCGAGCTCGTCGTGGGAGTTCGTCCCGGTGACGATGCGCTCGCCTTCGGCGGCGGCCCAGCGGTCGCCCTCGAGCGCGAGCGCGATCCGATCAGCGTCGCCGATGTCGGCGGGCGTGCCCTCCACGGTCTCGATCTCGAGCTCGGTCTCTACCTTGCGGCCGGGGACCGCGTTGCCTTCGGGCAGCGCCTCTTCGAGGCGATCGAGCACGGCGCGGAGCTCGAACTCGCGCATGAACTCCCGCAGCGCGGTGCGGTCGGGCTCGCTCTCCAAGGCGCCCGCCAGGTCCACCCCGGTGTCGATGTCGTACTGCAGCGTCGCCAGCTCGCGTGACATCCGCGCGTCATCGGCGTGGTTGGTGAGGTTTTCTTTGCGTTTGGCCCCGGAGATCTCGTCGACGCTTTCCAGCACCTTGTCGAGCGAGCCGAATTTCTGCAGCAGCTGGGTCGCGGTTTTCTCGCCGATCCCGGGGACGCCCGGGATGTTGTCGGAGGTGTCGCCGCGCAGGCCCATCAGGTCGGTGATCAGCGTCGGCGGAACGCCGTAGCGCTCTTCGACCGCGGCGACGTCGTAGATCTTCGTCTCGGTGATGCCGCGCGAGGTGCTCATCACCCGGATCCCCTCGCCGACCAACTGGTAGGCGTCGCGGTCGCCGGTCACCACCATCACGTCGATCCCCTCGGCGCGGGCCTGCTTGGCGAGCGAGGCGATCACGTCGTCGGCCTCGAAGCCTTCGACCTTGACGTTGGTGTAGCCGAAGGCCTCGACCAGCGGCATCAGATGCGGCCACTGCTCGCGGAGAAGGTCGGGGCGCGGTTTGCGCTGCGCCTTGTAGAGGTCGTACGTTTTCTCGCGGCCGCTCCAGCCGGCGTCCCAGGCGACGATGACCCCTTGCGGATGGTGCTCGTCGATGATTTTCACCAGCATCGAGGCGAGCCCGAAGATCGCGTTGGTCGGCCGCCCGTCGCTGGTCCCGATCGACTCGGGGAGAGCGAAGAAGGCGCGGTAGGCGAGGCTGTTGCCGTCGATCAAGAAAAGCTCTGGCGCGTCGGTCATCGCGCCCACTCTACGAGGCCAGGCCGAGCGCTTCGCGCAGGTCGGCGGCGACCGCATCGGAGGCGGCTTCGAGCTGGTCGGCGGTGTAGCGGCGCGTGGTGACGTTGTGGGCGCGCAGTGCCAGGTCGCGAGCATGGTCGTCCTCGAATGCGACCGAGCCCCGGTGGTAGTCCCAGTAATCAGTCTCCACGGCGACCCGCTGCTCGGCGAAGAAGAAGTCGATCCGATGGCCGTGTACCCGATGGTTGACGACCGGCCGCGGTAGCCCGTACCGCTCGCAGAAAGTGAGGAAGAACATCTCAAGATCGGAGCGCGTCCGCTTCACCGCACTCAGGTGCGGCACACGGTGACCGCCGAGCTCCGCCTGGCGGAGGGCGCGCCGGAAGAGGTAGGGCTCGAGCGAGCCCCGCACGTCTTCGATCGTGCGGGCGGGCGTCGTCACCGCGATGCCGTGGCGGCGCGTCACGTCCTGGGGCGTGAGCGTGCGGGAGCGGTGCACGACGATCCCGGGCCGCTGCTTACGACGAACAGCGGCATCGACGGTGACGTGCGCCGGCCCATGGATCGGTCGCAAGAACTCCCAGAGCGCGACGGCACTCGTGTGGCTCAGAACCGCCGCGTCCCCCGCCGCGAGCACTGCTGCCAACCACCGTCCCCGCCACGAGAGGCTCCGATGCCCCACCGCATAAACGCCCCGGTGCAACCGATGCAGATGCCCCGCCTGCACTCGTCGCGTCACTTCCGTTCTCCCCACTCCAGCCGCGTGCAGTTGCTCGATGGTGACAACCCCGTGCTGTCGTCCCGCGATCGCCGCCACCCGATGGTCGGCTGTGGAACTTTCCTCCCGCATAGAGGGAGTAAGGCTCCACAGCACCCAGATTCTCCCCCCGCGCCGGGGGTGTAATCGCGCTAGTTGGTGCTGAAGGGGTGGGTCAGGGAGGCTTCGAAGCCAGGACCGGCGACTGGGAAGCTCGCTCGGCCGGGGAAATCGACCCTGAGATTGCCCTGCCAGGTGCCGCGGGGGCGCTTGCCATGTCGAGTTTGCACGTAGGCCCCCTTGCCGCTCAAGGAGCCGGCGCCGGTGACGGTCGCGGCGGTGAGGGACGGGGCCGCGTGGAATGACTTGGCGGAGAGCTCAACGCGAAGGACCCTCGAGGCCTTGCTTCAGCGTTTCGTCGGCGCTCGCCGTGGGAGCGAGAAGGGCGGCGAGGGCGACCGCCGCGAGCATGGTGGAAAGGACACGTCGAAGCATCGGCGCACCCTAGGGCACGGGCGCTTCACCTGCCCGCGACGGGAATCTGATTCGATTCCGCGCATGCCCGTAAGCGCCCAATACAGCGTCACCATCCGAGTCGAGCTCGACGCGCGCCAGGAGCCGCTCGGGAAACTCACCGCCGCGATCGCCGAGGCAGGCGGTCAACTGCAGGGGGTCGACCTCGTGCCGGGCGCCGGGCCGGAGGGCAAGCGGGTCCGCGAGTTCACCATCGACGCCTCTGATCAGGACCACTGGGAGCGGATCCTCCGCGCGATCGGCTCGACCCGCGGCGCCCGCGTCATCGACTACGTCGACCGCACGATGCAGATGCACCGCGGCGGCAAGATCGACATGCACAACAAGTACCCGGTGAAGACGCGCGACGACCTTTCGATGGCCTACACGCCCGGCGTCGCCCGCGTCTGCATGGACATCCACGCCGACCGCCGCAAAGCCTTCGAGTACACGATCAAGAAAAACACCGTGGCGGTCGTCTCCGACGGCTCGGCGGTGCTCGGGCTCGGCAACATCGGCCCCGAGGCGGCGATGCCGGTGATGGAGGGCAAGTGCATGCTCTTCAAAGAGTTCGCCGGCGTCGACGCCTTCCCGATCTGCCTCGACACCCAGGACGCCGACGAGATCGTCCGCGCGGTCGAACTGATGGCGCCGACCTTCGGCGGGGTCAACCTCGAGGACATCTCCGCCCCGCGCTGCTTCGAAATCGAGGACCGGCTCAAGGCGAAACTCGACATCCCGGTCTTCCACGACGACCAGCACGGCACCGCCGTCGTCACCATGGCCGCCCTCTTCAACGCGCTGAAAATCATCGACAAGCCGATCGAGGACCTGCGCGTCCTGATCGTCGGGCTCGGCGCGGCGGGCGTCGCGGTGACGAAAATGATGCTCGAGGCCGGGATCACGCAGATCATCGGCGCCGACCGCCAGGGCGCCCTCTCGACCGAGCGCGCCGACTACGTCTCCGGCGAGATGAACTCGACCAAACGCTGGTACGCGGAGATCTCCAACCCCGAACACATCCACGGGCAGCCCGACGACGTAATCGATGGCATGGACCTCTTCATCGGCCTCTCCGGCCCCGGCATCATCCAGGCGGATTCGCTGGCGAAGATGAACGACGACGCGATCGTCTTCGCAATGGCCAACCCGACCCCCGAGGTGATGCCCGAGGACGCCGCCCCGCACGTGCGGATCATGGCCACCGGCCGCTCCGACTACCCGAACCAGATCAACAACGTGCTCGCCTTCCCCGGCATCTTCCGCGGCGCCCTCGACGCGGGCGCGCCGCAGATCACCGAGGCGATGAAGCTCGCCGCCGCCAAGGGCATCGCCGCCACGGTCGACGACGAGGACCTCGCCGAGGACTACATCATCCCCAGCGTCTTCAACCGCGAAGTCGCGCCGAAAGTCGCCGAAGCGGTGGTCGAGGAGGCCAAACGCGACGGCATCGCCCGGCTCAACGAGGAGACCGGCACCTTCTCCGCGGTAGAGGCGATCTGACACGGGTACCGACGACCCGATGAAAGTTCTCGTCACGGGCGCCAGCGGCAGGATCGGCAAGGCGCTCTGTGACGAGCTTCTGGGACGAGGGGACGAGGTCGTCGGACTGACGCGCAGTCCCGACAAGGCGCGCGAGGCGCGGCCGCAGATCACCTGGCACGCCTGGGAGCCGGCCCTCGAACGCCCCGACGCGGCGGCCTTCGAAGGCGTCGACGGGGTCGTCAACCTGGTCGGCGAGAAGATAAACCAGCGCTGGACCGACGCAGCGAAACGGGAGATCATGGACTCGCGCAAGGTCGCGACCCACAACCTGGTCGGAACGATCGAGAGCCTGGCGACGAAGCCGAAGGTGATGGTCAGCCAGTCGGCCGTCGGCTACTACGGCAACCGCGGCGACGAGACGCTCGACGAGACCAGCGCGCCCGGCAAGGGCTTCGATGCCTCGGTCTGCGTCGAGTGGGAGCGCTCGGCGCACGAGGTCGAGGCGGCCGGCGTGCGGCTGGTGATCGTCCGGACCGGACAGGTGATGGAGACCGAGGGCGGGATCCTCGGCGAGCTCCTCCTCCCCTTCAAGCTCGGCCTCGGCGGCCCGCTCGCGGGTGGCAAGCAATGGGTCCCTTGGATCCATCTCTCCGACGAGGTCGGCATCCTCGCCTGGGCGCTCGACACCGAGAGCGCGAGCGGCGTGATGAACGCAACCGCGCCCAACCCGGTCACCAACAAGGACTGGTCGAAGGCGCTGGGGAAGGCTCTGGGACGACCGGCGGCGCTGCCGATCCCGGGGATCGCGGTCGAGGTGAAATTCGGGAAAGAGTTCGGGAAGGTCGCGCAGGGCGGCCAGCGGGTGCTGCCGCGGCGGACCGAGGAGCTGGGCTACGCCTTCAAGTATCCGGAGATCGACGGAGCCTTAAGAGACCTCGTCGGGTAGAGCTCCGGGAGTTCACTTCCTAGGTGCGCTGGGGAGGGTCCACAAGGGTGACCCTCCGGAACAACAGCGGGGAGGTTCCTGCGGGTCACCCTTGGGGACCCGGCCCCTCAGCTGGGTTCGAGGGCTTCGCGCACCTTGCTTCGCGGACTGGAGCTGCCCGCGGATTCGACGGCTTCGATGACGGCCTTCATGGCTTTGCTGCCGGACGAGGAGGTCAGCAGGGGAATGCCGGCGGATTCGAGGATCGAGCGGCTGAACTTCGTGCCGGGACCGGGAGCTTCAAGCGTCGCCACCGCGCTGGTGTCCGAAGTCGCTCGCCGCGCATTGGAGCCATCGGTAGCCAGGTCCACGCCGCCCCCAGCCTTCTCACTCGGCGCCAAGCATCTGGCGGCGATCTTGAAGTGCCCGGCGCTCGCCCCATGCGCCGCAAGCTCCCCTTTCGCCGCCTTGCACAACGACGCTCCCACGTAGACGCTCACCGTCGCTCCCTGCGAATCGGCCCCTCCGCAACCCACGATCCCTAGGGCGATCATGGCCGCGGCCAGAACCCCGGCCCCGCAGCGGACGCCACGAGGGTGACCTGGAGGAACCTCCCCGCTGTTGTTCCGGAAGGTCACCCTCGTGGCGTCTCCTTGGCGCTCGCCGGAACTTCCCCGCTGCGCCGCCGGGCGTCAGCCAAAGAAGACTTCGGACTCCGCATAGAGAGACTCAGGAACCGTCTTCAGCTCGGCAGTCGCCTCGGTCAGCTGAACGAGTTCGATATCGGTCCCTCGCAACGCCGTCATCGTCCCCCACCGCCCCTGGTCGACCGCATCAATCGCGTGCAATCCGAACCGCGTCGCGAGGACTCGGTCGAACGCCGTCGGGGTTCCGCCACGCTGGACGTGGCCGAGCACCGTCGCGCGGGTCTCTTTGCCGGTGCGCCGCTCGATCTCGGCCTCGAGCCAGTGGCCGATGCCGCCGAGGCGGGCGTGGCCGAAGGAGTCGGTCTTGGCGTTGTCGGGTTGCGGCATGCCGCCGATCGGGTTGGCGCCCTCGGCGACGACGATGATCGGAGCGAAGTGGCTGGCGAAGCGGCGGCCGACCAGCTCGCAGACCGCGTCGATGTCGAACTCGTGCTCCGGAATCAGGATCGCGTTGGCGCCGCCGGCGAGCCCGGCGTGGAGGGCGATCCAGCCGGCGTGCCGTCCCATCACCTCGGCGATCAGCACCCGGTGGTGGCTGTCGGCGGTCGTGTGGAGCCGGTCGATCGCCTCCATCGCGACGTTGACGGCGGTGTCGAAGCCGAAGGTGTAGTCGGTCGCCGAGAGGTCGTTGTCGATCGTCTTCGGCACGCCGATGATGTTCAGCCCGTGCTCGGAGTGCAATTTCGAGGCCGCGCCGAGGGTGTCCTCGCCGCCGATCGCGATCAGCCCGTCGACCCCGGCGGCCTCCAGGTTGGCGGCGATCTTCTCCGGCCCGCCGTCGCCCGCGAACGGGTTGGTCCGCGAGGAGCCGAGGATCGTGCCGCCGCGGGGCAGGATGCCGCGCACCTCGGGCACCCCGAGCGGCCGGTGGTCGTTCTCCAGCGGCCCGCGCCAGCCGTCGCGGTAGCCGACGAACTCGTGGCCCTGGACGCCGACGCCTTTACGGACGACGGCGCGGATCACCGCGTTCAGCCCGGGACAGTCCCCACCTCCGGTCAACACTCCGATGCGCATCGCGGTTAGCTTAGGGATCGTGACCGCCGTTCCCGATTACGACGCCGTTACCGCCGCGCAGCAGCGGACCTGGTCCGACGGCGACTTCTCGATGGTCGCCTCGCTGGTCATCAACCCGTCCGAAAACCTGGCCGAAGCGCTCGAGATCCTGCCCGACGAGCGGGTCCTCGACGTCGCCTGTGGCAGTGGCAACGGGGCGATCGCGGCGGCACGGCGGGCCTGGGGCAACACGGTCGGCTGCGATTTCGTCCCGGCCCTGCTCGAGCGGGCACGCGAGCGGGCCGCGGCCGAGCGCCTCGACATCGACTTCGTCGCGGGCGAGGCGCAGGCACTCCCGTTCGAGGACGCGAGCTTCGACGTCGTGATGTCGATCTTCGGCGCGATGTTCGCCCCCGACCAGCAGCGGACTGCCGACGAGCTGCTCCGCGTGGTCAAGCCCGGCGGCCGGATCGGGATGGCCAACTGGGTCCCCGACGGAGGCCTCTCGAAATTCTTCGCGATCCTCGTCAAGCACACCGGCGGGCCGCCGCCTGGCACCCAGCCGCCCGTACTCTGGGGCGGCGAGCAGCACGTGCGCGAGCTGTTCGGCGACGGGATCGCCGAGCTGCGTACCGAGCGCCGCGCCAATCGCCAGCATTCCGCTCGCCCGAGCACTACCTCGAATTCTTCCGCGCCTACTTCGGCCCGGTGCGGAGTGCCTTCGAGCAGGTCGGTCCGGAGGGCGCCCCGGCGCTCGAGACTGATCTGCGCGAGTACCTCGAGAAGCTCCGCGGAGACTCGCCGGCGCTCGTGATCGAACCCGAGTACCTGCAGGTCGTCGCGGTCCGCGCCTAGGCGGACGACGCGGTCAGCGGTCCGCGCCTTAGGCGGAGGGACGCTGGGGCTGGGCGGGGTTCAGCCCGCCGAGGACCATTTTGGCGATGACGCCGATCAGCATCACGCCGAAGAAGATGAGGCCGGAGACGGCACCGCCCTGGGCGAGCCAGGCGTAGATGATCGTCGTGACGGCGATTGAGATGAAGGTCCAGACGGCCAGGAACATGCGCGCATCCTATCCAGCGAAGGAGACACGCGTCTCGGCGAGGAACGAGGCGACCCCGTCGGCCGACTCGTCGGGGGTCGCGCCTTCCCCCGCGGCGCGCACCAGGCGAGTGCCGATGATCACCCCGTCAGCGACCTGACCGACCGTTCTGGCGTGCGCCGGCGTGCTGATACCGAAGCCGACGGCGACCGGGGTCTCGCCCGCGTCGGCCTTGGTCTTGGCGACCAGATCGGCGAGCTCCGCCGGCAGCTCGCCCCGCTCGCCGGTGGTGCCGACGGTGGAGACGACGTAGATGAACCCGCGGGCGACGTCGCAGATCTCCTTGCGGCGCGCTTCGGGCGTCGTCGGCGCGACCAGCGGCACCATCGCGATACCGGCCGCGGTGAAAGCATCGCGGATCCCCTCGTCCTGTCCCAGGGGCAGGTCGGGGACGATCACGCCCGCGGCGCCGGCGGCCGCCGCCAGCTTGGCGAACCCCTCCGCGCCGCCGTGGGCAAGGACCATGTTCACGTAGACCATGAGCACGACCGGGATCTGCGCGGAGACCGCTTCGCAGGCCTCGAGCGCGGTCCGCAGGGTCGCTCCCTCGGCCAGCGCCTTGGTGGCCGCCGAGTGGATCGTGGGACCGTCGGCGAGCGGGTCCGAGAAGGGCACTCCGAGCTCGATCAGGTCTGCGCCGGCATCGACGTAGGCGCGCGCCACGGCAAGCCCCGAATCGCGATCGGGGAAGCCGGCCATCATGTACGGCATCAGCGCCGCGCGGTCTTCGTCCTTGGCGGCGGCGAAGACGGCGCGGATGCGCTCCTCACCGCTCATTCGCTGGTCCTGCGCACGTACTCGGCGAGATCCTTGTCGCCGCGGCCCGAGAGGCACAGCACGTCGAATCCGTCCCCCTCGAGTGGGTTCTCGAGCAGCCAGGCGATCGCATGGGAGGACTCGAGCGCCGGGATGATCCCCTCCAGCCGCGCCAGTTCCCCGAGCGCGCCGAGGGCGCCCTTGTCGTCGATCGAGAAGTAGGAGGCGCGGCCGGTTTCGCGCAGATAGGCGTGCTCGGGGCCCGAGCCGGGGTAGTCGAGCCCGGCCGACACCGAGTGGGCCTCGAGGATCTGCCCGTCCTCGTCGGCGAGGACGCGCGAAAGCGAGCCGTGCAGCACGCCCGTCTGCCCCTGCCCCAGCGAGGCGCCATGACGGCCAGTCTCGATGCCGTCGCCGGCGGGCTCGACACCGACCAGCGCCACCTCGGCGTCATCGACGAACGGGGAGAAGATGCCGATCGCGTTGGAGCCGCCGCCGACGCAGGCGATCACGCGCTGCGGAAGCGCGCCCTCGGCCTCGAGCGACTGCGCGCGCGCCTCTTCGCCGATCACCCGCTGCAGGTCCCGCACCAGCGACGGATACGGCGCCGGCCCGACCGCCGAGCCGATCACGTAGTGGGTCGTCCCGACGTTGGCGACCCAGTCGCGGATCGCCGCCGAAACGGCCTCCTTCAGCGTCCGCGCGCCCGCCTCGACCGGCGCCACCTCGGCGCCCAGCAGGCGCATCCGCTCGACGTTCGGCGCCTGGCGGCGGATGTCCTCGGTGCCCATGTAGACGATGCATTCGAGGCCGAGCAGCGCGCAGGCGGTCGCGGTGGCGACGCCGTGCTGGCCCGCCCCGGTCTCGGCGATGATCCGCTGCTTGCCCATCCGCTCGGCGAGCAGGGTCTGGCCGAGCGCGTTGTTGATCTTGTGGGCGCCGGTGTGAGCGAGGTCCTCGCGCTTCAGGTACACCCGCGAGCCGACACGCCCGGAGAGGCGCTCGGCGAGGTAGAGCGGCGTCGGCCGGCCGATGAAGTCACGGCGCAGGGCGTCCTGGCGCTGGTTGAAGGCCGGATCGTCGCGAGCCTCTTCCCAGGCGGCGGTGAGCTCGTCGAGCGCCCCGATCAGGGTCTCGGGCACGTAACGGCCCCCGTAAGGGCCGAATCGCTCCTCGATCGCCGCCATCAGGTCGCGGCGCCGACCGAGTTCGCGGCCTCGTAGAAGGCCGCCATCTTGGCGTGGTCCTTGCGGCCCGGCTCGATCTCGACGCCGCTGGCGACATCGACCGCGTAGGGCGCGACGATCTCCACCGCTTCGGCGACATTCTCCGGCTTGAGCCCGCCGGCGAGGATCGCCGGGACCTCGGACTGGTGCCCTCGCAGCAACTCCCAGTCGAAGCTCTGGCCGGTGCCGCCGGGGAGACCGCCGGCGCGACGGTCGAAGAGGTGGTAATCGACGCTGCGGTAGGCCTCGGCGCCGTGGACGTCGGCGGCGGAGGAGACGTGGATCGCCTTGATCACCTTGACCCCCGCCCGGCGCGCGACCTCGGCGCAGAAGGAGGCACCCTCCTCGCCGTTCAGCTGCACCATCGAGAGCTGCTCGTCCTCGACCGCGCGGGTCACCTCGGCCAGAGTCGGGTTGACGAACACCCCGACGATCTCGGCCTTGCGGCGAAAGGCCGCCGCGATCGCCGCGGCGGTGGCCGTATCGACGTTGCGCTGTGACGGATCCCAGTGGATCAGGCCGATCGCCCAGGCGCCGAGCCGCACCGCCTCGGCGGCGTCGTCCAGATTGGTGATCCCGCAGAACTTGACACGCATGTCGTCAGATTACGGGAATGGTAAAACCGCCCGAGGGGCCGGACTCCCCTCGGGCGGTGTTGTGCTTCCTCAGCCTTGCGGCGAGGCTTCTTCGACCTTCGCGGGCCTGGTACCCAGCGTCACGGTCGCAGTCTGTTCCTTGCCATCACGGAGGTACTTGATCGTCATCTTGTCGCCGACTTTCTTCTGGCTGACGAGTTCGATGATCTGTTCCATGTTGGTGATCTTTTCGCCTTCGGCTTCGGTGATCACGTCGCCGCCGAGGGTGACGTTTTCGCCGTCGATCGTCGCTTCGGTGCCGCCGCCTTTGAGGCCGGCTTTGGCGGCGGGGCCGCCCGGTTCGACCGAGGCGATCAGGACGCCTACTTTGGTCGGCAGGTTCACCACTTCGGCCAGTTGCGGCGTGATCGTCCCGCCGCTGATCCCGAGGTAGGCGTGTTCGACGGTGCCTTTGGTTTCGAGTTCGGTGATCACTTCCTTGGCGGTGTTGATCGGGATCGCGAAGCCGATGCCGACGTTGCCGTCGGCGCCGTTGCCGCCGGTCTCGATCTGCGAGTTGATGCCGATCACTTCGCCCGCGTCGTTGATCAGCGGGCCGCCGGAGTTACCCGGGTTGATCGCCGCGTCGGTCTGGATCACGTTGTCGATCGAGAAGCCGTTCGGCGCCTGGTTTTGTCGCTGGAGGGCGGAGACGATGCCGCTGGTCACTGTCCGGTCGAGCCCGAACGGGTTGCCGATCGCGACCACCGGGTCGCCGACTTCCATCTTCGAGGAGTCGCCCAGGGTCAGCGGGGTCAGTTCGCTCGACGGGGCCGAGACCTTCAGCAGGGCCAAGTCGGAGGCCGGGTCGGTGCCGACCACTTCGGCCGTGTACTCCTTGTCGGATTCGCCGAGTTTGACCTCGATCTTGTCGGCGCCTTCGATCACGTGGTTGTTGGTGAGGATGTGGCCCTGCGAGTCGAGCACGATGCCCGAGCCGGTCGCGGTGCCGCCACCCTGCGATTCGGATTCACCGAACGGATTGAAGGCTTCCGGGGATTCTTCGGCCGGGATCGAGGATTCGATGAAGGCGACGCCGTTGCCGTCGGCCTTGTAGATCTCGTCGACCGTGTTGCCGCCGTTGCTGTTGCCGGCGCCTTCTTCAGTCGACGTCGCGGCGATCGGCGCGGCGGCCGTCTGCTCGATCGTCGTCGTCGTGCCGCCGCTCGACTTGACCGCGCCGGTCAAGAGGAGGACCGCGCCGACCACGGCGACGAGTGCTCCGCCCAGCAGCGCGGAGCCGAACGAAGAGCGGAAGAAGCCCCCGCGCTTCTCCTTCTTCGGCTCCGGTATTGCCCATTTATCCGGATTGTTGCCCGGATTGTCCGGTTTGTCCCAGTTCTGATCCATATGGAGAGAATGCCTTAGAGCGTTGACCGGCCACTAAAGCGAGTCGAAAAGTTTCCTAAAGACGTGCGCGCTTCCACACCTGTGATGCGGGCTAGTAGCCGTATTCGCGGGTCTCGTCGAGACCGGTCAGCTGGCGCGTCGTCAGCTCCGGGTCCTCCGAGGTCATCAGGGCGCCGCCGATCAGCACCGCGTCGACCCCGACCCGCTCCAGCTCGTACAGCTCCTCACGCCCGGAGATGCCGCTCTCGGCGACGACCGTCTTCCCCGCCGGGACGTCGGGCATCAGCTCGAAGGTCGTCTGGATGTCGACCCGCTGCTCGTCGAGGTCGCGGTTGTTGATCCCGATCACCTCGGCGTCGAGCTCCAGCGCCCGCTCGAGCTCCTCGGCGTCGTGGACCTCGACCAGGCAGTCGAGGTCGAGCGCCCGCGCCTCGTCGTGGAGCGCCGCGAGTTCGCGATCCGACAGCGCCCGGACGATCAGCAGCACCGCGTCGGCGCCGTGCACCGCCGCCTCGTAGAGCTGGTACGGGTCGATGATGAAGTCCTTGCGGATGATCGGCAGCGTCGCCGCCGCGCGGGCCGCGCGCAGGTCGTCGAGCGAGCCGCCGAAGTGCCGCGTGTCGGTCAGCACCGAGAGCGCGGCGGCGCCACCGCGCTCGTAGGCCGCCACCTGGGCGGCGATGTCGGCGTCCGGGCGGATGTCGCCGAGGCTCGGCGAGCGGCGCTTGAACTCGGCGATCACGGAAAGACCGGGGCGCGTGAGCGCCTCCTGGAAGGGCCGATCCCGGCCGCGGCCGGATAAATGCCCTTCGAGCTCGGCCTGAGGGGTTTCGCGCTTTCGCGCTTCCACGCCCTCCCGAGCACCGTCAATCAACTGGTCGATGATTCCCACTGAACGAGGACAGGTTAGCCGGCGGCGGAGACCGTTGCCGCGATCAGCTTGTCGAGCACGCCCGCGGCCGCTCCGGAATCGATCGCGGCGGCCGCTTTTCCGACCCCCTCCTCGAGGTCCGCGGCGAGCCCGCCGACGTAGATCGCGGCGGCCGCGTTGAGCAGGACGATGTCGCGATGGGGGCCGCTCTCACCGGCGAGGACGGCCCGCGTGGCGGCGGCGTTCTCGGCCGGCGTGCCGCCCGCGATCTGGCTCAGCTCGAGCGGCGCGAGGCCGAACTGCCCGGGCTCGACGTACCACTCGGCGGTGCGGCCCTCGAAGACCTCGATCACCCGGGTCGTCGCCGAGAGGGCGAGCTCGTCGACGCCGTCCTCGGCGCTGACCACCAGCGCCCGCTCGACCCCGAGCCCGATCAGCGCCTCGGCGATCGTCTCCTGGTAGTAGCGGTCGGCGACGCCGACCAGCTGGCGGGTGGCTCCGGCCGGATTGGTCAGCGGCCCGAGGAAGTTGAAGACGGTGCGCACGCCGAGGCCCTCGCGGGCCGGCCGGACGTGGGACGTCGCCTGGTGGTGGCGGGGAGCGAACATGAAGCCGAAGCCGACCTCGTCGATGCAACGGGCGACCGCCTCGGGGTCGAGGTCGATCGCGACGCCGAGGGCCTCGAGCATGTCGGCCGAGCCCGACTTCGAGGTCGCCGAGCGGTTGCCGTGCTTGGCGACCGCGCAGCCGGCGCCGGCCGCGACCAGCGCGGCGGTGGTCGAGACGTTGAAGGTCGAGGGCCCGCCGCCGGTGCCGGCGGTGTCGACGAGGTCGGCGCGGTTCGCGTGGACCGGGGCGGCGAGCGAGCGCATCGTCCGCGCCAGCCCGACCAGCTCCGACACCGTCTCCCCCTTGGCCCGCAGGGCGATCAGGAAGGCACCGGTCTGGATCGGCTCGGTCCGTCCCTCCATGATCTCGCTGAGAACCGTCGAGGCGTGGTCGGCGGTCAGGTTCTCGCCCGCGCAGACCGCGTCGATCGCGCGGCTGACGATGTCGTTAGGCATCGTGGCCCGTCCCCTCTTTCAAGAAGTTCTCCAACAGGTGTTTGCCGTGCGGGGTGAGGACGGACTCGGGGTGGAACTGGACGCCCTCGGCGGGCAGCTCCTTATGCCGCGCTCCCATGACGACGCCACCGAGATGGGCGGTCAGTTCGAGCTCGTCAGGGAGGTCGGGGTCGGCGATCAGCGAGTGGTAGCGGCCGGCGACCATCGGTGTCGGCAGGCCGGTGAAGATCGTCTTGCCGTCGTGCTCGACCTCGGCGTCCTTGCCGTGGACCGGCTCGCCCTGGATCACCTTGCCGCCGAAGACCTCGACCATCGCCTGGTGGCCGAGGCAGACGCCGAGGGTCGGGGTCCCCGCCTCGGCGAAGGCGCGGATCGCCGCGCCGGAGATCCCCGCCTCGGACGGCGTGCAGGGGCCGGGCGAGACGACCAGGCGGTCGGCGCCGCGCTCGAGCAGCTCGGCGACCTCGGCCTTGTCGTTGCGGACGACCTCGATCTCCGCGCCGAGCTCACCCAGGTACTGGACCAGGTTGTAGGTGAAGGAGTCGTAGTTGTCGATAACAAGGACGTTCATGTCGCTCCCCCTTACGCCCAGTCCGGCTGGGCGCAGGCGACCTCGACCGCGCGGAAGACCGCGCGTGCCTTGTTCACCGACTCGTTCCACTCGTAGTTCGGCTTCGCGTCGACGACGGTGCCGCCGCCGGCCTGCACGTGCATGCGGCCGTCCTTGACCACGACGGTGCGGATGTGGATCGCCGTGTCTAGGTCGCCGTTCCAGCTCAGGTCGCCGATCGCTCCGCCGTAGGAGCAGCGCTTGACCGGCTCGAGCTCGTCGATGATCTGCATCGCGCGGACCTTGGGGGCGCCGGAGAGGGTCCCGGCGGGGAGCGAGGAGCGCAGCACGTCCATCGCCGTCACGCCCTCGCGCAGCTTCCCTGACACCTTGCTGACGATGTGGAGGACGTGCGAGTAGGTCTCGATCACCATCAGCTCGTCGACGTTGACGCTGCCGTACTCGCAGACGCGGCCGAGGTCGTTGCGGCCGAGGTCGACCAGCATCACGTGCTCGGCCCGCTCCTTCGGGTCGTTGATCAGCCGCTCGGCGAGGCGGCGGTCCTCGTCGGCCGATTTGCCGCGCGGCGAGGTGCCGGCGATCGGGCGCGTCTCGACGATCCCGTCGTGGACTTTGACCAGCGGCTCGGGCGAGGCGCCGGCGATCTGAAAGTCGCCGAAGTCGATGTAATACATGTACGGAGAGGGGTTGACGGTGCGGAGGCCGCGGTAGAGCGAGAAGGCCTCGACCGGGGCGTCGGCGCTGAAACGCTGCGAGGGGACGACCTGGAAGGCGTCGCCGGCGCGGACGTACTCGATGATCCGGCTGACCGCGGCTTCGAAGTCCTCGCGCTCGAAGTTGGAGGTGAACTCGGGCGGCTCGGAGACGCTGGGCGCGGCGGGCTGCGGGACGGCACCGCGGAGGCGCTCCCTCATCTCGGCGATCGTCGCGGCGGCGCGGGCGTAGGCCGCATCGATGCCTTCCTCGTCGTCGGCGATCGCGCAGGCGAGGATCGTCAGCTCGTGGCGGAGGTGGTCGAAGACGAGCATCGCGTCGGTGACCATCAGCGCCATGTCGGGGAGGCCGAGCTCATCCGGATTTGGGTCGCCGAGCGGCTCGACCGTGCGGACGAGGTCGTAGCCGAAGAAGCCGACGGCGCCGCCTGTGAACGGCGGCAGGTCGGCGACCGGAGCCGGTTTGTAGCGGGCGAAGCGCTCGGCGACGGCGCCGTAGGGGTCAGGCGCCTGTTCGACGCTGGTCGGCGGGCCGCCGGAGAGCGCCGCCTCGCCAGTCCATTCGGAGAGCTCGCCGTCACTCCAGCGGATCACGGCGCGCGGGCGCAGGCCGACGAACGAGTAGCGGCCGACCTGGCCCTGCTCGGCGGACTCGAGCAGGAAGCAGGGGGCGCCCTCGGGCTCAGCGGCGCGCAGTTTCAGGAAGGCCGAAACGGGGGTCTCGGTGTCCTCTACGAAGCGGGCGCGGACCGGCACCACGTTCCCTTCGCGGGCGAGCTCGCGGGCCTCCTCGAGCGTCGGCTCGAGGCGCAGCTCGCTGTCGGCGGCAACCGTCATCGGGCGACCCGGAGCGCCTTGCGGGCGGGGTCAGCCGGCACGGCGGTTCAGCTCCTCGAACACCGCCGACTGCGGCACGCCGCGGGCGGCCAGCAGTACGGCGAGGTGGTAGAGAACGTCGGCTGCCTCTTCGGCGACCCGCTCGTCGGTCTCCTCGCGGGCGGCGCGGACGACCTCCTCGGCCTCCTCCTGCACCTTTTCGCCGACCAGGGTCGGGTTGTCGAGAAGCTCGACCGTGTAGCTGCCCTCTGGGCGCTCGGCGGCGCGGCTCGCGAGCGTGCGCTCGAGCGCCGGCAGCGCCTCGTGGACGACGCGGTGCGGCTCGCCTCCGAGCTTCCGGTAGAAGCAGGTTCGTTCGCCCGTGTGGCAGGCAGGCCCAGCGGGCGCGACGATCGCCAGCACCGCGTCACCGTCGCAGTCGTAACGGAGTTGATTCACCGTCATCGTGGCGCCGGAGGTTTCACCTTTTCGCCAGATCTCGTCCCGCGAGCGGCTGAAGAAGTGCATCTCCCCCGTCTCGAGCGTCATTTCCAGCGCTTTGCGGTTCGCGTAAGCCAGCATCAGCACCTCGGCGGATGCCTCGTCCTGCACCACCACGGGCACCAGGCCGCGCTCGTCGAAAGAGATTTCGTCCAACATCGAAGGGATCGTAGAGGGCGCGCAGCCCTACTCGATGCCGAGGCGGTCGAGCATGTCCTCGTCGCGCCGCCAGTTGCGCCGCACGCGGACGCTGAGGTCGAGGTGGACCTTGCACTCGAGCTCGCGCTCGAGCGAGCGGCGCGCGGCGGTGCCGATCTCACCGATCTTGGCGCCGCGGCGGCCGATCAGGATCCCCTTCTGCGATTCGGTCTCCGCCCAGATCTCGGCGGTGACGGTGACGAGGCCGTCCTCGCGCGGCTCGCCGACCTCGAGCACCGAGACCTCGACCGAATGCGGGATCTCCTGCCGGGTCCGGTTCAGCACCTGCTCGCGGATCAGCTCGGCGAGCAGCAGCTCCGAGGACTGGTCGGAGGAGTCCTCCGGCGGATACATGTACGGCCCCTCGGGGATCAGCTCGCCGAGGCGATGGAGAAGCGCCTCCAGCCCCTCGCCGGTCTGGGCGCTGATCGGGAAGACCTCGTCGACGGCGGGCAGCGAGGCCGCCTCGGTCAGCGCGTCGATGGTGCCGCGGCGGGCGATCTTGTCGCACTTGTTGACCGCGCAGATCACCGGGATCTCGATCCGCGCCGCTTTCAGCAGGCCCGCGATGAAGCGGTCGCCGGGGCCGACGCCCTCCTCGCCGTTGATCACCAGCAGCGCCACGTCGGAGTCGGCCAGCTCGCGTTCGACCCGTTTCTGCATCCGTTTGGTCAGCGCGTCACGGGGGCGCTGCACGCCGGGCAGGTCGACGAGGACCAGCTGCCGCTCGGCGTCGAGGTCGGTGGCGACGCCGCGGATCGCCCGGCGGGTCGTCTGCGGGCGCACCGAGACGATCGCGACGTGGCGGCCGACCAGCGCGTTGACCAGGGTCGACTTGCCGACGTTGGGTCGACCCGCGAGGCCGACGAATCCGGACTTCGTGCTCATCGGGCGGACGGTTCCCGGCCGAGCGACTCCAGGATCTGGGCCTGGAGGGCCATCATCTCGCCGTCGTCGGTTTCGTGGTCGTAGCCGCAGAGGTGGAGGACGCCGTGGATCGCGGTCTCGTTCAGCGACATGTCGATGCAGTACTCGGGGCAGATCGCGACGTCGCCGAGCTCACGCGGGCCGGCGGCGGGGCCGAGTTCGTCGATCGGGAACGAGAGCACGTCAGTCGGCTTGTCCTTGCCCCGATGGTCGCGATTCAGCTCCTGGATCCGCCCCGCGTCGACGATCTCCACCGCGAGGTGGCCGTCGTCGACCCCGACCGAGACGAGCGCGGCGGCTACCGGCGGGCGCAGCTCGGAGGGCACGTCAGCTAGGTCGACTGGCACTGTGCTGATCGTAGGCGGCGACGATCCGCTGGACGAGTTTGTGGCGGACCACGTCCTCGCCGCCGAACTCGATGAAGGAGATGTCTTTGACGTCGTCAAGGATGTCGCGGACGACCATCAGACCGGATCGCTGGTCGCTCGGCAGGTCGATCTGGGTGACGTCGCCGGTCACCACCATCCGCGAGCCGAAGCCGAGCCGGGTGAGGAACATCTTCATCTGCTCCGGCGTCGTGTTCTGCGCCTCGTCGAGGATCACGAAGGAGTCATTCAGGGTGCGGCCGCGCATGAAGGCGAGCGGGGCTACCTCGATCACGTTGCGCTCGAAGAAGCCGTTGACGCGGTCGGGGTCGAGCATGTCGTAGAGCGCGTCGAAGAGCGGTCGCAGGTAGGGGTCGACCTTGGCCTGGATGTCGCCCGGCAGGAAGCCGAGCCGCTCGCCCGCCTCGACCGCGGGCCGGGTGAGGATGATCCGCTGCACTTTGCGTTCGGTCAGCGCGGCGGCGGCCATCGCGACCGCGAGGAAGGTCTTGCCGGTACCGGCGGGGCCGATGCCGAAGGTGATCGTGCTGCGACGGATCGAGTCGACGTAGCGTTTCTGGTTCAGCGTTTTCGGCGCGACTTTGGTGTTGCGGTGGCGCCAGACGACGTCGTCGAGGATCGCCGTCGGGCTCTCTTCGGCGTCGAGCGCCCCGGCCACCGCTTCCACGGTCCCGGGCACGACTTCGTGGCCCTGCTCGATCAGCTCGACCATCTCGTCGACGAGATTCGCGGCCTCCGTCAAATCGCCCGGATCACCGTCGAGGGTGAGCACGTTGCCGCGCAGGTGGACTTCGACCGACAGGCGGTCTCTCAGTCCGCGCAGGACCGAGTCCTCGGAGCCGGCGAGCTCGGCGGCGACCTCGTTGTCGAGGGTCAGTTGGCGGCGGGCCAACTCAGCTACCCAGCTTCTTGCGCACGGCGGCGCTGACCCGCTTGCCGTCGGCGCGCCCGGCGATCTTCGGCATCACCGCCGACATCACCTGGCCCATCTGCTTCTGTTCCGTCGCCCCGGTCTCGGCGACCGCCTCGGCGACCAGCCCGGCGAGCTCCTCATCGCTCAGCTGCGCGGGCAGGTAAGCCTGGATCAGCTCCGCCTCGAAGCGCTCGGCGGCGGCCTGCTCGGTGCGGCCGGCGCCCTCGAAAGCCTCGGCCGCCTCGACCCGCTTCTTCCGTTCCCGCTGCAGCACCGCGACCTCGTCGCCTTTGCCCATCTTGGCGTCCTGCTGCAGCGCGTCGACGACCAACCGCAACGCGGACGCCTTGTCCCGTTCGCGCGCTTTCAGCGCCACCCGCGCATCGCTTTGCACCTGCTCAAGAACGCTCATACAAAGAGATTAGACGGCAGCGTCGGGCGTGATCGCCAGACCCTTGGAGACGAGGTCCCTGATGTCGAGGCTGACGAGCGTCCAGCCCTCGATGAATGCAGCGGCAACGTAGGACGCGTCGTAGGCGCTGAGTCGATGCTCGATCGCCAATTTGAGAGTCAGCGGAATCAGCGTCAGATCAGCCGCCGCAGACAGATGCGGACATCGACCGATCATCAAACGGCAGAGGTTGACGGCATCCCTCCTTCTGCGGTCCCTGGCGCCGAGCACGTTCGCGATCTCGATCATCGTGAGATCGAGCGCGGCGACCGGATAGTTCGAATTGACGGCAAGAGCGCGACACGCCTCGTAGTACTGCGCGGCTGGCTGCATCGCGCCGATCCAGATGCCCGCGTCGAGAAGGAACCGATCAGTGACGGCTATCGCGGTCACGGTCTTCCCGGATCATCTGGACGTAGTCGACGTCGGCAGGGAGTGAGCGCCCGATCACCTTGTCCCATTCCTCGCGTTGAATCGCGCCTTCGACGGCGATCTCGGTCACGGCGAGACGTCGCAGGAAGCCCTCGCGGGTCTCCCCGGTGCGCTTCACGTACTCATCGATCTGGCCCAGGAGCCGCCCGCTGAGGTTGATCTCGATCTTGGTCACGTCCTGATCGTAGGTCGCGGTATTTGCTGACCGGTTGAGCATGGACCCAGCCAAACAAGAAAATACGCGCGGGTGGCGCGCGGAATGGAAATTTTGTGTGTCGGAATTAGGCCGGAACGGTGAACTCGACCTGGCGGACCTCGCCGAGAGGCATCTGGAGGAAGCGGGTGGCGACGTCCCCGAACGAGGAGACCGGGCCGGTGCAGAAGAACTCGTAGGTGCCCTCGTCGTCCCCCTCGCGGGCGAGGCCCGAGCCCTCCAGGGTGCGCTGGATCGCCGCCGCGACCGCGTGGCCGCCGCTCACCAGCCGCACGTTGCGGCCGAGGATCCGCTGCAGCATCGGCGCCACGAGCGGGAAGTGGGTGCAGCCGAGGATCAGCGTGTCGACGCCGGCCTTGCGGAGCGGCGCGCAGTAGCCGCGGGCCATCGCCATCGTCTCCTCGTCGAAGAGCGAGCCCTCCTGGATGAAGGGCGCCAGGCGCGGCGCCGCCACCTCGATCACGTCGAGGCCCCGGCCCTCCGCTTCGAGAGCCCGCCGGTAGGCGCCGCTCTCGACCGTGTTGGTCGTCGCCAGCACCCCGACCCGGCCGTTATCGGTGATCGCGGCGGCGATCTCGGCCTGCGGGGCGACCACGGGCACAACCTCCACCCCGTACTTGGCCGCCACCTCGCGCGCCACCTCCTCGCCGATCGCCGTCGCCGTGTTGCAGGCGATCACCAGCAGCTTCGCGCCGCGCTCGAGCAGCTTCGCGACGATCAGCGCGATCCGGCGCCGCAGCTCGGCCGGGTCCCGCTCCCCGTAGGGGAACATCGCCGTGTCGCCGAGGTAGAGGTAGTCCTCCTGCGGCAGGGCGACGAGGCACTCGTGGAGGACCGTGAGGCCGCCGACGCCGGAGTCGAACATCGCGACCGGCAGCGACGCGTCGATCACATGAAGGGCTTGTAGACCATGAAGAAGATCGTCAGCAGGATCAGGATGCCGGTGGCACCGCCGACCTGAGCGATTTTCTGACTGGTCGCTTCGAATTCGGGGCTGAATTTGTCCCCCGACTCGAGGTCTTTCTCGGCGATCTCATGCAGGCGCGTCATCTGCGGCGCGAAGAACCCGTGCTGGATGCCGAACAGGGCGATGATCGCGATGAAGCCCCAGACGACGAAGAACTGGCTGCCCTTCCAGACGCTGCCGCTGGTGGCGAGGAGGACGATCCCCGCGATCAGCAGGATGATCATCGCCGGATTGATCATCACGCGGTCGATCTTCCGCATGCCGGCGAGCAGAGCCGGGGCGCTGCGCGGATATTTCGGCAAGACCGAGAAGAGCACGCCGTAGGCGAAGGTCGGTCCGAGGGCGACGACAGCCGCGATGTGGAAGAACAACGCGATCTTGTAGCCGGGGCTGTAGATGGCGCCAAGGGTCAGCATCACGGGGGACCTTATATGTCCCGACGGAGCAGAAGAGCCGCCCAGTCGCCCATCTGACGGCGGTCTCGCTCGCGGTAGCCGGCGGGGGTGAAGGCGGCGGCGACTTCCTCGAGCTCGTTAGGGAGGATTCCCGAAAGGACGAGGAGCGCCGGGGCGGACTCTCGGGGGAGACTCGCCGGAACAACAGCGGGGAGGTTCCGGCGAGTCTCCCCCGAGATCCCGCTCAGATGGCCCGCAATTGCCTTCAGGATCGGCGAGGTCATGTTGGCGACGCAGGTCGGGGCGAGCTCGGGCAGGGATTCGCGCAGGTTCTGACGGTGGAAAGCGATGGTCACGTCGTTGACGGCGGCGTTGGCGGCTGACGCCTCGATGGCTGCCGCCTCGTGGTCGTAACCCGTGACCGGGGACCAGCCGAGCTTGGCGGCGGCTATCGCCAGGACTCCGGAGCCGGTGCCGAGATCGGTCAGGGCGCCATCGTTCTCACCGGCGTCGGCGAGCTCCAGCAGGTACTCGAGGCAGAGGCGGGTGGTCGGGTGGGCGCCGGTTCCGAAAGCCTGGCCGGGGTCGACGACGACATCGAGCGCCCCCTCCCGCTCGGGCTCCCAGCTCGGCCGCAGCCACAGCCGCCCGCCGACGAGCAGCGGTTTGTGGAAGTCGCGCCAGCGGTCGGCCCAGCCATCGGGGATCACTGTCGAGCTGACCTCGATCGGCCGGCCGCCGACCACCGCATCGATCTCGCCCAGCTCGGGCAGCTCGCCCTCGCCGCCGTAGATCGCGTACTCGACGTAGCCCGGCCCGCGCTCCTCCTCGACCCCATTCGGCGCCAGCACGGTCAGCTCGGCGAGCACGATCTCTGCCTGGTCCGGCTTACACCTCACCGCTAGACGGATCACGGCGCCTCCCCCGGACGCGGAAGCGAATGCCTGTCCATATCTGATCTTTCAGGCATTCGCGAGAGCGGAGGAGGCGGCGCTTTTATCTGAAGGCTTTGCGGAAGCGGCCGAAGAGGCCGTCTCCGTGCTGCGGCCCGAGGTTGTCGGGCCCGAGTGAGACGTCGAGGCGCTCGACCGTCTCCCGCTGCTCGTCGCTGAGGTTCGTCGGCACGACGACTTCGACGATGATCCGCTGGTCGCCGCGTTTGCGTCCGCCGAGCCGCGGCAGCCCGGCGCCGCGCAGGGTCTCCTCGTGGCCGGGCTGGACCCCCGCCTCGAGCTCGATCTCGCGCTCGCCCTCGAGCGTCGCCACCGTCACCGTCGTCCCCAGCATCGCCTCGGTCGCCGGGATCCGCACGTCGCTCACCAGATCGGTCCCCTGACGCTCGAAGCGCCCGTCGGCGGCGACCGCCACCTCGACGTAGAGGTCTCCCGCCGGCGCGCCCGGCTGACCCGCGTGGGCGGCACCGGTGATCCGCAGCCGCTGCCCGTCCTCGATCCCGGCCGGGATATCGATCGTTTTCGTCACGTTTCCTTCGGTCCGGCCGGACCCGTCGCAGACCTCGCACGGGGTCTCCGGGACTTTGCCGGAGCCGTGGCAGACGTCGCAGGGAACGGCGCTGACCATCTGGCCGAACGGCGTCCGCGTGACCTGGCGCAGCTGACCGGCGCCGCCGCAGCGGTCGCAGGTCTCGATCGGCGTCCCCGGCTCGGCGCCGTTGCCGTGGCAGTGCGAGCAGACGACCACCGCGGGAAAGCTGACCTCGCGCTCGACCCCGGTCGCGACCTCGTCCAACGTCAGCTCGGTCTGCAGGAGGATGTCGGCCCCAGGGGCCGGGCCGCCGCCACCGCCGAAACCACCGCGGCCGCCGAACGCCTGGCCGAAGAGGGACTGAAAGATGTCGTCCACCGAAGTG
Source organism: Solirubrobacterales bacterium (assembly GCA_025964255.1). Classification (GTDB taxonomy): domain Bacteria; phylum Actinomycetota; class Thermoleophilia; order Solirubrobacterales; family 70-9; genus VAYN01. The sequence continues at coordinate 7,969 of JAOPZF010000131.1, read as the reverse complement.
AAGCCGGCGCCAGGGTCGAAGCCGCCGGAACGCAGGCCCTCGGCCCCGTACTGGTCGTAGGTGCGGCGCCGCTCGGCATCGGAGAGCACCTCGTAGGCCTCGGCGGCCTCCTTGAAGCGCGCTTCGGCCTCGGGGTCGTGCCCGGTGACGTCGGGGTGCAGTTCGCGGGCGAGGCCGCGGAACGCTTTCTTGATCTCGGTGTCCGAAGCGTCACGGGAGACGCCCAGAACCTCGTAGTAATCGCTTGGCATGTGTTGAGAAACTCGCTAGTTCGTGTCGGGAGTGCTGGGAGGGGTGCGGCCGTCGGCGGCCTAGTCGCTGTAGACGGTCTCGAAGTATCGGGACAGCTCGCGGGCGGCGACGCGGACCGAGGCGATCGCCGTCGCGTAGTCCATCCGCCGCGGGCCGACGACGCCGACCGCGCCGAGGTTGCGGTGGCCGAGACCGTAGTTGGCGCCGACGACGCTCGCCGAGCGCAGGGTCGGCTGCGGGTTCTCGTCGCCGATCCAGAGGAAGACGGAGCGCTCGGCGAGCGAGCTGCGCAGCATCGAGAGGACGTCGGCGCGGCGCTCGAGTGCCCGCATCAGCTCGTCGGCGCGCGGCAGGTCGTCGATGTGCTGTTCGGAGAGCAGGCGCGCGGTCCCGTCCATGTAGAGGTCGGCGGCGTTCTCGGGCTGCAGGTCGGTGAAGGCAGGCGCGACGGTGGTGACGAAGCGCGTCTCGGTGGCATCGAGGCTGGGGTCGGCGAGCCGGGCGCCGATCATCCGGGCGCCGATCCCGAGCCCGACCAGCTGCTCGTTGAGGTAGCTGGAGGCCCACTCGACGACGCCCGGGTCGACCGCGCGCTCGAACTCGAAGACGCGGCGGTAGACGTCGCCGCTCGAGGCGATCGCGATCACGACGACGCGGTTGGCCTGCAGGCGCAGCACCTCGATCCGGTGGATCGTCGTCGCCGCACCGATCTGCGGCGCGGTCGCCATCGCGACAAGGTCCGTGACCTGGGCCAGCGCCGAGGTCGTCTCGCGCATCGCCTCGTCGACCTCGCGGCGCAGCTGCGAGAGCTGCAGCGTCATCCGCGCCTCCCCCGGCGCCTGCCCCGATTCGAGCAGCAGGTCGACATAACGTCGGTAGCCGGAGTCGGTCGGGACGCGGCCGGCCGAGGTGTGCGGGTGGGTCAGATACCCCTCCGTCTCGAGCAGCGCCAACTCGGCGCGCACCGTCGAGGGCCCCCATTCGACCCCCGGCATCTCGGCCACTTCTTTCGACGGCACCGGCCGCGCCGACGCGAGATACGCGTCGACGACCAGCTGGAGAATCAGTTCTTGCCGCTCGGTCAGCACCCTTTAGATCTTAGGAGGCTCCGATGCGGAGCTTCCGAGGCGGGCCGGGATGGCCCCTGAACGAACCTCCCCGCAGTTCGTGAGGGAAGGGGCCATTCCGGCCCGCCCCCCACGAGAACTCCGCTAGATCTCCAGCTCGGCGACCGCGTTGCGGATGATCCGGTTGTCGCCCTGGCGCGCCTCGAGATCCACCGTGACCCGGTTCCCGTCGACCTCTTTGACGGTCCCGGTGACGTCGATCTCCTGCTCCGGCAGGCCCATGCCGCGGAACTGGACGGTCAGTTTTTTCAGCGCTCGCGGATCGCCATGCGCGAGCCCCTGTGCCGCCGCTTTGGCGACCAGGCCCATCCCGTAGAGGCCGTGGAGAATGTTGCCGGGGAGCCCGACCGATTTGGCGAACTCGTCATCGATGTGGATCGGGTTGTAGTCGCCCGATGCACCCGCGTAGCGGTTGGTCAGGTACTTGTCGGGCGTGACGCGCAGCTCCGGCACCGCGTCCCCGGCTTTGAAGTCGGCCATGTCAAACCCCCCTGACGATGTTGGTCCAGGTGCCACGCACGACCTCGGCGCCGGCCCCGTTCACGGAAGTCGTCTCGAAGACGTAGAACCCGTTCCCGAGTTTCTCCTGGATCGAGACGCATTTCGCGGTCGTCGTGATCTCGTCACCCGAGCACGCCGGCTCGTTCCACTCGAAGGTCTGCCCCCCGTGCACCATCGTCGCGAAGTTCATCTCCACCTCGGGGTCGAACATCGCCGGCGCCAGCGCCGGCATCGAGTAGACGACAGCGAACATCGGCGGCGCGACGACGTCGCGGAAGCCGGCGTCGCGGGCGGCCCCGACGTCGAAGTGGACGGGATTCTCGATCCCCAGCACCGTCGCGTACTCCTTGATCTTCTCGCGGCCCACCTGGTACGTCGTCGACGGCCACGACTTCCCAACCGCATCGGTCTTTAGCGCCATGACGCGGAACCTACCGGGTTTACTCAGTCGATCTCCAGCACCGCGAGGAACGCCTCCTGCGGCACTTCGACCCGGCCCACGGCCTTCATCCGTTTCTTTCCCGCTTTCTGCTTCTTCAGCAGCTTGTTCTTGCGGGTGACGTCGCCGCCGTAGAGCTTCGCCGTGACGTCCTTGCGGAGCGCCTTGACCGTCTCGCGGGCGAGGATGTTGGAGCCGATCGCCGCCTGCACGGGCACGTCGAACATCTGGCGCGGGATCGTTTTGCGCAGCCGCGCGACCAGCCGCTTGCCCTGGTCGTAGGCGAAGTCGCGGTGGACAATGATCGAGAGCGCGTCGACCTTGTCGCCGGCGAGCAGGATGTCGACCTTGACCAGGTCGGAGGCCTCGTTGCCGATCGGTTCGTAGTCGAGCGACGCGTAGCCGCGGGTGCTGCTCTTCAGCAGGTCGAAGAAGTCGAGGACGATCTCGCCGAGTGGCATGTCGTAGCGGATCTGCACCCGCTCCGAGCTCAGGTAGTTCATGTCGACGTGGGTGCCGCGGCGCTGCTGGCAGAGCTCCATCACCGGGCCGACCTGCTCTTTCGGGCAGATGATCGTGGCGCGGATGTAGGGCTCCTCGATCGTCTCGATGCGGGCCGGGTCGGGGAGGTCGGTGGGGCTGTGGACCTCACGTTCGGTGCCGTCCGTGAGGTGGACGAGGTAGCGAACGTTCGGCGTCGTCGCCAGCAGGTCGAGGTTGTACTCGCGCTCCAGCCGCTCGCGCACGATCTCCATGTGGAGGAGGCCGAGGAAGCCGACCCGGAAGCCGAAGCCGAGCGCCTCCGAGGTCTCCGGCTCCCAGGAGAGCGCGGCGTCGTTCAGCGAGAGCTTTTCGAGCGCATCGCGGAGCTCTTCGAAGCGGTCGGTGTCGATCGGGAAGAGCCCGCAGAAGACCATCGGGCGGACCTCGCGGTAGCCCTCGAGCGCCTCGGTGGCGGGGACCGTGTCGGCGGTCAGCGTGTCGCCGACCCGCAGCATCGTGACGTCCTTGATCCCGGTGATCAGGTAGCCGACGTCGCCCGCCTCGACGTCTTTGACGGCGGTCATCGCCGGACGGAAGAAGCCGAGATCGTCGATGTCGGCCCGGGTCCCGTTCTGCATCGCGAGGATCCGCTCGCCTTTGCGGAAGCGGCCGTCGAACATCCGCACGTAGGCGATCACGCCGCGGTACTGGTCGAACTCGGAGTCGAAGATGAGGGCGCGGGCGGGCGCGTCGACCTCGCCGGTCGGAGGCGGGATGCGGGCGACGATCGCCTCCAGCACCTCGGGCACGCCTTTGCCGGTCTTGGCGGAGATCCAGAGCGCGTCCCCGGGGTCGGTGCCCAGCAGATCGGCGATCTCCTGGGCGACCCGCTCCGGCTCGGCGCCGGGGAGGTCAACCTTGTTGATCACCGGGATCAGCTCGAGCCCGTTTTCGATCGCCAGGTAGGTGTTGGCGACGGTCTGCGCCTCGACCCCCTGCGCGGCGTCGACCACGAGCAGCGCGCCCTCGCAGGCGGCGAGGCTCCGCGACACCTCATAGGAGAAGTCGACGTGCCCGGGCGTGTCGATCAGTTGGAAGTGGTAGTTCTCGCCGTCCTCGGCCTTGTACTCGACCCGCACCGCCTGCGCCTTGATCGTGATCCCGCGCTCGCGCTCGAGGTCCATCGAGTCGAGCAGCTGCGCCTGCATTTTTTTCGGATCGACCGCCCCGGTGAGCTCGAGGATCCGGTCCGCGAGCGTCGACTTACCGTGGTCGATGTGGGCGATGATCGAGAAGTTGCGAATCTTGTCCATGGGCGAGCCACGAGTATGAACAGGACCGCACTCGGGAGCGCGGGCGCCTGGGCTGGTCGCATGACATCAAGGTCCCGATGAATCCCTTCTCTCCCCCCTTCAGGGACAAGTTTTCGGATTTAGCGGGCCATTGATGCGGAATACGACAGTCGGCTTCTTCTTCAGCACGACTTCGGCGTTCGGGCCTTCGGTCCACTTCGCCTGCGGCGGGAAGGCGGGCTTGCCGGGTTCGATCCGATCGCGACTGGCGACGACGTAGTCGTAGTCACCTTCGTTGATCAAGCGCCGGAACTGCCGACAGTTCTGCGCTTCCTCGAAGCCCCCGTGCGGCCGCTTGACCCCGACATAGGCGACCCGATTCGAAAGGTCGGTGCCGAAGAGCGGGTACTGCCGCGTGCTCGTCGTCGCGATCCGCGCCCCCGAGACGCCCTGAGCCCAGGCGAAGGCGGCGTCGAGCCCCGGCGTCGTGAAGCTCGGGTCGCGATAGCGGTCGTGCAGGTAGTGCCGCTCGACCGGATAACCAACGATCACACCGAGGACCACCGCCCCCGCGACGATCGCCGCGACCCATCGGCGCGGAAGTCGCTCTTCCTCAACAGTGCGTCTGCGTTTGGGGTCGCTATCCGCACCCAAATGCAGACCGTCCCCGGTCGTGGTTTCCGAGCTGGCCGGCACAGGGCGCTCGCCGAAGGCCGGGCCGAGGGAGGCGAGGCGAGCGGCGAGGGCTCGAAGCGGCGGCACCGTCGGCAGCAGGGCGAGGCCGAGGATGAGCGCCGGGGTCAGGTAGCGGAGCCCCGATTCGAACCCGCGCGGCATCCCACTCGGACCCGAGGCCGACGTCGGCGACACAAGCCACGAGACCGCCGCCGCCAACCCCACGAGCCCCGCGACCGCCAACACCCCCGCCACAGTCCTCCCGGCCGCCGATGTTGATGGGCCGGAAACTCCACCCTGGCTTGAGTTTTCGGCCCACCAACGGGGCGGTGATGTGGAGGTGCGACTGAAGAGCAACGGGATCAGGGCCAGGAGCAGGCCGGCGAGGGCGGCGGCTCCGACCACCGGCCAGACGATCCAGAGGGCGCCGTGGAGGCCGGGGAAGAACCAGTGGGACCAGACCGAGCCGTTCGTCAGGTAGGAGAAGACGCTGTGGGCTTCGCGGCCTCCGAGTGCCTGTTCGGGCGAGGGAAGGTCGATCGGCCCGAGGTGGTGGATCCAAGGCAGCGGGTTGCCGCTGTGGATCAGGTTGCGTAGGTACCAGTAGCCGCCACCGGCCAGAGCCATGCCGCCAGTGCAGAGGAGCGTCGTCCAACGCCGCCCACTCGGCGCCAGAGCCGTGAGCCCCAGGACGAGGACCGCCGCGGGTAAGAGGAAGTTGAGCTTGGTCCCGGCGGCCAGGCCGATCGCCAAGCCGACGAGGAGCAGTGCTCCAGTGGACAGCCTGCGTCGCTCGTCCTCACCATCCCTGGCTGCATTGAGGGCCACAGCCAGCGCGGCCAGCAGGAAGAAGATCCCGACGAGGTCGTTCCTCGCCTCCCCGGCCTGGTCCCCGAGGGCCGGCACCGACAGCGCGATCGCACCGAGGGCGAGCGACCAAGGCGCCACCCCGAACGGCCGCCCGATGCACCAGCACGCCAGCAGGCACCCGACCAACCAGCCGAGGTTCAGCAGCGGCGAGAGCAGGTCCCGGGAGAAGGCGAGCATGCCGATCGCGTGGACGACTTCGCTGTTCGCCGGGTAGAACCAGGCGAGGAACTGGGGCGCGATGAGGTGGAGGTCGATCGTGTTGCCGGACTGGTAGAAGCCGGCCGCGAAGGGGCCGTGGTACCAGGTGGAGTCGAAGCCGGTCATACCCGTGCCGAGCCGCAGCTTCACCCCGCTGACGAAGTGGCCGATGGCGATTCCGGCGATCACCAGGGCGATGACGGTGGCGAGAAGGGATGGGCGGGTGGGGGTTGACGGGCAAGGGTCCGGGCTTTGGGCCGCGGGTCCTGTCGCTCCGGATTCCCCCACGGTGCTCGGCTCCGCCTCCGCGCCGTGGGGGACCCCCGCCGACGCGCCACCCGCGGAAGGGGCGCTGACTGCGAACCTCAAAGCGAGGCCCAGGATCGCGACCGCGGCCAGATAAGGGACAGGCTTGAAGGCGCTCAGGGTTCCGAGCGCCTCCGCGACCCAGATGAGCAGCGCCACGGCGATCACGAGGGTCGCGAGGAACCCCGCCTCTCCGGTCAGCCGGGGAACCCAGCGGCGCCGCACCTGGGCCGCGCCGACCCAGGCGAAGCCCACCAGCCACAGCAGCTCCACCACTCCCAGCAGGTATCGACCTGGCCCGAGCATTCCGCCCGCCTAGGCCCGACGCCGTCGCAGCAGGAGGCGCATGATCTGCTCGAACTCGGCGATCCGCAGCGCTTTCGCGACCGCGAGGTAGACGATGCCGCCGATCGCCATCCCGGTCCCCAGCGAGATGATCTGCGCCGGCGTGTCCTCTCCCAGGGCGCTGTTCAGCACGTCCCAGATGACCCAGCTGACAGCGGCCATGGCCGCGCAGGCGATCGAGATGCGGATCACGGTCGAGAGCAGCCGTCCCAGCTCCAGGCCGCCGAACTTACGGCGCAGGATGTAGGCTTGGGCGAAGACCGCGGCGCTGGTCCCGATCCCGGTGCCGGCGACGATCCCACCGATCCCGAAGGGCTTGTAGAGCACCGCCGCCGCGGCCGCCGAGACGACCAGGTCGATCACCGCCAACCCCGTCGCCTGCCAGGGCCGCTGGAGGCTGAAGAAGGTCCGCGTCTGCAGCAGGTAGACGCCGTTGGTCGGCAGCGAGAAGGCGAACCAGAAGAGCGCCGTGCTGACGATCTGCGTGTCGCCTGGGTGGAATTCCCCACGCTGGTAGACGAGCCGGATGATCGGCGTCGAGAGGGCGAGGATCAGCGCCGTCGCGGGGAGCAGGACGAAGAGGATCTGCCGCATCCCGTTGGCCAGCGTCGCCCGGAGGTTGACGAATTCTTTGGCGTTGGCGTAGCGGGCGAGGGTCGGGAAGAGCACGGTCGCGATCGCCACCGAGAAGATCCCCTGCGGTAGCTGGTAGAGGCGGAAAGCTTTGTCGATCGCCGCCGGCGCGTCGGTGGACACGAGGCTGCCGAAGGTGCTGTTGATCAGCGCGTTGAAGTTGATCAGGCCGAGGCTGATCGTCACCGGCAGCATCAGCAGCAGCACCCGGCGCACCCCCGGATTGCGCCATTCGAAGCTCCAGGTGAAGTGGAACGGCGTGTTGCGCAGGTCCCAGGCCGGGATCGCCAGTTGCACCGCGGTGCCGATCAGGATCGCGATCGCGTAGGCGTAGATCTGGTTCTGGGGCGCGAAGAGCGGCTTCAGCACCACCAGGGCGATGATGATCGCCACGTTCCAGAAGAACGGCGAGATCGCGAAGGCGCCGAAGCGGTCGTAGCTGTTGAGGATCCCGACGACGATGCCGCTCGCCCCGAGCAGGATCAGGATCGGGACGAGGATCTGCGAAAGGCAGACCGTGAGGTCGAGGATGTGCCCTTCGTAGCCGGGCGCAAAGAGCGGCACGATCACCGGCGCGCCGAGGACGAAGATCGCGGTGAGCGCCCCCATCGCCATCGTGATCAGCAGCAGCAGGGTAGAAGCGAGGCGGAAGGCCTCTTTGAACTGGCGCCGGCCGACGAGGTCGGTGAAGACGGGGACGAAGGCCGGCTGCAGGGCGGCGTCGGCGAAGAGCGCGCGGACCAGGTTCGGGACCTGGAAGGCGATCGTGAACGCCGAGATCGGGCCGGCGACCCCGTAGTAGCCGGCGGCGACGACTTCGCGTGCCAGGCCGGCGATCCGCGACAGCG
>JAOPZF010000258.1 GCA_025964255.1 Solirubrobacterales bacterium | reverse complement strand
GTCTTCTGCGCGGGCGCCGACCTCGGCGGTTTCGCCGCCGACGCGACCCTGATGCAGAAGCACTACGGCTCCGACCTCTTCCTCGAGTTCTTCCGGCTGATGCCGCGGCTCGGCAAGCCTTCGCTCTGCGCCGCCAACGGCCACGTGCTGGCGGGCGGCCTCGGCCTCGCCCTTTCCTGCGACCTGGTGATCGCCAAGGAGGGAGCCACCTTCGGCACCCCCGAGATCAACGTCGGCGCCTTCCCCTACATGATCATGGCGATCATCTACCGCAACGTCCCGCGCAAGAAAGTCAACGAGATGATGCTTCTCGGGGACCGGATGAGCGCGGCGGAGGCGGTGACCTTCGGCCTCGCCAACAAGGCCGTCCCGGCCGAGGAGTTCGACGCCGCGGTCGCCGACTGGGCCGGCCGGCTCGCCTCGAAGAGCCCGCTGCTGATGCGGCTCGGCCACGACGCGATGTACCGCCAGGGGGACATGGCGATCGACGACGGCCTCGAGTTCCTGCGCTCGCAGCTCTCGCTGACCTTCACCACCGACGACCTGCGCGAGGGCGTCGCCGCCTTCTTCGAAAAACGCGAGCCGAAATGGGAGGGGAGGTAGCTCCCCGGACGAGCGCTACCTCCCCGGTCAGCGGGTCTGCTGTCGGAACATGCTCGAGAAGGCGACGGCGAGGATCAGGACGACGCCGTTGACGACTTCGGTCCACGTGAAGGCCAACCCGCCGACGATCAACCCCTGGCTGACCCAGATCAGGAAGATCCCGCCGATCACCGTTCCCCAGACGTGGAAGCGGCCGGTCGAGAGGATCACCGTCGAGAGGAAGGCAGCGGCGAAGGAGGGGAGCAGGAACGGCACCGCGGCGCCGGGCGAGGCGGTGCCCTGATTGGCGGCGAGCATGATCCCCGCCAGCGCGGCCAGGACCCCGCCGACCACGAACGCCTTCATCGTCTCCTTGCCCGGGTTGACCCCGGCCAGGGTCGCGGCCGTCGCATTGGAGCCGGTCGCCCGCAGGTGGCGGCCGAAGGTCGTGTAGTCGAGCAGCAGCCACATCACCACCGCCGCGATCAGCAGTACCGCGATCGTCCAGGAGACCGCGCCGACCCAGTCGGAGAGGCCGAGTCCGAAGAGGACGACGGCGAGCACGACGATCGCCGCACCGGAGATCACGTCCCACTGCCGCGGGGAGAAGCGCGCCGGGCTGATCCGGCGCAGCGACATGAAGAGCATCACCGCGGCGCCCGCCAAGGCGATCCAGAGCACCACCGAGGGAAACTTGGTGGAGAGCGCGCCGAGCGAGTCGGCGCCGGAGAACCAACTCGGCAGTTCCGGCTTCCCGGGGGTCGCGACCAGCTGGGTGCCGCCCGAGTAGACCGCTGAGAGGCCGAGGAAGACACCGCCGGTGCCGAGCGTCGCGATGAAGGTGTTGACCCGGAGCTTGACGACGAGGATGCCGTTGGCAAGGCCACCGATCACCCCGGCCGCCAGGCAGGCGAGGATGACCAGGAAGAACGGCCATCCCTGGTTGATCTTCAGGCCGACCGCGAGGAAGCAGGTCAGCGTGGCCATCGAGGCGACCGAGAGGTCGAACTGGCCGGCGATCAGGGTGACCAGCACCGCCAGCCCGAGCAGCAGAACGGGCATGTTCTGGTGGATGTCGAGCGCCCGCGCGTCGGTATTGGCGAACTTGCCGCCGAGCCAGATCGTGTAGACGAGGAAGACGATCACGAAGGCGACGAAGCTGATCGATCCCTGGAAGAGCTTCGAGCCGCCGAGGCGGCTGCCGCGCGTCGGCCCCTTCTCGCGGCCCGGCCCGGCGTCTCCGGGGGCGGCGGGCTCGGCGACTGCCTGTGCGGGGTTCATCAGATGAAAGCCTCCAGTTCCTGTGGATTCGTCTCGTCGGCGGTGAGAAAAGCGCTCAGTCGCCCGTCGGTGACCACGGCGATGCGGTCGCAGACCGCGAATAGGTCCTCGGAGTCCGAGGAGACGACGAGCACGGCCGCTCCCGCCGCGGCAAGCTCGTCGATCAAGTTGTAGATCTCGAGACGGGTGCCGACATCGACGCCACGGGTGGGCTCGGAGAGCACGTAGATCGAGGGTCTGCTCATCAGAACCCGCCCGAAGACGACCTTCTGCTTGTTGCCGCCGGAGAGGGTGCCGAAGATGGCCTGGGGATCGGCCGGCTTGACCGAGAGACGCTCGACCATCTCCTTCGCGTCGTCGCGCTCCTTGCCGCCGCGCAGCAGGCGGAGCGGGCTGCGCCAGCGCTCCAGCGAGGAGATCGTCAGATTCTCCAGCACGCTCTGCTCGGCGAAGCCGCCCTCGGTCTCGCGGTGTGGCGGGACCAGCGCCGAGCGGGCGCCGTCGCGTCGCACGACTTTGCCCGCGGTCGGCCGCAAGGTGCCGTGGGCGAGATGGGCGAGGTCGTGGAGGCCGGAACCGGGCAGGCCGGTGAGGCCGACCACCTCGCCCGCCCGGACGCTCAGGTCGATGCCGCGGACCGGGCCGCGGTGGATGTCCTCGAAGCGCAGCAGCTCCTCGCCCCCGATGGTGTGGGCGGCGGTGCGCTCGTGCAGGCCCGCCCCCGCCGTCTCGCTTTTCTCGCGGGCGACGAGCATCGAGACGAGCGCGTGGCGGTCGAGCGACGCGGCGAGCGAGTCCTCGACGATCCTGCCGTCGAGCAGCAGCACGACGCGATGGGTGGCGTCGAGGATCTCCGAGAGCTTGTGGCTGACCATGATCACGGTCGCTCCTTTGCCCGCCGTCTCTTTCAGCGCGGTGAGCAGGCGACGGGAATCGGCGGGCGGCAGGGTCGAGGTGGCCTCGTCGACGAAGAGGACCTCGGCCCCCCGGCCGAGCGCCCTGGCGATCGCGACGAGAGTCTTCTCGCCGGGGGAGAGAGCGCCGACCAGAGCGTCGACGGGAAGGTCAAGATTCACCTCGGCGAGGCAGCGGGCGGCATCGGCGCGCTCGCGGCGGCGGTCGACGATCGGCCCGAGCCGCCGCAGCGGCGGCTCACCGAGACGGAGGTTGTCGCTGATGCTGAGCTCGTCGACCAGGCCGAGGTCCTGATGGATGAAGCCGACCTCGGGGCGGCCGCCGAGGCTGGCGACCGGCTCACCGCCGTAGCGGACCTCGCCGGAGCTGCGCTCGTAGACGCCATCGAGGATCTTGATCAGGGTCGACTTGCCGGCCCCGTTGGGGCCCATCAAGCCGACGAAGTCGCCGCCGGCGATGGTCAGATCGATGCCGTGGAGGACCTCGTTGCCGCCGAAGGATTTGCGCAGGCTGGAGATCACGATCTCTTTCGCGACCGTGTCTGCCCCAGTCGTGGCGACCGGTGCGGCGTTCCGAGAATCAGCGGCGATTCCCTCCATCTATTCCCTCTCCCTCGATCGGCAATTGACCCGATGCAGGTGGCTATGTTACCGATCGTTTACGCTCATGTCTATGGCAGTTTCCACACAAAGAAGGGTCTTGACACTGGAGATTCCCACTCCTTTCGCGGTCGGGCCGGTGAACCTCTTCCTAATTGACGACGATCCCTTAACGCTCGTTGACACTGGTCCGAATCAGGCGACGGCGCTCGCGGACATCGCTTCGGCGCTGGCGAAGGTCGGCCGCTCGCTGAACGAAGTGGGGCGGATCGTGGTCACGCACCAGCACCTCGACCACGCCGGCCTGGTCGGGCCGCTGGCCGCGGTCAGCGGCGCCGAAGTCTGCGCGATCGCCGGCCTCGACGCCTGGCTCAGCGACGGCCCGGGAGGCAATCTGGGCGACGAGCGCTTCGCTCTCGAGGTGCTCGGCGGGCACGGCGCCCCCGAGCGGCTGGGGATCCTAAACGAAGGGGCGCGGCGCGGCCTTGAGGGGTTCGCCTCGAGCCACGCCGAGGTGCGGGCGTTGGTCGACGGCGGCGATCTCGACTTCGCCGGCGGAGCGCTGCGCGTTCACCACCGGCCGGGTCACTCGCCTTTCGACACGATCCTCGAGGACCCTGAGGCTGGGGTCCTGATCGCCGGCGACGCGATCTTCGCGAAGCACCCCGCGCCGATCCTGCCGAGCCCACCCGGAGTCGGGATGCCCGCCGACGATCCGGCCTGCTCGGGGCTCTTCGCTGCCGCTCGCCGCACCCTCACCTGGTTGGCCGCGAGCGACGCCGAGGTTGCTCTGGTCGGTCACGGCGAGCCCGTCGGCGATCCCGGCCGGGTCGCCCGCGAGCGCCTGCGGGAGGGGGAGCAGCGCGCCGAGCGGGTGCTCGCCGAGCTGACCGGGGCGGGGGCGACGACCGCCTGGGAGCTGACCCGCCGCCTGCATCTGCGTTGGTCGCTGCGCCAACCTTTCCACGCGCTCTGCCCGACGCTCGAGTGCCTCGACCTGCTGCGCGAGGGCGGCGTCGTATTCGAGGAGGAGCACGACGGGGTGAGATGGTTCGCTTGCGCCTGAGCCCGGCTCCGGCGCGCACGGGGGATCGGCATGGCTGACGAGTCGATGGTCGGGATGGAGGTCGACCGCGTCGTCCTCGAGGTCGAGCGCGGCAAGGTCCGCGAGTTCGCGCTTGCGATCAAGGACCCGAGCCCGCGCTGGGTCGACGGTGCCGCGGCCCGCGAGGAGGGCTTCGAGACGATCCCGGCGCCGCTTACCTTTTCCGTCGTCGCCGGTCACTATCGCGACCAGCGGAGTGCCATGGAGAAGCTCGGTGTCGACATCGCCCGCATCGTCGTCGGCGAGGTCGGGTGGACCTATCATCGCGTCGCGGTCGTCGGCGACGTGCTCGAAGGGCGGCGGGTGGTGACTGGCGTCCGTAGCCGTGAGGGCCGCAGCGGCGGCACGATGACGATGGTCGACGTGGAGACCGTCTGGTGCGACGGTGCGGGAACCGCGGTCGTCACTCAGCGCGAGACCTTGATCGAGAGGGCGAGGGCATGAGCGGCGATTCCCCGATCGAGGTCGGCCCGATCACCGTCACGGACATCGTCCGCTTCGCGGGCGCCGGGGGCGACTTCAACCCCCTCCATCACGACGAGGCGGTGGCCCGCGCCGCCGGCCATCCAGGCTTGATCGCGATGGGCCAGATGCAGGCCGGGATGCTGGCCCGTGTCATCACCGACCGCTTCCCGCTCGCCGACGTTCGCGAGTTCCGGGTCCGGTTCGAGGCTCCCGTCCGGCCCGGCGACACGCTCCTCCTCACCGCTGCCGAGACCGGCCGAGAGTCGGTCGAGGGCGGCCTCCTCGTCCACCTCGAACTGCTCGCCGAGCGCGACGATGGGATCGTCGCCGTGCGTGGCGCCGCCGTCGTTATCGAAGTGTCCCGGCCCCGGGTAGGCGAGGGAGTCTGAAAGCACTTCCCTCGCCAGGCGCTCGGGCCGGTCGGCCTATCGCTCGGCTGGACCGACACCGACCTCTGGCGCAAGGCGCCGGAGACGCTCGAGGCCGACGCGGATGCAGAAGATGGCGAAACCGGTGGACACGGTGGCGGCGGCGATCGAGAAGGCCTTGACCGCGGCACGGCCGCGGGCGCGCTACCCGGTCGGCACCGACGTCCGGGTCCAGGCCGCCCTCAGCGGGGTTGCGCCCGACCGGGTCAAGGACGCCGCCTTCGCCCGCCTCACCGGCACCCCGCCCCGCAAGCGCGGCTAGGCCCGGTCAGGCGCTGACGGGCGCCTCCTCGCGGGCGGCGAGCTTCGAGCGGACGATCGAGATCACCTCGCCGTAGCGGACCGTGTCGGCGTAGGGCTCGTAGCCGCGGATCAGGAGGGTGTCGGCGCCGGCGTGGACGTACTCGATCAGGGAGTCGGCGACCTGCTCGTAGCTGCCGACCAGGGCGGTGGAGTTGCCGGCGGCGCCGGTCGCTTTGGCGAGGGCGGTCCAGAGGCGCTCGTCGTGGACCTCGTTCTCCTCGGCGAAGGCGAGCAGGCGCTGGGACCCTTCGTTGGTGCGGAAGCTGCCGCGCTCTTTGCCGCCGCCGATCATCGAGTTGACGTACTGCGAGGCGCGCTCTTCGGTCTTCTCGAGGATCTCGCGGCCCTCGGCCCAGGCCTCCTCCTCGGTGTCGGCGACGATCGGCCGCAGGCTGACGGAGAAGCGCAGCTTGCGATCGTGCTCGGCCGCGGCGGACTGGATCTGGTCGATGCGCTCGCGGAAGCCGCTCAGCGGCTCGCCCCAGACCGCGTAGACGTCGGCGTGCTCGGCGCCGACCCGGACCGCGTCGGTGGAGGCGCCGCCGAAGTAGATCGGGATGTGGCCGCCGGCGGGGGTGACCGTGGACCAGGCGTCCTTCACTTTGTAGAACTCGCCCTCGTGGTCGAAGTGCTCGCTGCTGGTCGAGGACCACTCCTGCTTGACGATCTCGAGGAACTCGCCGCTGCGGCGGTAGCGCGACGGTTTGTCGATCCAGTCGCCGTCGCGCGCCTGGTCGGCGTCGTCGCCGCCGCTGATCACGTGCATCGCGATCCGCCCGGGGTGGAAGGCGTCGATCGTCGCGTACTTGCGGGCGACCTGGGTCGGCGCGACGAAGCCGGGGCGGTGGGCGAGCAGGACGCCGAGCCGCTCGGTCGCGTTGAGGGTCTGGTCGGCGATGATGAAGCCGTCGACCATCGACGAGGAATGCGGGATCAGCACCCGGTCGAAGCCCGATGCCTCATGCGCCTTGGCGAGCTCGCGCAGGTAGTCGGGCTGCACGATCGGACCGCTCGGGGCGATCGTCTCGGACTGCTCGTGCGGGAATACGTGACCGATGAACTCGACTGACATTTGGCGGGCCTCCTTCTGGGTGACGGCGTGCGACCGGAGACTTCAAGATAAAGTCGATAAGCTTAATCAGGAATTGAATCGTAGATTCGCGACCCGGGCCGGGCGGCGGGGACCTGCCTAGGAGCTCAGGCCGCGGAGCTTCTCGTCCGAGGCGCGGGCGACGGCGG
>JAOPZF010000119.1 GCA_025964255.1 Solirubrobacterales bacterium | reverse complement strand
TTCAGGATCTTGCCGGTCGGGCCCTTCGGCAGATCGTCGATGAACCAGACGACGCGGGGGTACTTGTAGGCGGCGATCCGCTCGCGGACCCAGGCGCTGATCTCCTCCGGGGACGCCTCGGCGCCCGGTTCGAGGACGACCGCGGCGCCGACCTCCTCACCCCACTGTGGGTGGGGGACGGCGACGACGGCGGCTTCGCGGATCGCCGGGTGCTCGTAGAGAAGCTCCTCGACCTCACGCGGGTAGACGTTGTAGCCGCCGCGGATGATCATGTCCTTCTTGCGGTCGACGACGAAGAAGTAGCCGTCCTCGTCTTCACGGCCGAGGTCGCCGCTGTGGAACCAGCCGCCGCGGAGGGCCTCGGCGGTCGCGTCCTCGCGCCCCCAGTACCCCTTCATGATGTTGTGCCCGCGGATCACGATCTCGCCGACCTCGCCGCGCTCCACCTCGTTGTCGTTCTCGTCGACGATCCGCATCTCGACCCCTTCGATCGGCGTCCCGATCGACCCCGCCTTGCGCTCCATCTCGGGGTGGTTGCAGCTCGCCACCGGTGAGGTCTCCGACAGGCCGTAGCCCTCGAGCACGATCGCGCCGAAGGCGTCCTCGAAGCCGCGCAGCACCTCGACCGGCATCGACGACCCGCCGGTCATGCAGACCCGCAGCGAGGAGGTGTCGAAGTCCTCGCGGCCGGGATGGTGGAGCAGCGCCCCATACATCGTCGGTACGCCGTAGAAGTGGGTGACGCCGTCCCGCGCCATCGTCTCCAGCACCTCGCCCGGGTCGAATTTGGGGACCAGCGTGAGGGTCGCGCCGACCAGCATCGAGGCGTTCATGCTCACCGTCTGCCCGAAGGTGTGGAAGAGGGGCAGGGCGCCGAGGACGATGTCCCCGGGGCCGACCGTGGTGTTGGTGTGGGCCGAGACGTCGGCGTTGCGGACCAGGTTGAGGTGGCTGAGCTCGGCGCCCTTCGGCTGCCCGGTCGTGCCCGAGGTGTAGAGGATCACCGCCGTGTCCTCGTCGTCGACCTCGGCGGTGTCGGCCATCGGATCGACCGCGTCGAGGGATGCCGCGAAGGCGCCAGGCTCGACCTCGATCAGCTCGCAGCCGGCGTCGGTGGCGCCGGCCGACGCGTCCCCGACGAAGCCGTGCCAGGCGAGCAGCAGCTTCGCCCCCGAATCCTCCAGGTAGTAGGCGATCTCGCGCCGTTTCAGCAGCACGTTCATCGGCACGACGACGCCGCCGGCGCGCAGGATGCCGTAGTAGGCGATCGGGAACTCGGGGACGTTCGGCAGCATCACCCCGACCCGGTCGCCGGGCTCGAGCCCGCGCTCGCTCAGCAGCGTCGCCAGGCGCGCGGCGCGTTCGTCGAGCTCGCCGTAGGTCAGCGTCCGCTCGCCGAGCCGGATCGCGGCCGCTCCGGCGTCCCGCGCGGCACTCTCGCTGACGATCGAGGCCAAGTTCGTTCCCATGCGTAATCCCCTCCCGATTCGGATTGCTCCCACCACGAGTTTAGGTGCCGCCGATGCTCTTGGTTTAGGGTCCATTCTCGATGGACGATCTCGGCTTCAAGGTCTCTTACCTCGCCGCCAAAAAAGGCATCCCTGTTTACACCTCCGACGAGGTGCGGATCGGCACGGTCGTCGAGGTGCTCGACGCTCCCGAGGCCGACCTCTTCGACGGCATCATCTTCGACACGACGAAGAACCGCCCCGGCGGCCACAAATTCGTCGACGCTCCCGAGGTCGAGGGAATCTACGAGCGCGGCGTCATCCTCACGCTTGACGCTGCCGCCGCGGCGCAGCTCGCCGCGCCGGGGAAGAATCCTGGCTCGATCACGATCTCGCCGGACGATGTCGCGGGTGAGCCGGGACCGAGCTTCTGGCGCCGGACCTGGAACCTGCTTTCCGGCAAAGGCTGAGCGTTCCGAGGGGGAGGTCAGATGGACCCCCTCTCTCACGAACAGCGTGGAGGTTCGTTCGGGGGTCCATCTGACCTCCACGTTGCGCGGCTGACTTCGCAGGGGCTGGCGACCAGGCCCGGGCGCAGTCCGGTGGATGTCGCGGAGCGGTTGCTGGCGATTCAGGGGCAGGACGGGCGGGGGGCTCGGCTCGCGGTGCGGGCGCGGAGTGAAGGGGTCCTCTCTTCAGACGTCGACAAGGCGCTCGCGGATCGGAAGCTGATCATCACCTGGTTGAACCGGGGGACGTTGCACCTGGTTCGGGCGGAGGACTATCCGATGCTGCAGGCGGTGACTACGCCGCCCTTGTGGACCTCGTGTCGGACGCGGCTGCGGCAGACCGGGGTGGGGGAGGCCGAGGCCGAGCGGGGGGTGGCGACGGTGGCTAAGGCGCTCGGCGAGGAGGGGCCGTTGACGCGGGGGCAGTTGAGGGAGCGGCTCGATTCGGCCGACGTCCCGACCGCGGGCCAAGCCTTCATCCACGTCGTCTTCTACGCCGCCCTCCACGGGGTCTGCGTGCGCGGGCCGATGGTCGGCAAGGAGCACGCTTTCGTCGCCACGCGCGATTGGCTCGGCGAGCCGACCGAGGTCGACCGCGAGGCGGCGCTCGCCGAGCTCGCCCGCCGCTACCTCGTCGGCCACGGCCCGGCGACCGACGCCGACCTTGCCCGCTGGGCGGGCCTGCCGCTGCGCGACGCGCGCGCGGGCCTAACCGCGATCTCCCGCCGTCTCGTCGACCTCGGCGGCGGCCTCGTCGACCTCCGCAAGCGCGAAGAGCCCGCGCCGCTCCCACCGCCGCGCCTCCTGGGCGCCTTCGACCCACTGCTGCTCGGCTGGGCCTCGCGGGACGACGTCATCGGCCCGCACCAAGGCCTGGTCACGATCAACGGCATCTTCCGCCCCTTCGCCCTCGTCGACGGCCGCGCCGTCGCCACTTGGCGGCTGCCCAAGGGCAAGGTCGAGATCGAGCACCTCGAGCGGGTCACGAAAACGGCGGCCGGCCGGCTCGAAGCCGACGCGACCGCCGTCGAAGCGTTCCTGGCGAACTAGGCGACCCGGTCGGGGCGCCGAACTGCGTGTCGAGTTTCGGTCCCCCAGGGACCAAAAGTCGACGCCCGTCTCAAGCGTCGGCCAGTTTCGGGGGCATCGGGTCGTCGTTCGAGCTCGGCGGCACCGCTTGGCCCGGAGCCGCGGACAGCTCCTGCTCCCAGACGTGGTTCAGCGACACCTGCAGGTACGCCCACATGCCCGGCGCGATCAGCAGGTAGAGGACGAGGACGAGCCAGCCGTTGACCGGCTCGCGGCCCGCCAGCGCCGAGGTGCCCTGGACGCGCTTGGTGCCGTTCCAGTAGGTGATCAGCGCCGGGATGACGATGATCCCGCCCGGGAACAGCGCCAGCAGCGAGTTCATCGGGTTGCGGCCGAGGTCGTAACCGCGCGCCTCACCGAACGCCTTCATCTCCTTGTTGATCTTGTACCACCAGACGAGGTGGTAGATCCCGAGGGTGATGATCGGCAGCAGCGCCACCGCCCACGGGTTTCGGACCTTGACCTGCTGGTCCGAATTCGGAATGTCGAGTTGGTAGGCCAACGTGGCTCCTTAGGGACGAGAAAGCATTTGCGGTCCAGACACCTTCGGCCATTCGACGCCGGAACTTGAGGTTCCTTCAGCTGCGCTGAGGTAGACCGAGTACCGCTGTTGAGCCTCGTTCAGGCAGCACGACGTCCGTCCTGAGCCCGCTATAGGCGGCCTAAGTGGACGGGCGTCGTGACGGCGTTGCGGAACCGTGACGTTCCGCCCGAGCCTGTGCTCTCTCCATACTCCCGGCCGTCTCGGCCACGGCCACAGCCCGTCCGGACCGTGGTCGGGACGGCCCGCCCCTTTCGGCTTCGGGCGCCAGCTTCAGCGGCCCATCTCGCCTAGATCGGTGGTCTAGCTCAGCTTCGGGCTCTGCCAGGGCGCTTCGAGGCGGCGGACCATCTCGTCGCCGAGGCCCTCGATCGGGACGCGGACCTGCTCGAGCGAGTCGCGGTCGCGCAGGGTGACGGTGTCGTCGTCCATCGTCTGGAAGTCGACGGTGATGCCCCAGGGGGTGCCGATCTCGTCCTGACGGCGGTAGCGCTTGCCGATCGAACCGCCCTCGTCGAACTCGGCGGGGAGGCGCTTGCGCAGGTCGGCGAAGATCTCACGCGCCTTCTCCGGCAGGCCCTCCTTGGAGACCAGCGGCAGGACCGCCACCTTGACCGGGGCGAGGCGCGGGTGGAGGCGCAACACGGTGCGCTGCCGGCCCTCGACCTCCTCGACCTCGTAGGAGTCGACGAGGAAGGCGAGCGTCGCCCGGTCGGCCCCGGCCGCCGGCTCGATCACGTGCGGCACGTAGCGCTCTTTGGTCTGCTGGTCGAAGTACTCGAGCTTCTCGCCGGACGCCGCGGTGTGGGCTTTGAGATCGAAGTCGCCGCGGTTGGCGATCCCCTCGAGCTCCGACCAGCCGATCGGGAAGAGGTACTCGACGTCGCTCGTCCCCGACGAGTAGTGCGACAGCTCGTCTTGGTCGTGCGGGCGGATCCGCAGGTGGTCGGGGCGGAGGCCGAGGTCGGTGTACCAGCGCTCGCGGAGGCCGATCCACTCGTGGTACCAGCGCTCGGCGTCGTCCGGTGGGACGAAGAACTCCATCTCCATCTGCTCGAACTCGCGGGTGCGGAAGATGAAGTTGCCGGGGGTGATCTCATTGCGGAAGGACTTGCCGACCTGGGCGATCCCGAACGGTGGCTTCTTGCGGGCGAAGCCGAGCACGTTCTTGAAGTTGATGAAGATGCCCTGCGCCGTCTCCGGGCGGAGGTAGACCTCGGAGCCCTCGCCCGCGACCGGCCCGACGTGCGTCTCGAACATCAGGTTGAAGTTGCGCGGCTCGCTCAGGTCGCCGCCGCACTCGGGGCACTTGATCTCGCCGTCGGGGTCGCCGCCTTCGGCCGCCACGGCCTCGCGCAGGTGGTCCTCCCGCCAGCGCCGCTTGCACTTGCCGAGGCACTGGACCAGCGGATCGGTGAACCCCGCGAGGTGGCCGGACGCTTCCCAGACCTTGGGGCTCTGGATGATCGCCGAGTCGAGGGCGACGATGTCGTCGCGTTCCTGCAGCATCGAGCGCCACCACTCGTTCTTGACGTTGGTCTTCAGAAGGACCCCGTAGTGGACGTAGTCGTAGGTGGATCCGATCCCACCGTAGATCTCGGAGGACGGGAAAACGAAGCCGCGGCGTTTGCACAGCGCCACGATCTCCTCCATCGTCACCTCGGTTCGGGGGGTGTCCTCTGGGGTCGTCGCCATGCCCGAACCGTAGCGGCTGCGATAATCCGCCGCCCGTGCCGATCTACGAGTACAAATGCGACAACGGCCACGTCTTTGACGTGATGCAGAAAATGTCGGAGGAGTCGCTGACCGAGTGCGTCGAGTGCGGCGCCCCCGCCCACCGCGTGCTGACCGCTCCTGCGGTCCACTTCAAGGGCTCCGGCTTCTACAACACCGACTACGGCAAACGGAAGGGCGGCGGCTCCAACGGGTCGGCGAGCGAAAACTCCTCGTCCTCTGATTCGTCGAGCTCCTCGGATTCTTCGAGCTCCCCCGACTCCGGCTCGAGCTCCAAATCGGAGTCGACGGCCGGGTCTTCCAGCTCGAGTTCCTCGAGCGACTAGCTGGCTAAGCCGGGCCGAGGCGCAGCGCCAGCGTCGGGCGCACTTCTTCGACCGGAGCGGCGGTCGTCATCTTCCACGCGACCTGCGCGCCGGCGGGGATTTCGACGCTCGTCGACGGCGTGCAGGTGCTGGGCACCGCGGTCAGCGTGCAGACTTCCGTTTCCGCCCCGTTGACGACCAGCGAGGCGTGGACGCTGATGCCGGCCTGCGCTTCGCCTTCGAGGTGGATCGCGAATTCGCCCGCCCGGAATTTCCGATTCGGCAGGATCGTCGACGCCGCGTTGACGGACCCCCGGACCAAGGCCGATCCGCTCACCGAGAAATACACTTCGCCTTCCAGTTCCGCCATGAACAGGTCGGGATTGGCGATGAGCACGGCGCCGAATTCCGACGGCGTGTGGCCGTCGAGCTTTTCCGCGTTCGCGGCCGTGTCAGCGGTCGTCGAATGGGACGCGTTGGTGGCGGACGAGGCGCTGTCGGCCGACCCGGCGGTCGTCGCGTGACCGGCGTTTTCGGCGTAGCCCGCGTTCGGCACCTTGCCAAGGGTCGAGCTGGCGATGTCTTCGCCGGTCAGCGACCCGTTGACGACCTTCTTGCTGTTCACCGAGTTCGGCGCCATCTTCCCCTTGGTCACCGCTTCGCCCTTCAGCTGTTCGGTGCCGACGCTGCTCTTCGCCAACTTCGTCGCCGCGAACGCGGCGCCACCTCCGAGCACCAGGAACAGGCAGAAGGTGGAGATGACGTTGGCGTAGGTGAGGTGGCGACGAAGTTTCATGGGCGGGCTTTCGCCGCCGCCATCGCCCCTCCTGCGCATCCGGAGCCCGCGTCGTCTGATCGGGTGCGTGGTTCGCCGCCCGCCCGGCCGTCCGAGGTGCGCCCCGGCCGTGAGGTACGAACTCCGCTCTCCCGTCACGGGTCCGCGAGGAACGTCACGGAACCTCATGCGTCCCGCATCCTTCGCGGAGGGTCGGCGGGTGCCGTTCGTCGCTTGTACCCCTATACGGCTACAAGCGACGAACGGCAGGTCTCGGCGCCCGAAGAAAGCGGGACAGACCGTGACATTCCATGGGTCTTCGTCACGGACCATGCGCGTCCCGCGACCTCCGTCCGGTGAGTTCGCAGAAACGTGCCCTATGCGGCCGAAAGTGCGAACTCACCGCGGTGGGTGCGCACGAACCCGTGACCTCTCCCGCACTCCCGGCCGTCTCGGCCACGGCCACCGCCTGCCCGGGCCGTGGACGAGACGGCCGCGTCCCTTTCTGCTCCCCGCGGCAGCTCCCGGCGGCCGACCCCGTCAGCCGTTCAGGCGCTTGACGGCGGCGCGGCGGACCGACTGGGGGACTTCGATCGAGCCTCCCGGGCCGACCCCGCACTTCGCCGCTTCCTTGGCGCTGGTGCCGCAGAGGACGTTGGTGCCGCCGGTCCCGCCGATCGCCGCCGAGATCACCAGCTGCGGCATCGTGAAGAAGCCCATGTCGGAGATGAACGCTTTCGGCGCGTCCCAGCCGATGATCGGGCCGTGGATGAAGTTGTAGGGGATGCGGGTGATGCTCGTGAGGCGGTCCTTGATCCCGTTGATCACCGCCTGCTGGGCCTGCGCGCGATTGAGATCGCTGTAGCCGTAGGTGAAGGCGCTCTTGCCCTTGCCGGGGCATTCGCTCGGCTCGCGGATCCGCGAATAGGCCAGCGCCTGCTCGCCGTCGAGCGTGTTCTCGCCCTTCTTCAGGTGCAGCGTCACGCCGCCCTGGCCGTGGCCGGACCCGCCGGAGATTTCGGCGCACAGCTTGCGCGGCAGGTTCACCTGGATGCCACCGACCGAGTCGACCAGGTTTTCCAACCCGGTGAAGTTGATGATCGCGACGTGATCGATCTTGATGTGGAGGAACTTTTCCACCGTCTTGATCTGCAGCGCGGCGCCGCCGAAGGCGAAGGCGGCGTTGATTTTCTGCGGCGTCTCGCCGGGGATTTCCGCGAACGAGTCGCGCGGGATCGAGAGTTTGTTGAAGGTGCCGCCGCCCGCCCGGACCACCATCAGCGAGTCTGCGCGGAACTCGCCGTCTTCACAGGGGGAGTGCGGCGCTTCGCCCTTTTCCTGCTGTTCGTAACACTTTTGCTTCGGCGCGTCGCTTTCGCCGCTTTCATTCAGTTCCTTGGTGGTGACCGGGCGGGCGTCGGTGCCCATCACGAGGATGTTCTGGGCGCTCGGCAGGATGAACGGGTTGCCGTGCAGGGCGTCCTTGACTTCGCCGCCGAGCTTGAACGACTGCAGCTGCGCCGAGACCGCGAAGGACAGCAGGCTGATGAAGATCCAGCCGACGATCGCGATCCCGAGCCAGAAGGCGATCCGGCGTGCCGGCGGCTTGCGCCGCGAGCCGCGTTCGCGCTTTTCGCGCCCCTTCCAGGGCAGCTTGAAGTCCGGTAGGTGCGGGCCTTCGCGGCCACCGCCGCGCCCGTAATTGGTGCGCCCGGGTTCGTCCGGGGAGCCGGGACCGCCGGGGCCTGCAGGCCGCCCACCGCCGCCACCACTCCCCGCGCCGCCGCCCGCCGGGCCCTGGTCGGCGTCCTCGGAGCGCGGGACATCGCCGCCTTTTAGGCGCGAGAAGATCCCCCGCTTTGAGCGGTAGACCTTGTAATCAGGCGCCCCCTGCGGGCGCTGCTCACCGTCGTCAGCCATAGAAAAGGGTCCGAAACCGTAGTCGAGGTTTCTAAGGAACAACGGACTTCGCCGAATGACTCGATCCGCCTGCAAGGTTCGCGGGCGCGACCTTGCGCCGCCGAGCCCGGAGGACGGCTAGCCTAGGCCGCCGATGAGCGAGGCCACCGAGACGATCGGGGTCGACCTCGGCGGGACGAAGGTGCAGGTCGGCGTCCTCGCCGGTGTCGAGACCCTGTGGGAGAGCCGCGAGGGTTCGCGCGAACAGAGCCAGGACGAGCTGGTCGAGCTGATCGTGCGCGAGATCGAAGCGGCGCGGGCGGCGCGCCCCGACGCCGCCGCCGTCGGCCTCGGCATCCCGGCGACGATCAACCAGGCGCGCGGCGAAGCGATCGCCGCGGTCAACCTGCCGCTGGTCGAACTCCCGATCCGCGACCTGATCTCCGAACGCGTCGGCCTGCCGGTCTTCCTCGACAACGACGGCAACGTCGCCGGCCTCGCCGAGCACCTGTACGGCGCCGCGCGCGGCAAACCGACGATGGTGATGCTGACGATCGGCACCGGGATCGGTGGCGGGCTGATCCTCGGTGGCCAGATCTTCCGCGGCGCGACCGGGGCGGGGGCCGAGCTCGGCCACGTCGTGATCCAGGCCGACGGCCCGCCGTGCCAGGGCAACTGCCCGAACCACGGCTGCGTCGAGTCGCTGGCCTCGGGGACGGCGCTCGGCCGCGAGGGCCGCGCCGCCGCCGAATCGGCGCCCGACTCGGCGATCGGCAAGCTGCTCGCCGAAGGGGTTGACATCGACGGGCTCGTGGTCACCGAGGCGGCACTCGCCGGCGACGAGACCGCGATCGGCGTATTCGACCTGATCGGCAGCCGCCTCGGCGTCGCCTGCGCGAGCTTCGCCAACATCTTCGAGCCGGAAGCGATCGTGATCGGCGGCGGTGTGATCGCCGCGGGCGACCTCCTGCTCGACCCGTGCCGCAAGGAAGTGCGCGAGCGGGCGCTGACCCCGATGAACGAGACCCCGATCCTCGAGGCGACCCTCGGCAACGACGCCGGGATGATCGGCGCCGCGGCGTTGGCTCGCACCGAGCTCGAGAAACAGAGCTGATGCCGGGCGCGCTGGTCGTCTGCCCGACGCCGATCGGCAACATCGATGACGTCACCCCGCGCATCCGCGAGGCGCTCATCTCCGCCGACATCATCGCCTGCGAGGACACCCGTCGCACCGGCAAGCTGCTCGAGCTGCTGGCGATTCGCCCGGCCCCGCGGCTGATCTCCAACCACGAGGGCAACGAACAGGCCCGCTCGGTCGAGCTGACCGGGCAGATCGAGCGCGGCTACAACGTGGCCCTGGTCTCCGACGCGGGCATGCCGGGGATCTCCGACCCGGGCTTCAAGCTGATCCACCGCTGCATCGAGCGCGATATCGAGGTGACGGTGCTGCCCGGGCCGTCGGTGGTGCTGGTGGCGCTGGTCGCCTCGGGGCTGCCGACCGATCGCTGGCGCTTCGAGGGCTTCCTGCCGCGGCGGGCGGGGGAGATGGAGCGGGTGCTGCGCTCGACCGAGACCGTGATCGCCTTCGAGAGCCCGCGGCGGGTGGGCGAGAGCCTGTCGGCGCTGGCGGCGATCGCCCCGGACCGCGAGGCTGCCGTCTGTCGCGAGCTGACCAAGATTCACGAGGAGGTCGCGCGGGGGACGCTGGGCGAGCTGGCGCGCCACTTCCGCGGCGACGTCAAAGGGGAGATCGTGCTGGTGATCGGGCCCAGCGCGACCGCCGAGCACGGCCAGGAGATCGGCTTCGCGGTCGACGCGTTGCGCCACCTGGTGCAGAGCGGGGCGCGGCCGCGGGCGGCGGCGTCGGTGGTCGCGGCGCTCACCGGGACGCGGGCGAACGATCTCTACAAAGCGCTGACCGGCCGCGAGGCCCGGCGCTGAGCGCGAACTTAAGTTGCTTCAACTAGGGTGCGCCGCCGTGCGTAAGGCCACTCTCATCTCACTGCTTCTCGTCGCCCTCCTGGCCCTGGCCGCCTGTGGCGGCGGTGGCTCGAGCAGCTCCGGCGGGTCGACCTCGGGCGGGAGCACCGCGGAAGAAAGCAAGGCCGCCGCGTCCCCGGAAGAAGTCTGGGCGGAAGAAGTGACGGCGGTGATGACCGAATTCGAAAACAAGGTCACGCCGACGGTGATCGAACCGATTCACACGTCGACGGCCCAGTTCCATCTGGAACCGCTGTACGGCACCTACTCGATCGACCTCTCGGTCCTGACGAAGAAACTCGAAGGCACGAAGGCGCCGGCCGCCTGCGTCGCGGTCCGCAAGAAGATGGCCGGCATCACCAGCCATGTCGCCGCCCTGACCAAGACGCTGGCCCACAATCCGACGCTCAACGCCGAACAGTTCTCGCGTAAGGCGTACGAAAAGGGCCTGAAGATCGACAAGCTCGGCCACGCCCTCGGCACCCTGACGGCCGAACCCAGCTGCTGAGCGACTAGTCTCGCGCCGGTGCGCGGCGGGCTGAAGGGATCGATCGCGGTGCTGATGGCGGCGCTCGTGTGCGCGGCGACGGCGCCGGTGGCCGCCGCCGTTGAAGCGCCGCAGGAACAAGAAGGCGTCTTTCTCGAACTGAGGCCGAGGAAGCAGACGCGGGTCATCGTCAGCGTGAATGTGACGCTCGGCGTCGCCGTCGTCGACACCGAAATGGGCTCGCTCGACGGGGCGCGGCGGCATCGCCCCCGTGGAGAGGTCGAGTACGCGGTCCGCATCTCCAAGGCGCCGCTTGCCGGGCACCTCGATCTGAAGGTCCCCGGCGTCCTCTCGATCGACGGTGAACTGGCGCCGTCGGGGAGCGAAGACGGCGTCGAATTCAACGGCTCACTTCGCTTCACCGGCAAGGGGGGGTACCTCAGCTTCGACGCGACGCACGCCACCGGTGGGAACGGTTCGCTGGCATGCGAAGCGGGATGCCTGGGGCCGCATCCGAATCTGTTCGCCTACATCGAAAACGACGTCCCGTTCGTCGACTCCAACCACAACACCCAGGTCCTCCACTCCGAACTGAAGTCGCATGGGCGGGTGGGCGTCTTCCAGGCGGCGCACTGGTTGGACGACCCGAGGTCGAACTTCACGGCACGCGTGCTCGAATGGTTGCCGGGCAACGTCGCGGCGATACGGACGATCGAAGTGGCGGGCGCCGCCGGCTCCGAGTTCAAGTCCAGCTCCAAGGCCGAGCACCCCCGGTGGGCGACGGTCCGTCCGCCGGGCCCGTTCTCCGGCCGCGCCACCTATCGGAAGGTTGCGACGATCCGCTCGCCCGCGAGCGGCAAGTTGACCGGATCGCTAGCGGTCGACATCTTCGGCGTCAAGGTCCGGCTCGCCGGCGCTCGCGCGAAAGCGTTGCTGGGCAACTTCAACCCGGGCTTCTGAGCGCGTTCGTACTTCTGCCGGTATCTCGGACCAAGTACGAACGCCCTCAGCGGGCGCGGCGCATGCGGCGTTTCATCGTCACCGGAAGGCTGGCGTCGATGGCGATCCCGATGGTGAAGGCGGCGGCCGCTCCCCGGCGACCGAGGCGCCCTGAGCGGCGCAGGGCGCGGGCGCTCGCGACGGCGTGGACTCCCATCAGCGCGACTCCGGTGACGACGCCGGGGTTGTAACGGCGCTCGCGTACCGCCATGCCGGCGTGCAGGGCGGTGTTGCCGGCCTCCATCCAGAGGACGACGGCGGCCGGCGCCGCGGTCCGGCGCCAGAGCGCCGCGCGAGCACCGCCGCCCAGGCCGGCCCGACCAGCGCCGCCGAGACCAGTGGCCAGCGTCCGTGAGTGTCGATCGCCATCGGCGCGGATTATGGCCCGGCCGAGCCTGACTGGAACTGGTTGCCGCTGGGTACGGTCGCCATCGTATGAGCGCCGAGAATCTATGCACCATCGCCTCTGCCGTTCGCCCATCGTCGAGGGCAGCCGCCGCTGCAGCCGTCGTCCTGTCGGCGCTCGTCCTGGTCGGCGTGGTGCCGGCAAGTGCGGGGGCGGCGAAGACCGAAGTCCGTCCGGCCGAAGAAACGTTCACCCTGATTCTTCAGCACAAGCGACCGGGCAGCCTGTCGTACGTCGGGGAAGGCACCCACGTCCTTTCCTTGCAGGTTTTTCCGCTCCGCGGGGTCGCGGTGGCCCACACGCAGAGCAACAACTACGACGTCGAAAACAACGATTCCGTGGCCTACGCCGAGCAGATTCCCAAGCGCCCGTTCGATGGCTATCTGGATCTCCACTTCAAGGGCCTTGGGACCTTCGCCGGCGAGTTCATCCCGCGGAAAACCAGCCTGGAACACAAGGTGAAAGGTTGCGACGGGCCGCGAAGCATCTCCCAGACCGGCGACCTCGAAGGCACCATCGAATTCCACGGCGGCGGCTACCGGAGATGGACGGCGTCCCGTGCGCTCAGCTTTCTAGACCGTTCGCCCCGTCTCCACTGCCGCCCGGATGCCGCCAAGCGCGAAAGCAAGCCGAAGAGCCTCTTCGGTTACGTCGGCGGCGCTCCTGGCTCGTTCAGCGGCTGGCGATATTCCCTCCGGGCCAGGCTGCGTCGATCGGATCGGCTGACCGAGCTCGCGGTCTTCGGCTACGCACCCAATCGCCCGGCCGTGAACTTCGACGCCGGCACCTTCGAATGGTTGCCGGGCGCGATCGCCACGGGACGCTTCGTCAACCGCTCGGTCCGCACCGGCGCGCACCTCGAAGTCAGCCAGGGCGGATACCACCCGGACCATGCGACCCTCCGTCCGCCGAGCCCCTTCTCCGGTGTCGGCACCTACACGCGCGCCACCCACCGCCTCACCGGCACCTTCTCGATCGGATTCCCCGGTCTGAAGCTCCGCTTCGGCAGCGGCGTCACCGTGGCAGAACTCCTCGACGAACACGGCCGCGTCCGCCGCCCGTCATGAACAGCGTAAGAAGTCCGCGCGTCCTCACCTCGATGTTCTGGCGGTCGTCGAGCAGCATCGCCGCCGCCGCGGCGGTCGTCCTGGTGGCGCTCGTCCTGGTCGGCGCGATCGCGCCGAGCGCGATTGCAGCCGGCGCCCCGCCGGATGGGGAAGCGAAGGAAGTGAATCTCTTGTTTCCCTCGCCGACGAACTACCGCAACGTCTTGGCGTTGCATCTCTTCCCGGCGAAGGGCGTCGCGGTCGTCGAAACCTACGAGGGGAGTAGGAACGGCGGTTTCGAAGGCGCCGTCTCCTACGCGATCGCGATCCCGCCCGCGCCGCTGGAGGGCTCCCTCGATCTGAGCCTCCCGGGCCTCGGGTCGATCGTCGGCACGGTCACGCCGGACAAGCCGCGGACCTCGGCTGCGCGGGCGAAGGTGTGTCGGAGCGACTATCCCACCGAAGGCGCGACGTTCGAAGGGCAACTCGACTTCCGGGGCTCCGGGGGTTACGGGAGATGGCATGCGACCAAATCGCCCGTGGAAGTCGTGCTGGCCTGTGGGACGGAACCGGAAAAGGAAAATGGGTCACACGCCCTCTTCGCTCACGTCATCGAACCGGGCCTGGTCCTGAATGGTCCCGCTCCGATCCGCCTATTCGCCCAGGGTGAGGTTCGGCACCGGGTCATCGAATTCATCGCCTGGGGAGGACAGTCTTCAAACAGCGTCGAGTTCGTCGCGATCGACCGCGAATGGCTCCCTGGCGAAGTCGCGACCGAGCGGTGGGTCAAGAAGGGAAGCGCGTCGCTGAAGAAGACGGTCGCGCTCGGACCCGCCGCTTCCGGACGGGCCGACGGCGCCACCGGTCCCGCCAGCGCCACCTTCACCCCGCCCGCGCCCTTCTTCGGCAAGGCGACCTACCGACGGAGCACCGGCAAGCTGACCGGCTCGCTCGGTGTCAGCTTCCTCGGGCTGAAGCTCCATTTGACTCCTTCCCCGCTCACGGCCACACTCGCCGACGAAGATCTGCGCTAGTCGCTCTCAGTAGGCTCGGGAGCGATGGCCACCGACCCGAACAAGTTCTACGTCACCACGCCGATCTACTACGTGAATGCCGAGCCGCACCTCGGTCACGCGTACTCGACGCTGGCCGCCGACATCCTCGCGCGGCACCACCGGCAGCGGGCGGAGGACGTGTTCTTCCTGACGGGTACGGATGAGCATGGGGAGCCGATCGAGGTCGCGGCGGCGAAAGAGGGGATCACGCCGGAGGACCTGGTCGACCGCAACGCGGCCAAGTTCGAGGCGCTCGGTCCGATCATCGGGGCGACGAATGACTTCTTCATCCGCACGAGCGACCCGCGGCACGAAGCGAAGGTCGCCGAGATCATGCAGCGGGTCTACGACAACGGCTTCGTGCGGAAGGGCTCCTACGAAGGCTGGTACTGCCCACGGTGCGCCGACTTCAAAACCGAGCGCGAGGTCGCCGAGGGGAACACCTGCCCGATCCACGAGATCCCGCTCGACTGGGTCGAAGAGGAGAACTGGTTCTTCGAGCTCTCCCAATTCCAGGGCAAGCTGGAAGCGCTGTACGAGGGGCAGCCGGACTTCGTCGTCCCCGACTTCCGCCGCAACGAGGCGGTCGCCTTCATCAAAGGCGGGCTCGAAGACGTCTCGCTCTCCCGGCCGACGCTGAAATGGGGCCTCAAACTTCCCTGGGACCAGAGCCAGCGCATGTACGTCTGGTTCGACGCGCTCCTCAACTACGTCACCGCGCTCACCTTCGCCCGCGAGGGCGAGGACCTCACCGAGCGCTACTGGCCCGCCGACCTGCACGTGATGGCGAAGGACATCCTCAAGTTCCACGCTGTCATCTGGCCCGCCCTCTGCATGGCCGCCGGGCTGCAGCCGCCGCACCGCATGGTCATCCACGGCTACCTGCTGATGGGCGAGAAAAAGATGTCGAAGAGCCTCGGCAACGTGCTCGACCCGTTCGAGGTGATCGACCGCTTCGGCGCCGACGCGCTGCGCTTCTACCTCTTCCGCGAGGTCAGCTTCGGCCAGGACGGCTCGATCTCCACCGCCGGCTTCGAGGCACGCTACGAGACCGAGCTCGCCAACGACTACGGCAACCTGGCCAGCCGCGTGCTGGCGATGGTGGCGCGCTACCGCGATGGGGTCGTCCCCGCCGAGGCGCAAGTCGACGCGGTGCTCGCCGAGGACTTCGAAGGGACGCTCGACCGCCTCTCCGGGCTGATCGACAAAGCCGAGCTGAGCCAGGCGCTCGAGGTCATCTGGGTGCTGGTGCGGCGGCTCAACCGCTACGTCGAGGAGACCGCCCCCTGGGTCCTCGCCAAGGACGAGGCCGACCCCGCCCGCCTCGAGGAAGTCCTCTACAACTTGATCGAGGGCCTGCGCGTCGTCACCCTGATGCTGGTCCCGTTCCTGCCGGACACGGCGGAGACGCTGCTCGCCACGCTCGACGAAGACGGCCGCGTCCTGGCCGAGCTCGGCTCGCGCGGCGGCGGCCAGACGGTGGAGCGGATCTCCCCGCTCTTCCCGAAGATCGAGACCCCCGCGGCGTGATCGACTCCCACACGCACCTCTTCATCTGCGAGAAGCCGACCGTGGAGCTGCTCGAGGCCGCCGCCGCGGCCGGGGTGGAGCGGATGCTGAACGTCGGCCTCGACGAGACGACCAACGCGCAGGTCATCGATCAGGCGGAGGCCAACGCGCCGGTCTTCGCCAGCGTCGGCCGCCATCCCAACGACGCGACCGGCTTCGACGCCAAGGCGCAGGCGGCGTTGATCGAGCTCGGCGCCCACCCGAAGGTGCGGGCGATCGGCGAGACCGGCCTCGACTTCTACCGCGACACCGCCAAGCCCGATGATCAGCGGCGCGCCTTCCTCGGCCAGATCGAGGTCGCCAGGGAGCTTGAGCTGCCGCTCGTCATCCACGCCCGCGACCCGGAGGACGAGAGCGCCGCGATCGACGAGATCTTCGCCACCCTCGACGAACACGCCGACGACCTCACCGTGATCCTCCACTGCTTCTCGGCGCCGCAGAAAGTCAGCGCCGCGAACGAGCGCGGCTGGTACGTCTCCTTCGCCGGCAACGTCACCTACCCGCGCTCGGTCGACCTCCGGTTCGCCGCCGCGAAGGTGCCGGAGGATCGGATCCTGGTCGAGACCGACGCTCCCTTCCTCACCCCGCAGGTGCGCCGCAAAGAACGCAACGAGCCCGCCAACGTGGTCGCCACCGCCGAGGTCGTCGCGGCCGAGCGGGGCGTCTCCTACGAGGAGCTGGAGCGCACCGTCGAGGCCAACGCGCGCACGCTCTTCGGCTGGTAGCCGGCCGTGGTCAGGCTCGGCCAGAACTTCCTCGCCGACCCGAACCTGCTCGCCGCGATCGTCCGCGACTCGGGGGTCGGATCCGACGACGTGGTGCTGGAGGTCGGAGCGGGGGAAGGGGTGCTCAGCGAGGCGCTGGCGGCGCGGGTCGCCCACCTGCACATGGTCGAGATCGACCGCGGGTTGGAGGAGGCG
>JAOPZF010000082.1 GCA_025964255.1 Solirubrobacterales bacterium | reverse complement strand
ATGGTCACCGGCGACAACAAACTGACGGCGGCGAAAATCGCCGAGGAGGCGGGCGTCGACGACTTCCTCGCCGAAGCGACGCCGGAGAGAAAGCTCGAACTGATCAAGGAACAGCAGGCCGACGGGCGGCTGATCGCGATGACCGGCGACGGCACGAACGACGCCCCGGCGCTCGCCCAGGCCGACGTCGGCGTGGCGATGAACACCGGCACCCAGGCGGCGCGCGAGGCGGGCAACATGGTCGACCTCGACTCGAACCCGACGAAGCTGATCGAGATCGTCGAGGTCGGCAAGCAGCTGCTGATCACCCGCGGCGCGCTGACGACCTTCTCGATCGCCAACGACGTCGCCAAGTACTTCGCGATCCTGCCGGCGATGTTCGCGGCGACGTGGGCGGCGAGCGGCCAGACCAACGGCCCGCTGCACTCGCTCAACGTCATGGACCTGGGGTCGCCAAGGTCGGCGATCCTCTCCGCGGTGATCTTCAACGCGCTGATCATCCCGATGCTGATCCCGCTCTCGCTCAAAGGGGTCAAGTACCGGGCGATCGGGGCGACCGCGCTCCTGCGCCGCAACCTCCTCCTCTACGGCCTCGGCGGGCTGATCCTCCCCTTCATCGGGATCAAGCTGATCGACCTCGTCGTTCACAACCTGCTGGGGGCGTGAGATGTTGGCGGAGCTGATCGACCGCCTCGCCACCCGCCACGAATGCCACCTTCGGACCACCCTGGCCGAAGCCCTCGAGCGCGCCGTCGAGGAGGTCGACGGTCCGCTCCGTCGCGGCGGTGCCGCCGTCGCGATCGACCGTCCCGCGGTCGCCGAAGCGGCGCCGCTCCTGCTCCAGGTCGCGGCCCGACTGCGTGACCCGCTGCCGATGCCGGTCGAGGCCCTGCGGCTCGTCCGCACCCTCGCCGGCGACGGCGCCGGCCCCCTCTACGCCCGCTCGGCGCACCGCTCCGAGTACCCGCCGGGCACGCTCAGCCGCTACGCGCGCCAGATCCTCGCGCTCAGCGACCATCGCGTGCCGGCGCCGCGCGGCGATCGCCTCGTCCGGGGATAGGCCGTGTCCGGCCGGCTCAAGGTCTTCCTCGGGATGGCGGCGGGCGTCGGCAAGACGTACCGGATGCTGCAGGAGGGCCAGGCCGAACTGGTCGCGGGCCGCGACGTCGTGATCGGTTACCTCGAGCCGCACGATCGGCCGGAGACGTCCGAGCAGGCGCGCGGGCTGGAGGTCGTGCCGCGGCGCGAGGTCGAGTTCCGCGGCACCGTCTTGGCGGAGATGGACCTTGCGGCTCTGCTCGAGCGCGACCCCGAGCTGGCGCTGATCGACGAGCTCGCCCACACCAACCCGCCGGGGATGACGAATTCGAAGCGCTACGAGGACATCGCCGCCGCACTCGCCGCCGGGATCGACGTCTACTCGACCGTCAACGTCCAGCACCTCGAGTCGCTGAACGACCAGGTCGCCGAGCTGACCGGGGTGCGGGTGCGCGAGACGGTGCCCGACTCGGTGCTCGGCGGCGCCGACGAGGTCGTGCTGATCGACCTCACCCCGGAGGCGCTGATCGGGCGCCTGCAGGCGGGGAAGATCTACCCGACCCAGAACATCGACGCGGCGCTCAACAACTTCTTCAAGATCGAGAACCTGGCGGCGCTGCGCGAGGTCAGCTTGCGGCAGGTCGCCCAGGACGTCGAGCGCCGCGTTCGGCTCGTCTACAGCGCAGCCGAGCCGGTCGGCACGCGCGAGTCCGAACGCGTCTCCGCCGACACGGCGAAGGCGGTGGGGGAGCGGCTGCTGGCGCTGGTGCGGCCGCAGCCGAGCTCGCAGCGGTTGGTGCGGCGCGCGTGGCGCTCGGCGCAGCGGCTCGGGAGTGATCTCGACCTCCTCTGGGTGAAGCCGCCGGGGGTGCTGATCGAGGGCGAGGTCGAGGACCAGGTGACGGCGCTGCGGCGGCTCGCCTCGGTGCTCGGCGCGACGCTCTTGATCGAGGAGCACGACGACGTCGTCGCGGCCGCCGCGCGGGTCGCCAAGGAGCGCGGGATCACCTACATCATGGTCGGCGAGGCACCGCCGGCGAAGGGCCTCGCCCGGCTGCGCGAGCCGCTGCCGCAGCGCCTGATGCGCGCCGCCTCGCCGGGTGTCGACGTCCGCATCGTCGCCACCCGGGGGATGAAGGGGGAGGGGACGGGCCGATGAGCCTCTTCGGCGCTATCCACCTCGAGCACATCCTGATCCTCGCCGCGCTTGTCATCGGCCTGATCGGCGGCTTCTACTTCGCCAAGTCCCGTCACAACGGCGGCAAGCCCGCCGCCGAAACCGACGCGGTCCACCACATCCTGCTGCCCTTCACCGGCACCGAGATCTCGCGGCGCGCGGTCGACGCGGCGCTCCGCCTGGCGCGGGCCGAGGGCGCGACGCTGATGCCCGCCTACCTCGCCGCGGTGCCGAAGAGCCTGCCGCTCGACTGCCCGATCCCGCGCGAGGCCGAGCAGGCGATGGCGATGCTGGAGGCGATCGAACAGCGCGCCGTCGCCAAAGGCGTCCCGGTCGACGCCCGGATCGAGCGCGGCCGCACCTACCGCCACGCCCTCGCCCGCCTGCTCTCCGAGGAGGAGTTCGACCGAGTCGTCGTCTCCGCCGGTGCGACCGGCACCCACGGCCTCTCCGGCGACGACCTCGTCTGGCTTCTAGAGCGCGCCCCGGCCGAGGTGATGATCCTGCGCCCCGGCCCCGACGACCACCGGATGGTCGTCCCCTTCGACGTCGCCCCGTCGACCAACGGCAACGGCGTCCACGCCTGAGCGGCCTTCACGGAATCTGTATCCCCGCCGGCGCCTTCTTCACGCGGGCTTGGTGAGGAGGGGAGCAGAATTTGAGGAGCAGCAATCTCCAGACCCATCTCGACCAGGAGGTGCCAGATGAGCGCCACCGCCCACCTTCCACGATTCGCCCCGTCGCCGCCCACGCGCGAGGGCTACCTGACCAGGCTGCGGGTGCGCCTGCGCCGTGACGGCCTCGATCGTCGCATCGCCGCCGGCGAGGACGTCCACGGCGACGCCGACCTCGGTCTCCGGGCCGCCCAGCTGACCGAGCCGGGCACGCGCCACCGCATCGCCGCGATGATCGACCGGGTGATCGACGAAGCCGCCGAACCGGCCGCGCCGTTCAGCTCCAAGGTGCCGCTCGCCCGCGCCGCGATCATCGCCTGCGCGCCGCGCCTCTGTGAGATCGCCGGCCGGCTCGACGGCGACCAGGAGGTCGCGGCGCGGGGCGTTGCCCAGGCGGCGATGCTGGTCCGCGAGGGCGACAGCCCGCTGTTCACCCCGCGGATCACCGACGTCGCGCTGAACCGCCGGCTCACCGCCGTCGCCGCTGCGCTCTGACCTGACCCACTGCGTTCGCACTTAACCGCGGATAGCACGGGAAACTGCGAACGCGGGTTGACGGGCCGAAAACTCCACCCTGTCTTGAGTTTTCGGCCCATCAACTTGGCGGGCGCACTGGAGGGTGACGAACGTGCCGAACCCTTGGACTTTCCGGCGGAAGCCCCCCGTACGGCCACCGGGGCCGCGAAGTACGGTCCCTCAAGCGCCTCCGCGACAGCGTTAGTGGTTGCGCTTTTTCGGCAGCGTCCGGAAGACGACGTCCCAGGTCGGCGAGGAGACGCCGTAGCCGTAGCGGTGGTCCTGGAAGTGGTGGCGCATGTGCTGCTCGCGCAGTTTCTTGCCGAGCGTCGTCTTCGGCACGACGTGGTGCAGGTAGTAGTGCGTGTAGTCGTAGCCGAGGTAGCCGAGCATGAAGCCGCCGAAGGCGGGGAAGGCGGCGTTGCCGAGGATCACGTAGAAGCCGAGGAAGAAGAGGATCGCCAGCGGGATCGAGACCGACGGCGGCATCACCAGGCGCATCTTGTCGTTGGGATGGTCGTGGTGGACGCCGTGGATGATGAAGTGCATCCGTCGACCGAAGGCGTTGTCGGGCTCCCAGTGGAAGATCAGCCGGTGCAGCCAGTACTCGGTCAGGGTCCAGAAGGCGAAGCCGCCCGCCGAGATCAGCACCATCTGCCAGGCGTTCCAGCCCTTCGTCGCGCCGATGATCTCCATCGCGACGATCACCGGGATGAAGATGATCGCCGGGATCGCCGGGTGGACCCGCGAGAAGTAGTTGAGGAATTCGCTCTTGAAGAGCGGCGGCGATGCCGACAGCTGGTCGGTGCGTTCGTGGGCCTCCATGTGGCCGAATGTTAGCTGCCGCCTCCGGCCCGTCTCGCAACTCGCGGGTATTTGTGAAAGCCCTGTGACGCAGATGTAGCGATTTGCGGAATCACGCCCGACGGCGGCCTGGCCAGGTTGCTTTTATGCCCGGGCCGATGCCACGCAAGCCCAAAGCCCCCACCTGCGACGACTGCTTCTTCTCGAAGAACGGGCTCTGCGCGTTGGAGCTCGACGAGGCTTGCGCGACCTTCCGTCCCAACCGCCCCGAGGGCCTGGTGCCGCCGCGCCAGCCGGTC
The DNA here is from genome assembly GCA_025964255.1 of Solirubrobacterales bacterium. GTDB lineage: Bacteria > Actinomycetota > Thermoleophilia > Solirubrobacterales > 70-9 > VAYN01. The sequence continues at coordinate 11,458 of JAOPZF010000082.1, read as the reverse complement.
CTTCTGATGCGGGCGCCGCGCTGGGCCTCGACCGGCCGCGCCGCCTCGGCGATCTGATCGTCCGCCGCCCCGAGCGCCGATCCGACGCGGGGGTAAAGTTCTCGCCGATGCCTCAGCGCGACCTATTCGCCGACTTTGCGCGCATGCGCCGGGAGATGGACCAGCTGATGGACGAGCCCTGGGGACGCACCCGCTACGTCAGCCGCCGAGCCTCGGGCTTCTCGCCCAACGTCGACGTCTACTACGTCGACGAACCGCAGCGCGCCGTGGTCAAAGTCGACCTCGCCGGCGTCGATCTCACCGAGGTCGGGATCGAGGTCTCCGGCCGGCAGTTGGCGATCGTCGGCCGCCGGGTCCTGCAGGAGACCGAGGGCCGCGTCTACCAGCAGATCGAGATCCCCTCCGGCCCCTTCCGCCGCGTGGTCGAGCTGCAGGCCGAGGTCGACCCGGGCCGCGCCGTCGCCAACTACGAAGACGGGGTCCTCACCGTCGAGCTGCCGCTGCGCGACGCGGGGGAGACCACCCACCGGGTCCCGATCGAGCGTCCGTGATGGAGGGCTCGCCCACGCTCGAGGTCGTCGAGGCGCCGCTCGACGCCGAGGATGTCCTGCGCGGCACCGTGCCGGTGCCGGAGGCGCTGCCGGTCCTGCCGCTGCGCGACTCGGTCGCCTTCCCCGACACGATCACCCCGCTCGCGGTCGGCCAGCCGCGCTCGATCAAGCTCGTCGACGACGTCCTCGGCGGCAACCGGATGCTCGTGATGGTCGCCTCGCGCAACCCGGAGAAGGACGAGCCCACCCCGGCCGACCTCTACGGCGTCGGCGTCATCGGCGTGGTCGAGCGGATGATCAAAGTTCCCGACGGCACCCTGCGGATCCTCGTCCAGGCGACCCAGCGCGTCCGTCTCGACGACTTCGTCACCGACGAGCCGTACCTGATCTCTCGGATCACCGAGCGGCCGGACGTGGTCGAGCGGAGCGCCAAGCTCGAGGCGCTCACCCGCAACGTCCAGCGCACCTTCTCGGAGATCGTCGAGCAGATCCCCTACCTGCCGGAGGAGCTGCAGCTGGCGGTCGCCAACGTCGATGACCCGAGCGCGCTCTCCCACCTGATCGCCGGCGCCCTCCGCATCGAGACCGCCGAGAAGCAGCAGCTGCTCGAAGAAGTCGACGTCGCCAAGCGGCTGCGTCACCTCTCTCAGATCCTCGCCCGGGAGCTCGAGGTCGTCCAGCTCGGCACCCAGATCCAGTCCCAGGTCCAGTCGGAAGTCGACAAAGGCCAGCGCGAGTTCCTCCTTCGCCAGCAGCTGAAAGCGATTCAGGCCGAGCTCGGCGAAGTGGACGAGCAGATGGCCGAAGTCGCGGAGCTACAGGAGAAAATCGAGGCGGCGAACCTGCCTGAGGATGCCCGCAAAGCGGCCGATCGGGAGCTTGGGCGGCTGGCCAAACTGCCGCCCGCGGCGGCCGAGCACGGCGTCATCCGCACCTACCTCGAGTGGCTGACCGAGCTGCCCTGGGACGTCGAGACCAAGGACAACCTCGACATCAAACACGCGCGCCGGGTCCTCAACGGCGACCACTACGGCCTCGAAGACGTCAAGGAACGGATCCTCGAGTACCTCGCGGTGCGCAAACTGAACCCGGATTCGCCCGGCCCGATCCTCTGCTTCGTCGGCCCGCCCGGGGTGGGGAAGACGAGTCTCGGGCGCTCGATCGCGAAGGCGCTGGGGCGCGAGTTCGAGCGCATCTCGGTCGGTGGCGTCCGCGACGAGGCGGAGATCCGCGGCCACCGCCGCACGTATATCGGGGCGCTGCCGGGGACGATCATCCGCGCCCTCCGCGACGCCGGCTCGCGCAACCCCGTCTTCATGATCGACGAGCTCGACAAGATGGGCGCCGACTTCCGCGGCGACCCGGCGAGCGCGATGCTCGAGGTCCTCGACCCGGCCCAGAACGACACCTTCCGCGACCACTACCTCGACCTCGCCTTCGATCTCTCCGACGTCCTCTTCATCGCCACCGCGAACCAGCTCGACACGATCCCGGGGCCACTGCTCGACCGGATGGAGACGATCGAACTCGCCGGCTACACGATCGACGACAAGCGGCACATCGCCCGCAGCTACCTGGTCGAGCGCCAGATCGCGGCGAACGGGTTGAAACCGACCCAGATCGACATCTCCGACGCGGCGCTGACCGTGATCATCGAGGAGTACACCCGTGAGGCCGGGGTGCGGAACCTCGAGCGGCTGATCGGGACGATCTGCCGCAAAGTCGCCCGCCAGGTCGCCGAAGGCAAAGCGAAAGGCAAAGTCCGCGTCTCCGGCAAAAAAGCGCGGGAGATGCTGGGACGGCGGCGGGTCTTCACCGAAACCCGGCGGCGGACCAAGGACCCGGGTGTGGCGACCGGCCTCGCCTGGACCCCGGCGGGCGGCGACGTGCTCTTCATCGAGGCGGCGGCGACGCCGGGCTCGGGCAACCTGACGATCACCGGCCAGCTCGGCGACGTGATGAAGGAGTCGGCGCAGGCGGCGCTCTCCTACGTGCGCGGCCACCAGGCGGAGATCGCCCCGAAGAACGGGGAGGGCGACTGGTTCGCCTCCCACGACGTCCACATCCACGTGCCGGCCGGCGCGGTGCCGAAGGACGGGCCCTCGGCGGGGGTGGCGATGACGGTGGCGCTCTCGTCCCTGCTCAGCGGGCGGCCGGTGCGCAACGACGTGGCGATGACCGGCGAGGTGACGCTGACCGGCAAGGTGCTGCCGATCGGCGGGCTGAAGGAGAAGTCGTTGGCGGCGCAGCGGGCGGGGATCAAACGGGTGCTGGTCCCGGCACGCAACGAAGGGGACGCGGCCGAAATCCCGCGCAAAGAGCTCGCGGGCCTCGAGTTCGTCTTCGTCGACGAGGTCTCGAAAGCGCTCGACGTCGCGCTGTCTTGAGGTCCCCTTGGGGCCCAGCGGGTAAGAACCGCTGATGGAGGCAGCGACCCTACGTCCGGCCCGGCGCTCGAAGATCGCCCGCCCGAGCCGCCGCTCCCTCCGCGAGTGGGCGCACGAACGCTCGCGCGCCTTCTGGATCGTCGTCGGCCTGACCGTCCTCGCCGCGGTGCTCCGCTTCGCCACGCTCGGCGTGCAGAGCTACCACCACGACGAGGTCGTCACCGCCAGCCGCATCCTCCGCGCCGGCTTCGGCCACGCGATGCATCAGGTCTGGACGGGGGAGTCGACGCCCCCGGTCTTCTACGCGCTCGCCTGGGTCTGGACGCAGCTGGTCGGAACCGGGGAATTCGGCCTGCGCTCGATCTCGGCGGCGGCCGGGGTGGCGTCGGTGCCGGTCGCCTACCTGATCGGGGTCGAGCTGCGCGGCAGGCGGGCCGGCCTCTGGGCGGCGGCGCTGGTCGCGGTCAACCCGATGATGCTCTGGTACTCGCAGGAGGCACGGGCCTACGCGCTGGTGGCGCTCTTCGGGGCGCTCTCGGTGCTCTACTGGCTGCGGGCCGAACGCACCGGGGCGCGGCGCGACTTCGTCTGGTGGGGGATCTGGTCGGGGCTCGCGATCGGCACCCACTACTTCGTCGCCTTCCCGATCGCCGCCGAGGCGTTGATGCTGCTCCGCCGGCGCGGGCTGCGGACGAGCCTCGTCGGGATGGCGATCCTCCTCGGCTGCGCGATCGCGGTGGCGCCGGTGGCGATCCACCAGACGTCGCTCGGCCACGCCGAGTGGATCGGCAACTTCACGCTCGGGCACCGGCTCGCGGAAACGGCGGCCACTTTCGTCACCGGGGAGACCGGCGACATCATCGCCCGCCCCGAGCGGCCCTGGCTCGCCTTCGCGCCGCTCGCCTTGGCGCTCGTCGCGCTGGCCTTGCTGTTGCGGCGGGGCGCGGGGCGGGAGCGCGGTGCCGCGGGCAGGCCGCTGTTACTCGTCGCTGCGGCGATCGGCATCCCGGTCGCGATCGCGTTGCTCGACTCGAGCAAGAACTTCGTCCTCGCCCGCAACCTGATCCCGGCGCTGGTGCCGCTGCTGGCGGCGGTCGGGATCGCCGTCGCGTCGCCCGCGACGCGACGGCTCGGCACCGCGATCGGCGCGCTGCTCTTCGCCTACTCGCTCGGCTTCTGCATCCTTGCCTCGACCGACGAACAGTTCCAGCGGCCGAACTGGAGCGCCGTCGCCGAACACATCGGTGACCCGCACGGGCCGCGGGCGACGGTGACCTGGACGCTCGGCGAGGCGCCGCTGCGCTTCTACCTCTCGACCGGGGCGATCCAGGTGCGGGCGAAGGAACGCTACGACTGGCTGGTCAAGGAAGTCGACTTCGTCTCCGATGGGGCGGTGCCGGCGCCGCCGCGGCGGCTGCTCGGGCCCGGCTTCCGCCAGGTCGCCGACGAAAGCACCGGCCGCCTGAAGATTCGCCGCTACCGCTTCCAACAGCCCGGGCTGGCGCCGCTGCGGCTGCGCCGACTGCGCGACGCGCGCCTCGATTTCCGCTCCACCGGGGTGCTGCTCGACGGCGTCGGGCCCGACTGATCCTGGCCGAACGGCCAACTCACGGTGTCCCGCTGCCAAACGCGGGTATATCCTGGTCGAAACCGCGAGACCGACGAGGGAGAGGGATGGCCAAGAGCAAGACCAGTCATACGGCGGACCGCGCCGGCGACCTGTACGGGGCGGCGCGTGAGAACCCTTACGTGCAGCGCCTGATCGAGGACGAAGATCTGCGCGAAAACCTTCAGGACGCCTTCAAGTCGGCGAAAAAGGCCTACGGTCGCGCGACCGGCAACGGCAAGAGCCCGGTCAAGGCCCTCACCTCCGACACGAAGGTGCAGAAGGAAATGCGGCAGGCCGCCGAGGCGCTTCAAGAAGCGCGCGAGCGTCTGCAGAAGCCGAAGAAGAAGAAGCATCGCCTCGGCAAATTGATCCTGCTCGCGATCATCGGCGGCGTTGTCGCCCTGGTCGTCAGCGAGGGTGCGCGCAAGGCTGTCCTCGACGCACTCTTCGGTGCCGAAGAGGAGTTCGAGTACACCAGCAGCTCCTCGATCAACGGCTCCTAGGCGAGCTGGGGGAGGCGGCGGACACCTAGTGGAGGCAGCGACCAAAGAGGCGGCGAGCAAAGAGCGCCAGCTCAGCGGCGAGAAGGCGCAGCGCATCATCGACGCGATGCGCGACAGCGTCGCTCGCCGCGGGGCGGCGGGCTCGACCTTCGAGCACGTCGCCCGTGAGGCCGGGGTAAGCCGCGGCCTCCTCCACTATTACTTTGGCACCAAGGAGCGCCTCCTGATCGAGGTGGTCCGCCGTGACTCCGACCTCCGCATCGCGCGCCTCGACGAGATGCTCGCCGAGGCGACCACCGCGGACGCCGTCCTCGACGTCCTGGTGAAGAGCCTCACCGACCTGATCGACAACGACCCCGGCTTCTTCCTCCTCCTCTACGAGCTCTTCAGCGCCGGTCGCCGCAAACCGGAAATCCAGCACGAGGTCGGCCAGCTTTTCGAGGCGACCCGCTCCCACGTCGCCAAGGTTCTCCGCACGAAGGAAGACGAGGGCATCCTCAGCCTCCGCTTCGACGCCGAGGCCGTCGTCGCCTACCTCCTTGCCGTAGCCGACGGCTTCGCCCTGCAGGCCCTCAGCGACCCGAGCCGCGACATCACCCCGGCCCTCACCGCCGGCGCCGCCTCGGCCCGCTACCTCCTCGTCTCCGACTGAGCCTGGGCGCCGCCAGGCGCGCCGTCAGCGGTCTCTCATCCAGTAACCGAAGATCACGCCGACGCCGGCAGCGGCGAGCTCGGTGCCCGACTGATCCCCGTTCCCGAAAAGGAGGACACCGAAGCCAGCGGCGAGGACGATCGCCGAGAGGGAGACCTGAACGACGAATCGGAACTTGTCTTCATCCATCTTTCGACGGTAGCGTGAATTTGGCTCTGCAGACCGATAATTTGCACTTTTGTGACACTTTATATCCGGTTCGTCCGAGTCTCTTGGCCAGGTGGCCGGCGCGTAGGTAGGATCGCGGGCTGATGGCGGGGGGAGATGACATTGCGTTCGTGGGGATGGCGCGCCAGGCGGAGATGGTCCGCGACGGCGAGGTCAGCCCGACCGAGCTGGTCGGTTCGACGCTCGAGCGGATCGATCGGCTCGATCCCGAGCTGAACGCCTTCCGCAAGGTCTTCGCCGACAAGGCGATGCTCGAGGCCGAACAGGCCGAGGCGCGGCGGAGCGCCGGCGACAAACGACCGCTGCTCGGCGTGCCGATCGCGATCAAGGACGAAATCGACGTCACCGGCGAGATCAACCTGCACGGCACCGACGCCTTCGAGGTGCCGGCCAAGGCCGACGCCGAGGTCGTGCGCCGGCTGCGCGAGGCGGGCGCGATCATCGTCGGCCTGACGCTGCTGCCGGAGCTGGCGATCTGCGGCTTCACCGAGTCGGCCACCTACGGCGTCACCCGCAACCCTTGGAACCGACAGCGCACGCCGGGTGGCTCAAGCGGCGGCTCGGCCGCGGCGGTCGCCGCCGGCCTGGTGCCGATCGCCTCGGCCGGGGACGGCGCCGGCTCGATCCGTATCCCCGCCGCCTGCTGCGGCCTCTTCGGCATCAAGGCGACCCGCGGCCGCGTCTCGCTGGCGCCGAAGCTCGAAGGCTGGCGGGGGATGGCCGTCGAAGGCTGCGTCAGCCGCTCGGTGCTCGACTCGGCGCTCTGGCTCGACATCGTCTCCGGCGGCTCGACCGAGGCCGAAGCCCCCGCCGCGCCCGCCAAGCCGTTCGTCGAGTCGGTCAAAGACTCGCCCGGCAAGCTGCGCGTCGCCTGGTCGACCGCCGCGCCGCGGGCGATCCTGCCGGCGACCGTCACCGACGAGGTCAAGCAGACGACCGAGGACGCGGCCGCCTTCCTCGCCCGACTCGGCCACGACGTCAAGCAGCGCGACCCCGACTGGGGCCGGGTCGGCGACACGCTGACCGCGCGCTTCCTCAAGGGCGTCGCCGAGACCGTCGACGAGGTTCCGCTGCCGGAGCGGCTCGAACGACGGACCCGCGGCTTCGGCAAGCTCGGCGGCCTCCTGCCCGAGTCGCTCTACGAAAAAGCGATGGCGAACCGTCCGGCCGAGATCGCCCGCATCAACTCGATCTTCGACGACCACGACGTCCTGGTGATGCCGGTGATGGGCGGCACTGCCTTGCCGGTCCGCCGTTGGCAGGGCCGGGGCGCCCTCGCCACGGTCCTCGGGATGAGCCGCTTCTATCCCTACTGCGTGCCCTGGAACCACCTCGGCAACCCGGCGATGTCGATCCCCTTCGGGTTCGGCACCGACGGCATGCCGCTGGCGATCCAGATCATCGGCCGCAAAGAGTCAGAGCCCCTGCTGCTCTCGCTCGCCGCCCAGATCGAGGCCGAGCGCCCCTGGGCCGACCAGCTCCCGCCCATCAGCTGAGACGGCGTGGGCCAGCCTCGCAAGGACGCAGGAAGCGAGACGAGGGGAGCGCACTCCTGTGCGTGACCCGAAGCCGAGCGACCGAGGACGCCGCGAGGCGCCCCCACGCCGTCTCAGCTAGCCGAAGACCTTGCGCATGCGGATGAGCTCGCGCGGGCTGCCGTGCGGGCGGACCTTGCGGCCGAGCAGGAGTTTCAGGGGCTTGGCGTCGGGTTTGGTGGTGGCGAGCCAGTCGGCCCAGGTCGATTCGATCGTCACCGCGGCTTCGGGCGCGATGCCTGGCTCGGCGCGGGTCGTGCCGTTCTCGATCGTCAGGTGCCACGGGTCGGCGTCGCTGAACTTCCACTGGTAGATCAGCGGCGTGCCGTTGGCGGCGCTCGGGTTTGCGACCCGGGCGGTGATGTCGAAGTAGAGGCGCATCAGCTCAGGATCGGTGCTCGGCTGCACGCTGCCGTCGCTCGGCCCGAGGATGCCACCCATCATCATCTTCACCTGGTCGGCGGCGAGTTGCTCCTCCGACTTTTCGGGGTCGAAGGGGAAGGTGCCGGGCGGCATCTCCTCGGTCGGATAGCCGATCGTCCGCCAGCGCTGCCGCACCAGTTTGAGCCCGAAGGCGTAGATGTCCTCGAGCGTGAAGCCGTAGCACTCGGTGTATTCGCGGTCGAGGTTCGGCGGCCGGAAGACCGCGGGGCTGTAGGGGAGCACTTCGTTCAGCAGCTCGACCACGGCGGCGCGGCATTCGGCCGAGGCGGGGTGGCTCGGCGCCAGTAGTTCGGAGAGCACTTTGACGCCGAAGCCGATGTGGCGCTGCTCGTCGCGGGAGACGTTCACCATCCCGGCGCTGAACCCCGGCATCGCCTCCTCCTTGGCGAAGAAGTCCTCGATGAAGTGCTGGCCCGGCTGGGCGAGGCTGCCCTCGACGATCAGGTGATAGAGCGTGATCGCCTGCGCGTACTTCGGCAGCGAGGTGTCGGTCCGCAGTTCGAGCGCCATCTTGTCGAGCCGGTCGAAGACGCCGAGGTAGCCCCAGTTCAGCTGCGGTAGCGTCGACGCGAGCGTCTCCTGGATGCTCCCGCCGCCGACCCCGATCACCTCCTTGAAGAAGCGGTGGAAGAACAGCGAGTGGCGGACCTCGTCGACCTGCTGGGTGGCGAGGAAGTAGGCCTGCTGCTCGGTCGGCGCGGCGGTGATGTAGGGAGCGAGGGTGTCGGCGACCCGGTCCTCGCCGTAGAAGAACATCGAGTAGATCCACATCGCCGAGCGGCGCTGGATGTCGGAGAGGCCGGCCCAGCCGGCGGCGTCGGCGGAGAAGTCGATGTCGTAGGCGGACCAGTTCCCCTGCTCCCACCGCATGTAGAGGTCCTCGTAGGTGACGTTCTCCATCAACCGTTGGGAGGCGACGCTCATCTCATTCCCCGTTTCGTTCGTGGCCGGCCGGTACGTCAGCGTACCTCAGGAACTGGCTACCCGGCCAGTTTCACCCTCCGTTATGTCGACAGGCATTATGTCGATTAACGTTATGTTGTTAAACATAACGCGTGGTAGGATGAGGTCGTGCCCGGATCGCCGTTGAACCCTTTCCGCTTCGGCAACGTCGTGATCGACGAGTTTGCTGACCGCGAAAGCGAGTTGGCCGAGGTCGAAGCCGATATGAGGAACGGCCAGGACCTGGTCATCTTCGCTCCGCGCCGGCTTGGGAAGTCCTCGTTGGTTCTCAAGGCCGCCGCAGGGGTGCGAAAGAGGAAGGCGCTGGTCGCCTACCTGAACGTGATGACCGCTCCGAACAAGACCCGTTTCGCCGAACGCCTCGCAGCGGCGATCTACTCCGACGTCGCCGCGCCCAAAGCGAAGCTCAGAGACAAAGCCCTGGCGATGTTCCAGGGCCTCCAGATCGCCCCGACCATCACCGTCGATGCCATGGACGGTCATCTCGGCTTCTCGTTCGGCATCGGCCACACCGAGGCCGACGTGGATCGGACGATCGAGATGCTGCTCGAACTGCCCGCGAAGATCGCCGCGGAAAGAGGACAGCGCGTGGTCCTGATCGTCGATGAGTTCCAGGAGATCGTCGATCTCGACCCCGACTTTCCGAAGCTCCTGCGCTCTGTCTTCCAGGGGCAGCCCGAGGTCTGCCACGTCTATCTCGGCAGCAAACGACACGTGATGCGAGATCTCTTCAGCGACGCCAACGAGCCGTTCTGGCGCAGCGCCAAGCAGATGGAGATTGGCTTGATTCCGCCGGACCTCTTCGGCCCGTTCATCGTTCGGCGCTTTCGCGCGACCAAGAAAGAGCTCGATCAGGATGTCTGCGACCAGCTGCTCGGGATCACGCGCGGCCACCCGTACGCGACCCAGGAGCTCTGTTATTCGCTCTGGGAGCAGACCCCGTTCGACGGCCGGGCCGACGAGGAACTACTGGCGCGGGCGATGGAACTCGTGCTGCAGTCCGAGCACGCCCACTTCTCCCTCGTCTGGGATGGGCTCGCCGCCGGCCAGCGAGTGTTATTGGAAGCGCTTGCCCGTGAGCCGGGCCGACCGCTTTCCGGCGACTATCGGGATCGCCACCAGTTGTCCCCGGCGAGCTCGACGCAGGTGGCGCTGAAGGCGCTCGTCGACCGCGAGTTGATCGAACGCGAGGAGGACGGTGGCTACCGGGTGATGGAGCCGTTCCTCGCCGAGTGGCTCGCCGACTTCGTCAGTTGACCTGGGCCGGGACCTCGATCTCGCGCTTCAGGATCTTGCCGGTCGGGCCCTTCGGCAGATCGTCGATGAACCAGACGACGCGGGGGTACTTGTAGGCGGCGATCCGCTCGCGGACCCAGGCGCTGATCTCCTCGGGGGACGCCTCGGCGCCCGGTTCGAGGACGACCGCGGCGCCGACCTCCTCACCCCACTGCGGGTGGGGGACGGCGACGACGGCGGCTTCGCGGATCGCCGGGTGCTCATAGAGCAGCTCCTCGACCTCGCGCGGGTAGACGTTGTAGCCGCCGCGGATGATCATGTCCTTCTTGCGGTCGACGATGGTGATGTAGCCCTCGTCGTCCTTCGTGCCGAGGTCGCCGGTGCGGAACCACCCGTCGACGATCGCCTTCTGCGTCTCCTCGGGCTTGTTGAGGTAGCCGCTGAAGACGTTGTGGCCGCGGACGACGATCTCCCCGAGCTCGCCGGTGGGCAGCAGCTCGATCGCCTCGTCGACCTCGGCCTTGGCGATCTCGACCTCGACGCCCCAGATGGCCTTGCCGACCGAGCCCGGCTTCGGGGTGAAGCCGACCTGGTTGAAGGTCGCGACCGGGGAGGTCTCGGTCAGCCCGTAGCCCTCGAGGACCTGGGTGCCGAAGACCTCGGCAAACCGCTCCAGGACCGCCAGCGGCAGGGCGGCTCCGCCCGACAGGGCGCTCTTGAGCGAGGGCCGCAGGTCGGAGGTCTTGGCGGCCTCGATCAGGCCGACGTACATCGTGGGGACGCCCATGAAGATCGAGCACTTCTCGTGGACGAGCAGCTCGAGCGCCGCCTTGCCGTCGAAGCGCGGGAGCAGCACGACGGTCGCGCCGACGTAGAAGGCGGTGTTCATGCAGCACGTCTGCCCGAACGTGTGGAACAGCGGCAGGCAGCCCAGGACGGTGTCGGTCTCGTCGATGTCGAAGGAGTGCTGCGCGGAGACGACGACGTTCATGGTGACGTTGAGGTGGGTGATCTCGGCGCCCTTGGGCTTCCCCGTGGTGCCGCTGGTGTAGAGGATCACGGCGGTGTCGTGGGGCTCGCGCGGGATGAACGTGTCCACGGGCGTGGCGGAGAGCGCGAGCTCGTCGATGCGCGGGATGGACGCGTCGCCGCCGTCCATCACGGCCAGGACCGGCACGCCCGCGAGCTCGGCGCCCTTGGCGCCCTCGCCGAGCAGCGGCGCGGCGCAGATCAGCGCCTTCGCGCCGGAGTCCGTCAGGACGTACTCGATCTCGGAGGCGTTGAGGAGGGCGTGCACCGGTACGGCGAGGGCGCCGAGCGCAAGGGTGCCGTAGTCGGCCAGCGGGAAGT
>JAOPZF010000081.1 GCA_025964255.1 Solirubrobacterales bacterium | reverse complement strand
GGGGGAGGGTTTCGGCGTCGTAGTAGACGGCGGACGCGATGTACTGCTGTGAGGCGGCGAACTCGTTCGAGATCTGCTCGTTGAGGGCTGCGGCGAAGGACTTCTCGGCCATCTGTGTGGCTCCTTTGGTGGGTGTTGCTCAGGGTGTGTCGCTGAGGCGAAGGACTGAGACGATCTGCAACCAACGTAGCCGATAGCCGAAGTTCGGTTTGCCTACCTACGACTTCGGCAGACCTAAGCCGGATTCGGCTTGCCTAAGCCGTTTGCGGGCCGGTCCAGCGGAATCCGAGGACGTCGATCGAGGGCTCGAGCGGGCTCGTCGGCAGCCCCGCGGCGGTCGCCTGGGCGGGATCGTTGTACCCCCGCGGGGCGGTGTCGTTGGGCGTGTCGGGGTGAAAGATCGAGGCGAGGTACTGGATCTGGCCACGGCCCGGGCCGAGCTCGGTCTGGCCGCCGCCGTAGGCGCCGATGCCGCGCTCCTCGCAGTAGTCGTAGGCGGCGAAGAGGCGGGAGATCGGGCCGAAGCGCGAGGGCTTGATGTTGACCGTGCGCGGCGGCGACCAGGGCATCGCCTCGATGTCGGCAATCGAGTGGATCGGCGCGTCCCAGGTGACCCGCTCGTGCACCGGGTCGAGCAGCGGCCGCGTCTCGTCGGTGACGTCGGGGTCCTCGAGCCAGGCGTCGGAGAAGGCCTCGATCAGCTTCGAGTAGAGCTCGGGATCGGTGATCACGTCGACCGGGGTGCCTTTGTAGAAGCCCTTGAGGTCGAGCGAGTCGACCGCGCCGGTCGCCACCAGCGCGGCGATCAGATCGTCGTCCCAGTCGTTGAAGGGGTCGAGCTTGTAGCGCAGCGTCGGATAGGCCGCGAGCCGTTCTTCGACCGGCGCGATCGTCGACTTTTCGCTCGGGTCGAAGCCGGCGAGGCGCAGCGAGTTGACGAAGTTCAGCGGCTTCGGCTCGCGCCCCAGCGCGGCGGAGAGGTTGGTGTCCGCCTGACGCAGCGCCAGATCGAGCGCCGCCGACTCGTAGGCCCAGCGGCGGTAATCGCGCGAGATCTCGGCGCGCTCCGGCTCGCCCGCCGGGAAGAGGTCGATGCCGTCGAGCTTCCGCGAGAACTCGTCGAAGGTGCCGGAGTGGGCGAGCCCGGCGGGCGGCCCGTGGCTTTGTTGGCCGATGTGATCGACGGCGTCGTAGACCACGTCTTCGCCGATGCCCTCCTCGCCGGCGCCGCGCAGCTTGATCACCGTGGTCAGCCGCTCGAACTCGCCCATCTTCAGTTCGAGTCCTTCGAAGGCACACTCCTCTACCTCGAGCGGCAGGTCCTTGATCGCGTCGTAGGAGGCCATCGCCTATCCCTACCGCTCGACCGTGACGCGGAGCGTTTTCAGCTCGCGGTCGGAGCCGCCGCGGACGTAGCCGCCGTGGGCGATCGACTCGCGGATGTAGGCGAGCGTCTCCGCCGTCAGTCGCTCGCCCGGCAGCACATTGGGGATCCCGGGCGGGTAGGCGGCGAGCCCCTCCGCGGCGATCCGCCCGACGGCGTCGTCGAAGGGGACGACTTCCTGTGGCCCGAGGTAGGCCTCGCGCGGCGTCATCACCAGCTCGCCCCATGGCGGCGGCGGGGCCAGCTTCTCCTGCGGCGGGCCCGGCTCGGCTTCGAGTTCGCCGACCGAGGCGCGCAGCGCCGCGACCAGGCGCTCGCCGGTCTCGGCGGGCTCGCCCATCCCGAAGATGCCGACGACGACGTTCTCCGAGTAGAGCTCGAGGTCGATCCCGTGCGAGTAGAAGAGCTTTTTCGCCAGCCGGTAGCCGGTCGAGCCGGTGCCGCGGACGTCGACCGAGAGGCGCAGCGGATCCCAGCCGGCGATCCCGGCGCGACCGACCATCGACTCGTCGAGGATGCCGAGGCCGGGGATCTGGAGGATCTGCTCGCGGGTGTTGGCGATCGCCGCCAGCGTCTTGGTCAGGAGCTCTTCCCCGTGGACCGCGGCCATCCGCCGCGCAGCGTCGAGCGAGCCGGTGAGCAGGCCGCTGGGGCTGGTCGTTTCGACCAGGCTGACGCAGCGGTCGACGATCGCCGGGTCGATCCGGTCGCCCTTGCCGAGGTGGAGCATGGCCGCCTGGGTGAGGCTGCCGACGATCTTGTGGGTCGAGGAGGTGACCAGGTCGGCGCCGCTCGCCAGCGCGTCCGGCGGCAGGTCGGGGTGGAAGTGGAGATGGGCGCCCCACGCCTCGTCGCAGATCAGCGGCAGGCCGCGCGAGTGGGCGACCTCGGCAAGCGCCGCCACGTCGGCGCAGGCGCCGAAGTAGGTGGGGGAGACGACGAGCGCGGCGACCGCGTTCGGTGTCGCGTCGAGTGCCGCCGCGAGGCTCTCCGGCGTCAGCCCGTGGGCGATGCCGAGCTCGGGATCGAGCTCCGGCGAGACGAAGCTCGGCCGCATCCCGTTCAGGACCAGCCCGTCGATGATCGACGAGTGGACGTTCCGCTGCACGACCATCTCGTTGCCCATGTGGCCGAGCGCCATCGAGGTCGCGTGGTTGCCCTGCGAGGCGCCGTTGATCAAGAACCAGGTTCTTGACGCCCCCCAAGCTGCCGCGGCGAGTAGCTGTGCCTGCTGGAACGGCGTCGGTTCGGGTCCGATGTCGACGCCCTCGGTGACCGAGGGGACGTCGTTGATCAGCCCGGTCATCCCGACCAGCTCGACCATCGCCGGGTCGGCGGCGAGTCCGCCCTTGTGCCCCGGCACCTGGAAGCGCCCGGTCTCTCGGGCCGAGTACTCGAGCAGAGCGTCTACGTACGGGGTGTTGTCCTGCTTGGAGTCAGCCATCCGGCGAGTCTAGCCACGGTGAAAACCGCGCTTAGGAGACACTGGGGAGATGAAGCACACTCGACTCGGTTATTGGATCGAGGAGGCGGGAGACGTCACACCCCGCCCGCCCCTCGGCGAGGACCGCGATGCCGACGTCCTGATCGTCGGCGGCGGCTACACCGGCATGTGGACCGCCTGGCACGCCCACGTGCTGGCCCCCGAGGCGCGGATCGTGATCCTCGAGTCCGAACCGGTCTGCGGCCGCGGGCCGAGCGGCCGCAACGGCGGCTTCGTCGAGGGGATGTGGACGCACATGGCCTCTATGCGGGACCGCTGGGGCGCCGCGCCTGCCCTCGCCGTCGGCGTCGCCGCCGAGGAAGCGGCACTCCGCGTCGGAGCCTTCTGCACTGAGGAGGAAGGGGTCGACGCCTGGTACCGGCAGGCGGGCTATCTCGAGGTCTCGACCGCGCCCGCGCAGGACGACACCGGCCACGACGCCGTCGACGCCTGCCGCGAGCTCGGCGTGCCCGACAAGCTGCGCCTGGTCTCGGCCGAGGATGTCCGCACCCACTGCGACTCGCCCGAGTTCCGCGCCGGGGTGATCGAATCGATCGGCGCCACCGTCCAGCCCGCCCGCCTGGCGCTCGCCCTGCGCCGACGCCTGCTCGAGCAGGGCGTCGAGATCTACGAGTCCTCGCCCGTCGCCCACTTCCGCGAAGCCGACGACGGGGTCGAGGCGACCGTCACCACCGGCTCGCGTGTCCGCGCGCCCCGGGGGGTCCTCGCGATCGGCGGGGCCGCCCGCTCGCGCCGCGGCCCGTTGGCCAATCGGCTCACCGTCGCCTCCTCCCACATCATCATCACCGAGCCCGTCCCCGAGGTGGTCGAGAAGCTCGGCTGGACCGGCGGCGAGGCGATCACCG
The DNA here is from genome assembly GCA_025964255.1 of Solirubrobacterales bacterium. Classification (GTDB taxonomy): domain Bacteria; phylum Actinomycetota; class Thermoleophilia; order Solirubrobacterales; family 70-9; genus VAYN01. The sequence continues at coordinate 10,332 of JAOPZF010000081.1, read as the reverse complement.
ACGGCCGCGCCCTCGTCCACTACTTTCGCACCACGCCGGACGGCCGGATCGCCTTCGGCTGGGGCGGCGGCCGGATCGCGATGGGCGCCCGCACCCACGGCCGGGCCGAGGTCGACGCCGACGTGGTCGACGCCCAACGCAGGCACATGGTCGAATACTTCCCCGAACTCGCCGGCCGCCGGATCACCCACGCCTGGGGCGGCCCAATCGACGCCTCCCCGACCCACCTGCCGGCGATCACTTCCCTGAAGCGCAACCGCGCCTGGGTCGCCGCGGGCTACACCGGCAACGGCGTCGGCCCGACCAACATGATCGGCCGCAGCCTCGCCTCCCTCGCGCTCGACCTGAGCGACGATCCCACCCGCCTGGCCTTCATCGACGGCGAGATGCCCCGAGTCCCGCCCGAGCCCTTCCACTGGATCGGCGGCGAAGCGATCCGCCTAGGCATCGCCGGCAAGGAGCACGCCGAGCAAGAACGCCGTAAGCCGAACCCCATCGCCTCCGCGGTCGCCAAGGTCCCCGAGCTCCTCGGCTTCCACATCGGCCGGTAGCGAGGGAGGGGAAGACCCCGAACGAACCTCCCCGCTGTTGTGAGAGAGGGGTCCTCCCCTCCCTCGCCCTCGCTAGGTCGCCGCGGAAACCGGCGGCAGCGGCATGACTTCCTCCTGCTCCGGCCTCACACTCGCCATCCGTTCCGCCCGCCGCTGCTGCCACGTCGTGAAGCCCATCGCCAGCACGGTGATGCCGAAGAGGATCATCGCGATGCAGTTCACCTCGACCGGCACTCCGCGCTGGAAGGCGCCGAAGATGTAGAGCGGGAAGGTGACCGTCGTCCCCGAGTTGAAGTTGGAGATGACGAAGTCGTCGATCGAGAGGGCGAATGCGAGCATCGCGCCGCCGAACACCCCGGGCAGGATCAGCGGCAGCGTGACCAGGCGGAACGTTTCCCACGGCGTCGCGCCGAGGTCCTTGGCCGCCTCCTCCAACCGTCGGTCGAACCCGATCAGCCGTGAGCGCACGACGACCACGACGAAGCTGATGCAGAACATGACGTGGGCGATCAGCAGCGTGGTAAACCCGAGCGGCGTGCCGAGGATGAGGAAGAAGGAGAGCAGCGAGGACCCCATCACGATCTCCGGGGTAGCCATCGGGATCACGATCAGGAAGTTCGCCGCCCGCCGACCGAAGAACTGGTAGCGCACGAGGGCGAGCGCCATCATCGTGCCGACAATCGTCGAGATCACCGTCGCCAGCACGGCGAGCTTGATCGAGGTCCAGAGGGCTTCGTTCAATTCCGGAATCCCGAAGACGTTCTTCCAGTGCTTGAGCGTGAAGCCGACCCAGGTGAAGTTGTAACGGCCGGCCGGGTTGTTGAAGGAGAAGAAGAAGATGACGGCGATCGGGACCAGCATGTAGAGGATCACCAGCACACCGATGATCAGGACCGCGTGCTCCCGCAGCCATTTGCCGAAGCCCATCCGCGGGGCCGCTGGACCGCTCACTGCCGGAGTGGTGCTCATGCCGCCGCTCCCTCCTCGCCCATCAGTGCCTCCGATCCGGCGAAGCGGATGTAGATCAGGACGATGACCAGGATGATCGCCATCAGCACGAACGACAGCGCCGCCGCCGCCGGGTATTCCTGTTGTTTGAGGTAGAGGCCTTGGATCACGTTGCCGATCATCTGGCTGTTGGAGCCGCCGAGGAATTCGGCGTTGACGTAGTCACCGGTCGCCGGGATGAAGGTGAGGAGCGTTCCCGCCACGACCCCCGGCGCCGAGAGCGGCAGGGTGACTTTCAAGAAGGTCGTAGCGGTGTTCGCGTAGAGGTCCTTCGCTGCCTCCATCAAGCGCGTGTCGAGGCGCTCGAGGCTGGCGTAGATCGGCAGCACCATGAACGGCAGGTAGTTGTAGACAAGGCCCGAGATCACCGCGGCCGGCGTGGCCAGGATGTGTCCGCTGGGGGCGATCTGGAGGAACTTCAGGACGTCGACGACCGGGCTTTCGTCGGAGAGGATCGTCACCCAGGAGATCGTCCGGATCAGGTACGTGGTGAAGAACGGCGCCACCACCGCGAGCAGCATCGCGTGCCGCCATTTGCCCGCCTTGAAGGCGATCGCGTACGCCAGCGGGTAGGCGAGCAGGAGGCAGATCAACGTCGCCAGGCCCGAGTAGATGAAGCTGCGGATGAACTGCGTGTCGTAAAGGCTGAGCGCGTCCGAGTAGTTCTTCCAGTGCCAGTCGAACGGGTAGTAGATGCCTTGGACGTTGACGTTCAGCGAGAGCCGGCCGAGGAAGTACAGCGGGATCAGGAAGAAGACGACCAGCCAGATCGTCCCCGGTGCCAGCAGGCCGTACGCGGCCGCTCGTCGTTTCAACGCTTCCATCCGCGGGGCCTCAGCCGTTCAGTACCGCGTTGAAGGCTTTATTGATGTTCTGTTCTTCCGTCGGGCTCGGTGAAGGCTGGATCGAGCAGTTCTTCGTGAATGAGGCCGGCGGGAAGATCAGTTTGTTGTTGGCGATTTCCGGTTCGCTCTTGACCAGGACTTCTTTCGTCCCTTCGACCGGGCTGACGTAGTTCACGTAAGCCTCGATCTGCGCCTCGTGGACCGGGTCGTAGACGTAGTTGATCCACGCCTCGGCCGCGGTCGGGTTGGGCGAGCCGACCGGGATCACCATGTTGTCGGACCAGAGGATGCAGCCTTCTTCGGGCATGCGCCATTCGATGTTCGGGTTGTCCGCTTGCAACTGCACCGCGTCACCCGACCAGCCGATCGCCGCGACGACGTTGCCGTTGGTCAGGTCGGTCGCGTAGTCGTTGCCGGTGAAGCGCCGGATCTGCCCCGATTCGGCGGCGCCCTTCAGTTTTTCGATCGCTTTCAGCCAGTCGGCTTCGGTGGCGTGTTCGACATCGACGCCTTCGCACTTCATCACCAGCGGCACGGTGTCGCGAAGTTCGTTCAGCATGTCGACTTTGCCCTTGTACTGGGATTCGAACAGGTCGCACACCGAGTGGATGTTCGGTGCCTTTTCTTTGTTGACGATGACCCCGGTCATCCCCGACTGCCACGGCGCGGCGAACTGGCGTCCGGGGTCGTAGCTGGCGCCGCGCAGGTTGTCGGCGAGGTTTTTCTCGAAGTTCGGGATCGCCGCCGGTTCGAATTCCTGCAGGTAGCCGAGTTCGTGCATCTTCTTCGCCATCCAGTCGGTGACGACGAAGAGGCTGCGGCCGCCCGAGTTGCCTTCGGCCAATTCCGGCCGCAGCTTGGCGAAGAACTCTTCGTTGGAGTTGACGTCTTCGACGTATTTCACCTTGACGCCGGTCGCCTTTTCGAAGTCACCGACGGTCTTTTTGTCGATGTAGAGAGGCCAGTTGGAGATCGTCATGTCCCCCGAGGCTTTCTTTTCGACCTTCACCTCTTTACTCGAGCCGGTGCCGAAGTTTTCCGGCAGTTCTTCGATGCCGCCGCCGCAGGCGGCCAGGGCGATCGTCGCCGCCAGCGCCATCAGCGCCAGGCCGATTCGCACCACGACCCGCCGCCTCGCCGCCCTACTCACCGTCGACCGCCTCACGCTCGCCCTCCTCGTCCTTGTCGATCACCACGTGCATGTGCTGGGGCTCCCAGCTGAGCACGACGCGGGCGCCGCCCCCCGGCAGCGACTGGCGCAGTGACTCGTCGGCGTTGGGGACGAGGACCGTCATCCGCACTCCCTCGCCGACGCCGACGACGAGCTGGGTTGCGGTTCCTAGGTACACCGAGCTCTCGACCACGCCTTCGACCGCCGGCGAGTCGAGGGTGGGGGGCGTGTCGCCCGCCAGCTCGACCCGCAGCTTCTCCGGCCGCACCACCGCGGCACAGCCTTCGCCGGCCGCGAGGTCGCCGGTGTCGGCGGGCACCTCGGGACCGGAGTCGAGTTTCACCCGGCCGGGGCCGGAGACCTTCGCCGGCATCAGGTTGGACACGCCGATGAAGCCCGCTACGAAGCTGGTCGTCGGGCGGTCGTAGACCTCCTCCGGCGTCGCCACCTGTTCGACCCGGCCGCGGTTCATCACCGCGATCCGGTCGGACATCGTCAGCGCCTCCTCTTGGTCGTGGGTGACGTAGACGAAGGTGATCCCGACCTCGCGCTGGATCTGCTTCAGCTCGATCTGCAGGCCCTTGCGCAGCTTCAGGTCGAGCGCGCCCAACGGCTCGTCGAGCAGCAGCACCTTCGGCAGGTTGACCAGCGCACGCGCCAGCGCCACCCGCTGCTGCATGCCGCCGGAGAGCTGCGAGGGCCGTCGGTTCGCCTCCCGCGCCAGGCCGACCCGCGTCAGCTCGGCCGCCACCCGTTCGGCGATCTCGTCCTTGTCGACTTTCTTCCGTTTCAGCCCGAAGGCGACGTTCTTCTCGACGCTCATGTGGGGGAAGAGCGCATAGCTCTGGAAGACGGTGTTGGTCGGCCGCTTGTGCGGCGCCGTCCCGGCGACGTTCACGCCCTCGATCAGGACTTCGCCCTGGGTCGGCTGCTCGAACCCGGCGATCATCCGCAGCGTCGTCGTCTTGCCGCAGCCGCTCGGCCCGAGGAAGGTGAAGAATTCGCCTTGCCCCAGCTCGAGCGAGAGGTCATCGACGGCGGTGAAGGTGTCGAAGCGCTTGGTGACGTTGCGCAGCGCGACGCTCGGCGAGTCGACTACCGGCGTCCCCGCGTCCGCGATCAACGCGTCCGCCCCCGTCACGCGCCCACCCCTTCGGATCCCTTCACGGTCTCTCCCATCATTCGTCCGTCTAATCCGAACCGACCGTATGCCTCGGTGGACGGGGTCGCAAGTGGCGAATGTCCTAAAAGGAAAGCTTTCGCTTGTACCTTGTGTATAAACCGCAACCCCTTGCTTGACCCGTAAGCTACTTGCGCGTCTGCCGGCAGCGCTCTAGCGTTGTCCATAACGTCGCAAGCATCGAGAGGAGAGCGGCATGGCGACCGCACCGCAGGTAGTCGATTCAGAACTTCAGCAACTGGCCCGTAAGCATCTGTGGATGCATTTCTCGCGGATGGGCGCCTACAGCGCCGACCACGAGATCCCGCTGATCACCAGGGCCGACGGGTGCTACGTCTACGACGAGCACGGCAACCGCTACCTGGACGGCCTCTCGGCGCTCTTCTGCGTCAACGCCGGCCACGGGCGCGCCGAGTACGGCGAGGCCGCGGCGCGCCAGGTCGAAGAGCTCGACTTCTTCACCCTGTGGAGCTACGCCCACCCGCGGGCGATCGAACTCGCCGCGCGGATCGCCAACCTGGCGCCGGGCGAACTCAACCGCGTCTTCTTCACCGACGGCGGCTCCGAGGCGGTCGAGTCGGCGCTGAAGCTGGCGCGCAACTACCACCGTGCCCACGGCAAAGGCCAGAAGCACAAATTCATCGCCCGCGAGGTCGCCTACCACGGCACCTCGCTGGGGGCGCTCTCGGCGACCGGGATCACCAACCTGCGCAACCAGTTCGAACCGCTCGTCCCCGGTGCCTGCCACGTGCCGAACACCAACATCTACCGCTGGCCCGAGGAGCGCGACCCGATGTGGGCCGCCGACGCGATCGAGGAGCGGATCGTCTTCGAGGGGCCGGAGACGGTCGCCGCGGTGATCCTTGAGCCGGTGCAGAACGCGGGCGGTTGCTTCGTCCCGCCCGACGGCTACTTCCAGCGGGTCCGCGAGATCTGCGACCAGTACGACGTGCTGCTGATCTCCGACGAGGTGATCTGCGCCTGGGGCCGGCTCGGCCACTACTTCGGCTGCGAAAAGTTCGGCTACCAGCCGGACCTGATCACCACGGCCAAGGGGATCACGTCGGCCTACGCGCCGATGGGAGCGGTGATCGCCTCCGAGAAGGTCTTCGAGCCGTTCAGCGAGGGCGACGCCTCGTTCGCCCACGGCTTCACCTTCGCCGGCCACCCGGTCGCGGCGGCGGTCGCCCTCGCCAACCTCGACGTCTTCGAGCGCGAGGACCTCTGCGGCCACGTGCTCGCCAAGGAAGGCGAGTTCCGCGGGATGCTGGAGAGCCTGAGGGACCTGCCGATCGTCGGCGACGTCCGCGGCGCCGGCTACTTCCAGGCGATCGAGCTGGTCAAAGACAAGGAGACCAAGGAGAGCTTCAACGACGCGGAGTCGGAGAAGCTGCTGCGCGGCTTCCTCTCGGCGGAGCTCTACAAGCGCGGGCTGATCTGCCGTGCCGACGATCGTGGCGACCCGGTGATCCAGCTGGCGCCGCCGCTGATCTCCGACACCGAGCAGTTCGACGAAATCCACGACGTCCTGCGCGGAGTCCTCACCGAGGCGTGGGAGCAGGTCGTCAACTGAGATGCGCTTTTCCTTGACCACCTGAGGAGCGACTGTGCTCACGGTCCAGAGCCTTCTCGATGAGCTCCAGCTGGAACTCGCCACGGGGGCGAAGGCCGCGGCGGCGCCGGTCCGCTGGGTGCACATCTCCGAGCTGCAGGACCCGACGCCCTGGCTGTCGGGCGGGGAGCTGATGCTCACCACCGGCATCCCGCTCGACACCGAGGAGAAGCAGCGCGCCTTCGTCTCCGACCTCGCCGGGCGCAACCTCGCCGGGCTCGGCTTCGGCACCGGCTTCAGCCACAAGCGGCTGCCGGAGGCGCTCGTCGACGAGGCGGAGAAACGCGGCTTCCCGCTCTTCGAGGTGCCCTACTCGGTGCCGTTCATCGCGATCACCGAGAAAGCGTTCACGAAGCTGGTCAACGAGCAGTACGAGGTGCTGCAGCGCGGGCTGGCGATCCAGCGCCGGCTCGAGCGGCTGGTGCTGGAGGAACGCGGGCTGGAGGAAATCGCCGCCACCGTCGCCTCGGCGGTGGGCGGGACGGTGGCGGTCCTCGACGGGCGCGGCGAGCGGCTGGCCGGGCGCGGTTTCCGCCGCCAGCTCTCGGCCGATGCGATCGCCGCGATCCGCCGCGAGGTGATCGGCCACGCCGGCGACGGCCACCCGTTCGTGCCCTCGCACCCCTCGCTGGCGGGGCGGGCGCTCGCCCATCCCGTCGTCTCCCCGGGCGGCGGCCTGCCGCAGGCCTGGGTGGTGATCGTCCGTGACTCGGGCGGCCTCGGCGATTTCGAGCGGCTGATCCTGCAGCAGGCGGTGGCGATCGTCGCGCTCGAGCTGATGCGCCGTCGGGTCGAGCAGGAGACCGAGCGGCGGCTGGCGGGCGACGTCCTCGCGGCGGCGCTCGGCGGAATGATGGATCCGCTCGAGCTGCGCCGCCGGCTCGAGCCGTTCGGGATCGGCGAGGAGGCGGCGGTGCTCGTCTTCGCCGTCGACAATCCCGCCGCCGCGGCGGCGACGCTGGAAGCCACGCTCGCCGCCGACGGCTGCGCGGCGGTCGTCGCCCCGCACGAGATCGGCGGCCGCGAACTCCTCTGCGCGGTCCTCGACACCGCCGACACCGACCCCCTCGAGGCCGCCGCCAAGGCCCGCGCGACGCTGATCGAGCAGTGCGGGCCGACCCGCGCCGCGGCTGGCCGCGTCGGCCCGCCCGCGTCCCTGCGCCACTCCTTCCACGAGGCGCGCTGCGCGCTCGAAGCGACCGCCTTCGCCAACGGCTCGGCCCCGGAGGTCGCCTCCTGGCGGGACCTCGGCGCCTTCACCCTGCTGCTCTCGATCCAGGACGACGACGCCCTCCAGCTCTACTGCGACAGCGTCCTCGGCCCGATCGAAGGGGGCGACGAGGAGTACGGCGGCGAGCTGCTGCGCTCGCTGGAGGCCTTCATCGAGCAGAACGGGCAGTGGGAGCGGGCGGCTCGCCAGGTCTATTGCCACCGCCACACCCTGCGCTACCGGATGCGCAAGGTCGAAGAGTTGACCGGCCGCGACCTCTCGCGCGCCCATGATCGGATCGAGTTCTGGTTGGCGCTGCGCGCCAGAGAGTTGGTGACTGCATGAAGGTCGGTGTACCTACGGAGATCAAGTCGGACGAGTACCGCGTAGCGATCACCCCGGCCGGAGTGCGGGAAATGGTCGAGCACGGGCATGAGGTGCTGATCCAGGCCGGCGCCGGGGTCGGCTCGGCGATCTCGGACGAGCGGTACGCGCTGCAGGGGGCGACGATCGTCCCCGACGCGGTGACGGTGTTCGCCGAGGCCGAGATGATCATCCACGTCAAGGAGCTGCAGGCGTCGGAGATCGCGATGTTGCGGCCCGAGCAGCTGCTGTTCACCTACCTGCACCTCGCGCCGGACCCCGAGCAGACGCGCGGGCTGATCGAGTCGGGCGTCACCGCGGTCGCCTACGAGACGGTCGAGGACGCTGCCGGCGGTCTGCCGCTGCTGGCGCCGATGAGCGAGGTCGCGGGGAAGATCGCCACCCAGGCGGGCGCCTACATGCTGCAGAAACCGGAGGGCGGCCGGGGGATCCTGCTCGGCGGCGTTCCCGGCGTGGCCGCGGCCAACGTGATGGTGATCGGCGGCGGCGTGGTCGGCATGAACGCCGCCTTCATCGCGATCGGGATGGAGGCCGACGTCTTCGTCTTCGACCGCTCGATCGACCGCCTTCGGGACCTCGACGTGATCTTCGGCGGGCGCTGCTCGACCGTCTACTCGACGACGCTGGCGGTCGAGGAGATGCTGCCGCGGGCGGACCTCGTCATCGGCGCGGTGTTGGTGCACGGGGCGCGGGCGCCCTACGTGGTGACGCGCGAGCAGCTGAAGCTGATGAAGCCGGGGGCGGTGCTGGTCGACGTGGCGATCGACCAGGGCGGCTGCTTCGAGACCTCGCACCCGACCACGCACGCCGAGCCGACCTTCGAGGTCGAGGGGATCACTCACTACTGCGTCGCCAACATGCCCGGCGCGGTGCCGATCACCTCGACCCAGGCGCTGACCAACGCGACGCTGCCGTACGCGATCGCGCTCGCCGACGACGGCTTGGCCGGGGCGATCGAGCGGATCCCCGGGCTGCGGCCCGGCGTCAACGTTGCCGCCGGCAAGGTCACGCACCCGGCCGTCGCCGAGGGTGTGGGCATGGAGTACGTGCCGCTCGAGGACGCGCTGCCGCTGGTCTGATCGTGCCCGCCTCGCTCCCCGGCCGTATGCTGCCGCGGTCGTGGGTCGAGGCCGGGACAAGGTAAGGGGAGTAATGCTGCTCTCCGTGGCTGTCTTCGCGCTGGTCGCGTCCCACGCGATCGCCGGCGGGACCGGCACCGCGGGCGAAGAAGTGCACCGCTGCCACGGGCGCGTCGCGACGATCGTCGGCACCTCCGGCGACGACGTACTCCACGGGACGCCGGGGCGTGACGTGATCTGGGGCGGCCCCGGGAACGACACGATCTACGCCAGTCTCGGAAACGACCTCGTCTGCGGCGGTGCCGGCGACGACGTCATCCACGGCGGCCGCGGCAACGACGAAGTGTTCGGCGGGCCCGGCGCCGACCGCGTCTTCGGTGACCTCGGCGACGACAAGGTGAGTGGTGGGGCGGGGGACTACGACGACGTCGCCGGCGGCCTCGGCATCGACACCGTCAACGGCGGCCCCGGCGACTACGACCTCGTCCATGGCGACTACGGCTACGACCGCATGTCGGGCGGGCCGGGGAAGCACGACATCGCTTCCTTCGCGACCGCCGTGGCAGGCGGCAAGGGCACCGGTATCTGGGCTTCGCTGCGCCGGCACGAAGCGCGTGGCGACGGCCACGACAAGCTCTACGAATTCGAGGATCTCGAAGGCTCGGCCTTCCGCGACACGCTGATCGGCAACGGCGGACCGAACGAAATCAAGGGCGGCCCGGGGGACGACACGCTGATCGGCGGCGGCGGTCACGACACCCTCGACGGCGGTCAGGGCACCGACGCCTGCCGCGGCGCACCCGGGCGAACCGTCTCCTGCGGCCCCGAAGCGGCGCCGGTGGGCAGCGCCTACGTCCAGGTCGACGAGGCGCCGAACGGCGGCGGCGGGATCGAGATCGTCGGCGGCGCCGGCCGCGACGACATCACCGTGTCGTTCGACCGGTCGACCGAAACCCTCACCGTCACCGCCAAGGCCCGCCTCGCCGCCGGCCCGGGCTGCGTCCACGCGACCGACGTCGCGCCCAGCTTCGCGCCGAAGCGGGTCGAATGCGCGCTCGACGGCCCCGCCCGCTGGCTGATGGCCGACCTCGGCCCCGGCAATGACCGCTTCGAAGTCAAGGGCTCGCTGGTCGCCGTCGGCAGCGTCCGCGTCAACGGCGGCGAGGGCGACGACGTGATCCGCGGCGGCCCCGAGGACGATCTCTTCGAGTCGGGCCCTGGCGCCGATCGCCTCTACGGCGGCGCGGGCGCCGACGGGCTCGTCGGCGGCGCCGGCGACGACACGATCGCCG
>JAOPZF010000009.1 GCA_025964255.1 Solirubrobacterales bacterium | reverse complement strand
GGACGTTGGCCCAGCCGGTCTCGCCGAAGGTGCCCCGCCAGGCGGCTCCCGCGTTGTTGACCAGGAGGTCGAGGCGGTCGTGATGCTGTGCGACGTGGGCGCGGACGCGCTCGGGGGCGTCGGCATCGGTGAGGTCGGCGGCGAGCCAGGTGGTCGGACACGGGAGCGAGGCGGCCATCTCGGCGAGCAGCTCCCCGCGGCGGGCGACGAGGACCAGCTCGCGCCCGGGGTCGCGGGCGAGGCGCCGCGCGGTGGCGGCACCGATCCCGCTCGAGGCGCCGGTGACGACCGCGACGTTGGGCTGGGACGGCATTGGCCCAACCTACGTCACGAATCGCTGCATTGGTAGAGAGTGCCGCCGGCGGTGGATTCGCCGCCCGATTCGTATTCGGAGGAGTCGACCTCGGTGCAGGACTTGACCACGGTGTCGATCGCCGATTCCGAACCGGTGCGCGTATCGCCGCCGGAGCCGCCGGAGGACGAGCCGCCACCTGGGGCGCCGGTCCCGCCGAAACCGGCCGCCGAGCCGCTCGTGTAGATCCAGACAATCGCGCCCGATTCGACCCGCTCTTCGAGCCATTCGGCGCTGACGCTCGACTCTTTGCCCGAGAAGCCGCCGATCCCGGCCACTTCGGCACCGTCTTCGATGATCGAGCTGGCGGCGCCGGACTGGCTGTCGACGGCGATCGTCCCGCCCCCGTGCGATTCGGTGTACTCGAGGACCGAGCTGAGGTCTTCGCCGCCGAACATCCCGCCGGCACTGCCCACCGTCGTCGATGCCGATTCGGGGCCGCCCGCGGGGAAAGTGCCGCTGGTCGGGTGGCCGAGCGTGCCGACCGACCAGATCGCGGGACCGACCAAGAGGATCGCGACGGCGCAGACGAGAGCGGCCTGGCGCAGGCGGTTGTGTCCGAACAAGAGCGCGAAGGCGGCGGCAACTGACACCACGACCAAGGGCACGACGAGCCAATCCAGGTCCGAAGCGCTGTTCTCGATGACCATCAACTGAACAACGGCTCCTAAGCCGATCGCCACGGCGCCGACGATTCGACTTGCCTGACCGTCCCGAAGCACCTGTCCCACGATCGCGCCGACCAGCGCGGCGGCGAAGGGCGCGAGCAGGGACGTGTAATAGGGATGGAAAATGCCGCCGGCGAAGCTGAACGCCACCGCCGTGGTGGCGAAGGCGCCGCCGACGGCGATGATCCAGCCGGTGCGGGCGTCGGTACGGCGCAGGCGCGAGAGGGCCGCGATGCCGAGGCCGCCGGCGAGGGCGGCGCCGAGGAGCCAGCCGGCCTGGCCGCCGAGGGCTTCGTTCAGGAGGCGCAGCGGGCCGGTCGCGCCGCCGAAGGTGCCGCTCGTCCCCAACGATGCCGGGCCGCCGGTCTGGCCTTCGAGCCGGCCGAAGCCGTTGTATTCCCAGATCAGCGACCAGATCGAGTTGTCGCTGGTGCCGGAGATCCAAGGGCGACTCGCCGCCGGGGTGAGCCAGACGAGGACCGGCCAGGCGAGGGCGACCGCGAGGAGGGCGGCGCCCGCGATTGCCAACTGGCGCATCGCGACGACGCGGCCGCGGGGCGCGACCCATAGCCAGGCGAGCGCCATGCCGGGGACGACCATCAGCGCCGCGCCCATCTTCGCCTCGAAGCCGAGGCCGACGCAGACAGCCGCCGCGACGAGCCACTTGGTCGCTCCACCCTCGAGGGCGCGGACGAAGCACCAGAGCGCGCCGACGCTGCAGAGGACGAGCAGGGCGTCGGGGTTGTTGTGACGCGAGATCGCCACGACCACCGGAGTGAGCGCCAACGCCAGGCCGGCGACCGTTCCCGCGACGCGGCCCCAGCGGCGCCGGGTCAGGTCGTAGAGGAGGCCCACCGAGGCGACGCCCATCAACGCCTGCGGCACCAGGATCGCCAGCGAGTTGAAGCCGTAGAGTTTGGCCGAGAGCGCCTCGACCCAGAGCGCCAGCGGCGGCTTGTCGACGGTCATCAGGCCCTTCGCGTCGAAGGAGCCGTAGAGGAAGTCGTGCCAGCTGCCGGCCATCGAGCGGACCGCGGCGGCGTAGTAGTCGTTCGCCCAGCCGTTGTTGCTCAAGCCCCAGAGGTAGAGGACCGCGGCGAGGGTGAGCAGGGCGGCCAGCTCCGGCCGCGGCAGCGGCACCGCGCGCAGACGATCGCGCAGGCGGGTCGAGCTCCAGGACCGGGGATGTGGGTGCGTGGCGCTCTCCATGACGCCACCGTGGTGCCGGATCCTCGGAGGATCCTGTGACGGCGCTGGGAGCTCAGCGCAGCGGGAGGCGGACGGTGAAGAGGGCGCCGCCGCCGGTGGGGTTCGAGGCGTCGACGGTCCCACCGTGGGCGGCGACCAGGGCGGCGACGATCGCCAGGCCGAGGCCGGCGCCGCCGTCATCGCGGCCGCGGGAGTCCGAGTCGCGCCAGAAGCGCTCGAAGACGGCGTTCGGGTCGCCGAGCGGCAGGCCCGGGCCGTGGTCTCTCACCGTGACGATCGCCGACGCCCCCGTCGTCTCGAGCCCGATCTCGATCGCCGTGCCCTCCGGGGTGTGGACGACCGCGTTGCGCAGCAGATTGGCGAAGACGCGGCGGAGCGCGTCGCCGTCGCCCAGCGCCGCCACCGGCCCGGTCGGGCTCAGGGTGATCGCCCGCTCCGGCGCCGCCGCCCGGGCGTCGTCGCGCGCGTCCTCGAGCAACTCGCGTAGGTCGAGCGGTTCGCGGGCCGGCTCGCGCACCTCGTCCACCCGCGCCAGCGTCAAGAGGTCATCGACCAGCCCGCCCATGCGCGCCGACTCGGCCTCGATCCGGGACATGGCCCGCTCCACCTCGGCGGGCTCGCGCGCCGCGCCGATCCGGTAGAGCTCGCTGTAGCCGCGGATCGACGCCAGCGGCGTGCGCAGCTCGTGCGA
>JAOPZF010000259.1 GCA_025964255.1 Solirubrobacterales bacterium | reverse complement strand
GGTCGGCGTGGTAGGCGATCTCCCAGTCGAGAAGCGCGGTGACCCGGCCGTCCTGGCTGAGGCTGTTGCCGATCCGGTTGTCGCCGTGGACGAGGGTGGGTTCGATGGGGTCGGGTGGGCGCTCGCGCAGCCAGGCGTAGGCGTCCTCGACGACCGGGTCGCGGACCAGCGCCATCGAGGTCTGCACGTCCTCCCAGTGGGAGACGGCGGCGTCGAAATCGCGGCGCGGGAGCACCGCGGCGACCGGCTCGGCGGGGACCCCGTGGATGCGGACCAGCGAGTCGAGCAGGTCCTCGGCGAGCGAGCCGCCCGCCGCCCAGTTGGCCTCGAGCGCTTCGCGGTCGCGCTTGCGCCAGACGTTCGGCGCCGAGCCGGGGGCACGGTCCATCACGTAAAAGGGTCCGCCAAAGGGGTTGTCCTCGGCTTCGTATTCGTGGCAGACGGGGGCGGCGACGTCGTGCTCGACCAGCAGGCTGCAGATCTCGTACTCCTGTCGGAGGTCGGTGTCGAGCAGCGCACCGGGCGGCTTCACCCGGATGACGAACTCACGCGCGGCGCCGTCGGGCGCCGCGGTCGCGAGCACGAACGCCTGCCGCGACCAGCCGCCCTCGAGTTGGGTCAGCCCGGTCGCCTCCTCGCCGTCGACGAGCACGCCGGCGCGGGCGAGCGCCGCCAGCACCGATGCGGTGCGCGCAGCCGACGTGTCGTCGCCGGTCGCCGTCAAGGTCGCGCCGCCCGCGCAGGTCTAGGCGTCGGCAGCATCAGGAGGCCGTCGCCAGCGCGGCGATTTCACGGTCGCAGAGCTCGTGGAGAACGCGGCGCAGCTCGCGCAGGGCCGCGCGAGAGTCCTCGTCGCCGGCGGCGCGGAGTCCGGCCATCAAGGTCGAGAACCGTGCCGCGACCGCGTAGCCCCGCTCGGCGTCGACCGCCTCCTCGCCGCGCGCGGCGAGGATCGGCCCGGTCGCCTCCTCCAGCCACTCCCCCAGCTCCGCCCGCGACGCCTCCTCGGCGGCGAGCAGCTTGCAGACGCTGAGCGCCGAGAGCATCTGGCTCCGCCAGTAGGCATCGTCAACCCCACCCGCGGCGGCCGCCTCCAGCACACCGCCCACGGCACGCACCACCTCGGCGGTTGACATCGGATTGAACACCCCTCCCCATCCAACCAGCCCACACGCCACGGGGCACTGTCAAAAGGATCAGTTCCGCTTGCCGTCCCAGCTCTCCCGCAGCGCCTTGATGTTCTCTTCGACGATGCCAGCGATCACCGCGGCCGCACCGAGAATCAGGGTGAGTCGGTCCTCCGCCGTGTTGAATAGCTCGCTCACACGAACGTCGCGCGACCCGAACCGCCGCAGCGAGACATGAACCAGAAGCAACACCATTCCCGCGACGACAGCGATCTGCACCGGCCCTGACATCGCGTCCTTCCGACTAGCGGTTGAGTCCCGTCAGAAGTTCGTCGCCGATAAGTGCGAAAACGAACCAGACCAGGCCGAACGCGATGCCACCGACCGTTCCGGCGAGCGCCGAGCCGAGGACGATCGCTCCGCCCATCGGGATCATCAATGCCATGATTAGGTCGAGCGCACTGCGGCTGGAGCGTCCGGATGCTCATGGATTGTCGCTGTGGTTATCCGGTTTCATCGTGCTCATTGGGCGAAGGTAGCGCGATCCAAGGGGGATTTGGGCGGGCGTCACACAACCGGCACAGAGAATTTGCACAGGTGTGTTGGTTTGCGTGAAGGGTGGTTTTTCGACACCGCTGGCGCTTGTGCCAGTTGCCCGGTGATCGAGGGTTAGGGACGGGGCCTGGTCGAGCTGGCGCCCGAAGCGGGAAGGGACGAGGCCGTCTCGTCCACGGCCCGGGCATGCTGTGGCCGTGGCCGAGACGGCCGGGAGTGCGGAAGAGGTCCCGGAGACCCATGCACGTCACGGTCCCTCCCGGATCTGCGCGCCTCCCGCGTGTATCGCGTATCGCCCCCAGGTTGATGGGCCCATCAACATTCCGGGCGCACGGAAGTGTGACGAAGGTGCCGAACCCTTGACGTTCCCGTCGAAACCCTCACGTCCCGGGCGTCTCGATGGCGGCCACAGCCTGCCCGGGTCGCCATCGAGACGCCCGGGACCAACCTCGGACGGCCGCCACGGTCTGAACCCCCCACCCCTACTGGCGATAGCGCCAGTTGCCCGGGCACCCGCCGCCGAGCAACCTGGGAGGCGGGAATTCATGGGACGAACGGCTTCGACTTCCAGCGAGGGACTCCGCCTTGAATCGGCGGATGAGTACCCGCACGCGGTCGACGACGTCGTCAACTTCAACGAGTCGGTCTATGCGAGTGGGTGGAACGCGGCGAGCAAGATGGGCGGCTGGATGCGGCTCGGCAACCGCGTCAACGAGGGCTACGCCGAGCTGTCGGTGTGTCTTTACCTCCCCGACGGCCGGGTCGCCTGCCAGTTCAAGCGTCCCGAGATCCGCGGCAACGACGGCTTCGAGGCGGGCGGCATCCGCTACGAGGTGAAGGAGCCCTTCAAGGCGCTGGAGATGGTCTACGAGGGCGAGCTGCTGGTGCTCGACGACCCCGAGGACCTGAGGGACCCGAAGAAGATGTTCGAAACCGCGCCGCGCGCCGACGGGCACGTCCGCTTCGACATCCGCGGCGTCTCCCCCGTCCACGGCGGCGAGCCGACCACGCCCGAGCAGGAGAAGCTCATGTACTACGGCCCGCAGTTCTCGCGCGGCCACTTCAACCAGCACACCGGCGTGCGCGGGTCGATCAAGGTCGGCGACGAGGAGTTCGCCCTCGACGACGCCTACGGCTGGCGCGACCATTCCTGGGGGCCGCGCTACTGGCAGGTGATCTGGGCCTACCGCCTGCTGATCGCCAACTTCGGCGCCGACCGCGGCTTAATGTTGCTGAAGAACATCTTCCCCGACGGCACCTCGCGCCGGCGCGGGGTGCTGCAGATCGACGGCTCCTACCACGAGGTCACCGACCTCGACCTGCACACCGAGTGGTCCGACGGCCACGACCCGATGGGGTGCACGATCGGGGTCCGCACCGCCGCCGGCACAGCGCTGATCGAGGGCCGCACGCTGACCCTTGCGCCGCTGCGAAACCGCCGCCGCACCGAGACTGGCGAGATCCTCGTCTCCCGCGTCGCCGAGGCCTTCACCGAGTACACCTGGGACGGCCGCAAGGGCTACGGGATCATGGAGTACATCGAGCGCGTCGAGGACGGCGTCGCCGTCGGGTACCCGCTCTGAGCCTGACGATGGGCGCGCCGTCCCCGAGCCCCTTCTGGTGGCCTGACGCGCCGGGGCCGGAGCTGACGGTCGCCGAGCTGCTCGCCTCGCGGGTCGCCCTGCGCGGCGACGCCACCGCGCTGATCGCCCCCAGCCTGCTCGCCGCCGACGCGGCCGGCCAGGCGGAGACGACGCTCACCTACGCCGAGCTGCGCGAGCGCGCGCTGCGGATGGCGAGCGTCCTCCGCGACGCGGGGGTCGGGCCGGGCGACCGGGTCGGGATCCTGCTCGACAACGACGGCGGGGTCGAGGCCCAGACCACCTACCACGCGTCCCATCTGCTCGGCGCGATCAACGTGCCGCTGAACACCCGCTACGTCGCCCGCGAGCTCGAGTACGTGCTCGGCTTCACCGAACCGAAGGCGGTCGTCTTCGCCGCCGCCCACGCCGACCGGCTAGCCGCCCTGCGCGATGCGCTCGGCGAGGCGGCGCTGCTCGAGGCCGGGACCGCGCCGCCAACCCTCGGTCGCCCGCTCGGCGAGCTCCTCGCCGCCGCCTCCCCTCTCCCCGACCCCGCCCCGCTCGAACCCGACCAGGACGCCGACTGGCTCTTCACCTCCGGGACCACCGGCAACCCGAAGGCCGTCGCGCTGACCCACCGGGGCTCGGTCGCCTGCGGCTACCAGTCGGTCGGCGCCTGGGGCCTCGACCCCGACAGCGTCTACCAGTCCTTCGCCCCCTTCTTCACCAGCACCGGCTGCCACTCGAACCCGCTCGCCTGCCTCGCCGCCGGCTGCGCCTTCGTGGTCGAGCCGGAGTTCGACGTCCACGCGACGCTTGACCGGATCGAGCGCCACGGCACCACCTCGACCTTCCTCATCAACAGCGTGCTGACGCTGATCCTCGAACGCCGCACGCCGGAGGAACTCGCCGCCTACGACTTCTCCGCCCTGCGCCGCGTCTGTTATGGCGCCCAGCCCTCGAGCCCCGCTTTCTACCACCAGATCCAGGAGGAGGTCGGCAAGGCCTGGGGGGTCGAACTGGTCAACATCTACGGCCTCACCGAGGGCGGCACCACCGGCATCTACCTGAGCGACGCCGACCACGCCGAGGCGCTGGGACGGATTGGCCCCTACGGGATCTCGATCGGCCGCAACGGCTTCCGCGACTGGGTCGAGTGGACGGTGCTGCGCGAGGAGGACGACGAGCCGGCGGCGCCGAACGAGGTCGGCGAGCTCTGCGTCAAAGGGCCGAGCACGATGTCGCGCTACGTCGGCCGCGAGGAGGAGACCGCGCGGGCGCTGCGCGGCGGCTGGCTCCACACCGGCGACTCGGCACTCCTCGACGACGACGACTTCCTCTTCTTCGTCGACCGCAACAAGCAGATGATCCGCCGCGGCGGGCTCAACATCTCCTCGGCCGAGGTCGAGGGGGTGCTGCTCGAGCACCCGGGCGTGGTCGAGGTGGCGGTGGTGCCGATGCCGAACCCGGTCCTCGGCTCCGACGTCCGCGGCGTCGTCGTCCCCGCCGATCCGCCGCCCGACCCCGCCGAGCTGATCGCCTTCGCCGCCGAGCGCCTCGCCGACTACAAGGTGCCGACCCAGATCGACTTCATCGCCGCCCTCCCCCGCAACGGGATGAACCGGGTGATGAAGGGCGTCCTCACCGGCGAGGGCGAGTCCCTCAGCTCCTGACGAGAGCGACCTGTTGAGCGGCGGGTGCCCGGAGGTGAAAGGGACGCAGCCGTCTCGGCCACGGCCCGGCAGGCTGTGGCCGTGCCCGAGACGGCCGAGAGTGCGGGAAGAGTGTCAAGGCTTCGTGACGAGCGCCGGGGAGCGCGGGAGTTTCTCCACGAACTGCGCGTGTCCCGTGACGAAGGGTCATGCAACGTCACGGTTCCTCCGGCCCTCCCCTCGGTGAGTTCGCACTTTCGGCCGCATGGCGCACGTTTCTGCGA
>JAOPZF010000255.1 GCA_025964255.1 Solirubrobacterales bacterium | reverse complement strand
CTTCAAGATAAAGTCGATAAGCTTAATCAGGAATTGAATCGTAGATTCGCGACCCGGGCCGGGCGGCGGGGACCTGCCTAGGAGCTCAGGCCGCGGAGCTTCTCGTCCGAGGCGCGGGCGACGGCGGACTGCTCTTCCATCGCCTTCTCGACCCGCTCGCGAAGCTCCGGATCGCCGAGGGCGAGGATCCGCGCGGCGAGGATTCCCGCGTTACGGCCCCCGTCGATCGCCACCGTGGCGACCGGGACGCCTTTCGGCATCTGCACGATCGAGAGCAGCGAGTCGAGGCCGTCGAGGTTGCGCAGGGAGACCGGCACGCCGATCACCGGCAGCGTCGTGACCGCCGCCAGCATCCCGGGCAGATGGGCCGCACCGCCGGCTCCGGCGATGATCACCTGGACGCCTTCCTCCGCCGCCTCGCGACCGAAGGCGAGCATGATGTCCGGGGTCCGGTGCGCGGAAAGGATCCGCAGTTCGGCGGCGACGCCGAGCTCGGCGAGGACCTCGGCCGCGGGCCGCATCTTCTCCAGGTCCGATTCGCTGCCCATCGCGACGACGACCAACGGCTTGCTCATCCTTGCCCTCCTTCGAGTGTGGCCAACGCGCGCCGGGTCTTCTCCCGCGCGGTCCCGATCTCGCCCGCCAGCACAGTCACGTGGCCGAGCTTGCGCCCTGGCCGGTACTCCTTGCCGTAAAGGTGAAGGTGGACGCCGGGGTCGGCGATCATCTCCGCCGCCCGCGTGCTGGGATCGACCCCGTTGTCGGGGCCGAGGATGTTGGCGGTCGCCACCGCCGGCGCGGTGATCTGGGTCGACCCGAGGGGCCAGCCGAGGACCGCGCGCAGGTGCTGCTCGAACTGCGAGGTGATCGATCCCTCGATCGTCCAGTGGCCCGAGTTGTGCGGGCGCAGGGCCAGCTCGTTGATCAGCACCCCGTCGTCGGTGAGGAAGAACTCGACAGCGACCATTCCCGTCGCCCCGATCTCCTCGACCAGCCGGCGGGTGATCTCGGTGGCGAGGAAGCGGACCTCCTCCGGCAGCGAGGCGGGGACGAGGATCTCGTGGCAGATCGCGTCCACCTGGATCGTCTCGACCACGGGGTAGAGGGCGATCTCGCCGGTGACGCTGCGGGCGGCCTGGACGGCGAACTCGCGGCGGATCGCGAGCAGCGGCTCGAGGATCAGCGTGCCGGGATTCCCCGCCAGCAGGTTGACGGCCGCATCGCGATCGTCGAGCACGAAGACGCCGCCACCGTCGTAGCCGCCGCGTGGGGTCTTGGCCACCATCGGCCAGCCGTGCTCGTCGGCGAACGAGTCGAACTCCTCGATCGACTCGGCGACCGCGAAGGGCGGCAGCGGATAGCCGAGGCGTGAGAGGTTCTGGCGGGCAACGAGCTTGTCCTGGGCGAAGAGGACGGCCTCGGGGGACGGGGCCATGTGGACGCCCTCCGCCTTCAGCTGGGACAGCATCTCGGGGTCGAAGCCCTCATGGTCGAAGGTGAGGACCGCGGCTCCCTCGGCGAGCGCCCGCAGATTCCGACCCGAGTTGTCGCCGATCAGCGCGCGGGCGCCGGCGGCGACGGCGGGCTCGATCGACTTCCCCGCCAGCACCCTCAGTTCGACCCCGAGCGAGACCGCGGCCTGCTGGCACATCTGCGCCAACTGCCCGGCTCCCGCCATGGCGACCACGGCGGTCGGATGCTCGGACCGCCGTGGACCGTTCCACTGGGCCGCGTCAGCCGCGGCGAGGTCCAAGGTCTGGTCTGACATTCCCGCTCATCATAAGAGGGCGGTGCCGATCACCGGATCGGAGTCCTCCAGCCGCTCCGGCAGGCCGAACGAGCTGAACAGGTTCGGCATGAACGGCGCGAGGAAGTTGTGGACCCCGGTGATGGTCGGGGCGCTCGCGCTCCCCGGCCCCTCGGTTTCGAGGATCGTCACCGACCAGGGCAGCCAGGCGCCGGACTCGGGGTCCGGTTTGTAGCCGGCGTAGGCGGGGAGGCCGTTGGCGGAGGTGGCGATCAGCTTCGAGCCACGGCAGGCGGCGCCCTGGCCGAGCATGAAGGTTCCGACTTCCTCGGGGCCGACGATCCAGAGTGGCAGTGGGGGCATGTCGAAGACGACGTCGTAGCGGAGCAAAGCGACGATGCGGTCGATGTCGTACTCGGCGAACGCCTTCAGGTACTGGTCGAGCAGGCGCTGCTCGTCCTCGGTCGAGGGACGGGTCGGCGCCTCGGCGTCCTCGAGGTCGAGCTCGTCGAGCGTCGCCCGCGCCCGCTGCAGGGCGCTGTTCACCGACGCCACCGAGGTCTCGAGCACATCGGCGACCTCCTTGGCGCTCCAGCGCAGCACCTCGCGCAGGACGAGGACGACGCGTTGGCGCGCCGGCAGGTGCTGGAGCGCGGCGACGAAGGCGAGACGGAGCGTCTCGCTACGGGCGGCCTGGTCGGCGGGGTCGCCGTCGGGATCGGCCACCTGTCCGCTGGCGATCGGGAGGATCCAGGTCGTCTCCGGCAGCGGCGCGCCGACCGGCGTCACCGCGGTGCCGGGGTCGGCGAGGTCCACGGGCCGGGCGCGGCGCTTGCGCGCGTCGATCTGGTCGAGGCAGACGTTGGTCGCGATCGAGAAGAGCCAGGATTTCAGCGCCGCCCGGTCGGCCAGCGTGTCGGAGCGCCGCCAGGCGCGCAGCAGCGTCTCCTGGGTCGCGTCTTCGGCCTCGAACCCGCTGCCGAGCATCCGGTAGCAGTAGCCGGTCAGCCCCGGACGCAGCCGCTCCATCTCGCCCTCGAGCGCGAGATCGCCGCCGGACCGATTAGTTCCGGACGTGGCCACCGTCTCTCCTTGCAACGGATCCGTTCACCAAGGAGAACCATATGTCCCGACTGCTGTTCCTCAACCTGCCGGTCGCCGATCTCGCCGCCAGCCGCGCCTTCTTCGCCAAGCTCGGCTTCGAGTTCAACGAGAAGTTCTGCGACGCCGGCGCCGCCTGCATGGTCGTCAGTGACGAGGCCTTCGTGATGCTCCTGCAGCGTGACCGCTTCGCGGAGTTCGTGACGAAACCGCTGGCGAACTCGGACGAAACGACCGCCCTCACCGTCTGCGTCAGCGCCGAGAGCCGCGCGGAAGTCGACTCGCTCGCCGACACCGCGGGCAACGCGGGCGCGGGCGACGCCAAGGGTCCGCAGGACTACGGCTTCATGTACCAGCGCAGCTTCTACGACCTCGACGGCCACCTCTGGGAGATCGCCTGGATGGATCCGGTCGCGGTCGAGAAGGGCCCCGCCGAGTTCGCCGCCGACGCGGGTTAGTTGCCGCGCTCCATCGCCGTCACGATCGGCAGTGCCTCGGTCAGCAGATTAGATTGACGGTCAATTAACGGGACGGACTCGCCTTTCCCGGTCCGCGGGACCTCTGGCGCCCTCCCGCCCGTAACACCTCTGTGGCGGCAGTTGACTTCGCGACCCTCGGCTCCCAGGCTGGAGTGATGCTCGTTCGCGGGGAAGACGAGGATGCGGGGCCGCGCCGCGACCCCGAACTTGTCCGCGCGGCCCAGCGCGGCTCCGAGGAGGCGGTCGAGGCGCTCTTCCGCCGGCACTGGCGCCGCGCCCACCGCGCCGCCTTCCTGATCGTCCGCGACGCCGCGGCCGCCGAGGACATCGCCCAGGAGGCGTTTCTCGCGGCGATGCGGGCGCTCGACCGCTTCGACCGCCGCCGCCCGTTCCGTCCCTGGCTGCATCGGATCGTCGTCAACCGGGCGATCGATCACGCCCGCGCCCGGGCGCTGCGCCGCGAAGTGGGGGAGGACGCGATCGGCGAGCCGGCCGCGCCCGAGGTCGAAGCGGGCCTCGACCCGGAGCTGGCGGCGGCACTCGCCGGGCTCGACCCCGAGCAGCGCGCCGCGATCGTCCTCCGCTACCTGCTCGATTACACGCCGGGCGAGATCGCGCGGATGCTCGAGCTGCCCCGTGGAACCGTCAACTCGCGGCTGCGGCGCGGCCTCGACCATCTCGCCGACGCGCTCGAGGAGGTGCCGCGATGAGCGACCGCGAGCAGGCGCTGCGCGACGCGCTGGACGAGGTGCGGGTCGGCCACGAGGGCGCCATCGAAGATCGCGCCTGGCGGGTGGTCGCCGCGGCCGGTGTCGCCGGCGTCGATCGCCCGGCGCGGAGACGTCGGCACCGTTGGCGCGCCGCCCAGGTCGCGCTCGTCGCCGCGTTGATCGCGCTCGTCGTCAGCCCGGCGGGGGCCTCAGTCCGCCATTGGGTCGCCGACCGGATCGAACCCGGCGCGTCGCACGCAGTTCCTGTCCTCTCGTCCCTTCCCGGTCACGGCTCGCTGCTGGTCGACTCGGCGCGGGGGCCCTGGGTCGTCCACCCCGACGGCTCGAAGCGCCTGCTCGGCGACTACGCCGAAGCGAGCTGGTCCCCGCACGGCCTCTTCGCCGTCGTCACCCGCGGGCACGAACTGGCGGCAGTCGAGCCCGACGGAACCCCGCGCTGGACCCTGACCCGGCCCGGCCAGGTCGAGCTGGCGCGCTGGAACGGCCCCGACGGATTCCGCATCGCCTACCTCGAAGGGCGCGCGCTGCGGGTGGTCAACGGCGATGGGACCGGTGACCGCTTCATCGCCGGAGGCGCGGCCGCGGTCGCGCCCGCGTGGCGATCCGGCCCCGGCCACGAGGTTGCCTACGCGACCGAGCGCGGCGCGGTGGTCGCGTTCTCCGCCGACTCTCGGCGACGGATCTTCGCGACGGCGTCGAGCGCCGGAGTCCTCTCGCTGCAGTGGACCGGCGCGCGCCTGCTGGTCACGCGCGAGGGCCGGGTCGAAATTCTCGGCAGCGACGGCCGGCGGGTCTGGACCTGGACGCCGCCCGGCGGCTCGAAAGTCCGTTCGGCCGCGGTCGCACCCGACGGCGATCGCGTCGCCGTCGTCACCGCCAACGGGGGCACCAGCCGCGTCCTCCTGATCGCCAAGGCACACCCTTCTCGCGTCCTCTTCGCCGGCCCCGGCGACTTCGCCGCGCCGCGCTGGTCCCCCGAAGGCCGCTGGCTCCTCCTGCCGTGGACGAGCGCCGACCAGTGGCTCTTCCTCGAGCCCGGCAGCGGCACCGGGAAGCTGCACGCCGTCGCCCACCTGGCGAAGCAGTTCTCCCCCGGCGACCCGACCACCGCGCGGTTCCCGTCGGTCGTCGGCTGGTGCTGCACGGTCCACTAGTCGCGGGACCTCTGGGACGATCGCGCCCGTATAAGGAGCGATGGGCTCCCGACGTCCCCTCATCGCTCTCGCTCTTCTGACCCCCATCGTCGTGGCGGCGTTCCTCGCTGCCACGGCCGGCGGCTCGGGGTTCACGGCGGCACACTCCGGCCGGGCCACCTACTTCGAACGCGTCCGCGCCGCCGTCGTCCAGGGCGCCGGTCGCGACTTCGCCGAGGGCACCGGCATCAGCGACGCCGACTTCCAGGCCTGCGTGAAGAGCGAGTTGGGCTCGGCGCTCGACCCACCGACGATCAGCAGCCTAGCCTCCGTCTACCGCCGCCCCGGCAACTCGGCCTTCGTCGCCCAGATCCTCAACGCCATGACCCTTCCGGGGGCGACCCGCTGCGGCCACCGCTATTGGGTCCCGGAGCTGACCGGCGCGGCTAGCGGCCTCTCGTTCAGCCATGACACCGGGGTTGCGGTCAGGTCGCTCGGGGTCAGCTACGGCCCCTTTCTCGGCGCGCGCTGTCGCGTGTCCCGCTCGCGGCACTGCGGCCGGGTCGGGATCGACGTCGTCTTCCGTCGCCCGGCCACCAGCGTCGTCGCCTACATCGGCGGCCAGAAGACCCGCCTCGTCACCCCCGGCCTCCACAACGGCGTCACCAACCACGACTGGGTCGGCACCTTCACCCGCGCCCGGTTCACCCCGCGCGGGCCCTTCAACATCAACAACGAGCCCTTCTACGTCGCGGTCGAACTGCGCGTGATCTTCGCCGGCGGCCGCCATGCCCACGCCCTCTTCCCCCGGGTGCTCCTCGCGCCCGGCTGGGGATGACGATGCTCGCGACCCCTGTCACCGTCGACCCGCTCCCGGTCGGTTGGCACGAGGTCGACCGCCCGCTGACCGACGTCACCTACCCGGCCCAGCTATTCGCCGCCGCGACCTACCCGATCGTCCTCCGCCATCCGCCCGGACGGTGCGGGCCGCCGCCCCGCGTCCTCGCCGAGATGGTCCCGGGCGGCGCCCTCCTGCAGGTGATCGAATACGCGCGTTTCGCCCCCGACGGCAGGCCGATCCGCGTCCCCCGCCTGCCCCGTCGGCCCGCTCATTTCCATTGGTCCGACGGGACCTGGGCCGATTACGAGTGCTCCGGCCCGAGCGTCCAGTTCACCTACCGCCAGGAAGGCCGC
>JAOPZF010000277.1 GCA_025964255.1 Solirubrobacterales bacterium | reverse complement strand
TGTCCACGATGAGGGGCACGCCGGCCGCGTGGGCCACGGCGGCCACCGCCTCGAGGTCCACGATGTTCCCGGCCGGGTTGCCGATGGTCTCGCAGAAGACGGCGCGGGTGTTCGCGTCGATGAGGGGGGCGATCGACTCGGCTCGGTCGTCGTCGGCGAAGCGGACCTCGATGCCCAGGGTGGGCAGCACGTGAGCGAAGTAGGTGAAGGTGGCTCCGTAGAGCTGCGGGGCCACCACGATGTTCGAGCCGGCAGTGGCCACCGTCAGGATGGCGTAGCTGACGGCAGCCATGCCCGAGGCCACCACCAGGGCCGCCGTCCCCCCTTCGAGAGCGCAGATGCGCTGCTCGAGGACGTCGAGGGGCGGGTTGTTGAGTCGGTTGTAGTGAAAGCCCGGCGTCTCCATGTCGAGCACGGCCCCGGCGTGTTCGGCGTTGATGAAGTCGTGCGCCACGGTCTGATAGATGGGCACGGCCACGGCCCGGGTCCCGTCGGACGTGTAGCCACCGTGGATGGCGATGGTCTCGTCGTGCATGGCCTCAGGCGCTCCTCTTCGAGATGGTGTCGAACAGGTTGGTGTACAGGCGCTGTGCCGCGCCCCGCCACGGCCAGGGGGCGCGGTGACACACCTCGTCGAAGGGGAAGGCAGCCACTAGGGCCGAGTCTCGCTCACCTCGCAGTATCCGCCTGTGCAGCCGGCGGAGTCGGTCCCAGTCCGGGCCGGTCACGCAGTCGAGTGGGAGGCGGGGTAGTTGGTCTTGCTCGTGGCCGGCATAGCGCCGCACGTCGCGTGCGTACTCGCGCACGAGGCTGGAGGGGTCGTACTCGGGGTGCGCCTGAACCAGCACGACCTCGGCCTGGCCCACTGTTTTCGTGACCACGCTCCATCCCACCTCGTCCGATTGCAGGGCCACCGAGTAGCCGGCGTCGACCACCGCCTCTCTGGGCACGGCGTTGAGCCGCGAGTGAGGCAGGACGACGGAACCGTAGAACCCGGCGACCAGCGGGTGGATCGGGTCGGCCTGCTGAGCGAAGACACCCGTGCACTTGGCCGGCAGAGTGGTCCGCTCGACGCCGTCGAAGACGGCAAGGGCGGCGTGGGCCGATAGGCAGGACAACACCATGGCTTGGACGTTCTCGCTCGACCACTTCAGTAGGCCGTGCAGATCGGACCAGTAGGGCTCGTCCTCGATGCGGTACTCGATCGGGTTGGAGCCGGTCACCACCAGCAGGTCCGGGGGGTTCGAGAAGATGTCGTCGAGGGGGGAGTACTCGGCGGCTATACGCGCCTGGATCCGCTCGCCCCTGGGGACTCCGGCCACGGCGTAGCGGGTAACAGCCACCGTCTCATTGCCGGACCCGGCCGCCAACAAGCCGACGAACTGACGCTCGGTGGCGCAAAAGGCGGCGTCGGGCATGTTGTTGACCACGGCGCACGTCCACCGCGCCGAGCCATCGTGCTTCGCCGCCCCCGCATCGCGCGCTCCGTCCAGTCGAACGCCCATCTCAATGCCTCACGTCGGTGTAGGTGACGGTGACCTTTTGGTGGAGGAGCCGGTAGGCGGCCTGCAACTGCGCCTCGTCGTCGGTCGAACCGACCACGGCCACGATGTGGTTGCCCGATCCGTCCCGCCAGTCGAGGGTGGCGCCCGGGCCTTGGTGGAGGCTGACCGTGTCCACCTCGGCGTGGTCGCTGAAGTCGTTGATCCCGTCGATGGCCGTCACCGTGGCGGAGACGGTCGGCGGCTGGAGGAAGAACCGGTAGCCGATTCGGTCGGTGGCCAGCGGCCCGTCGACGAAGACCGGCTCCCCGAGTGCCACCTGCAGAGTGAGGTCGAGCAGGCTGACTCCGGCGGCCCGCTCTAGCATCTCGGGCACACCGCCGCCCACCCGCCCGTTGACCTCGATGATGCGGGGCCCGTCGGGTGTGAACTTGACCTCGGTGTGCAGGCACCCGGTCTGTACCCCGAGGGCGTGGATAGCCTGGGTGGCCAGGTCCAGGACCGCCGAGCGGCTCTCGGCGTCGAGGGCGGCGGGGATGAAAAACCCTGTCTCGCGGAAGTTTTCGGCAGGCGGGAAGCGCCCGGTCAGGGCCAGGTGGCTGATGACGCCGTCGGCGACCAGGCTTTCGACCGACACGTAGCCGGCGTACGGGTCGCCGTCACGGGCCGGATCGTCGGGCAGGTAACCCTCGAGGATCATGTTGGGGCGGTTCGGGCCGAGCGCGACCAGCAGATTGTCGAGCTCGGCGCGGTCGCGGGCCAAAAAGGTGTAGCGGCTGCCCTGGGCCGAGCGGGGTTTGAGGACGGCGGGCCACCCGACCTCGGCCACGGCGCCCGAGAGCTCGTGTGGAGACTGGTGGCGGCGGACGAGGTGGCAGGGAGGCATGTCGAGGCCGGCGTCGGCCAGGGCCCGGCGCTGGCGGGCCTTGTCGGTGAGCGCGCCGGCGGTTGCCGGGCTGTGGAAGGGCAGGCCCAAATCCTCAGCCACACAAGAAAGTTGGATCATGCGGGCGTCGAGGTAGGTGGTCATGCCGTCGGGCTCCCAGTCGGCCAGGGTCTTGAACGTCTGCTCGACGTTCATGCCTGCGAGGTCGACCACGGGGCCGAAACGGTTCAGCAGATCGGCCATCTCGCTCATCCCCGGCACGGCCGTGTCGATCATCCACAGCAGGTCGCAGACGCCGGCGGCGGCTTCGGCCAGCTGCATCACCGGGACGCAGCGCGGCCCGTAACCCACCGCCACCAACGGCCTGCCCCGGCCGGTCGCTGAATCCGCATCCGTCATGTGTTCAGCCGATCACTGCGTCGACGCAGGCCTGTGCGTCGTAGACGGCCCGAAGGCGGCTGCGGGGCGAAGGCAGGTAGTGGGTGAAGTAGCGGACCCCTTCGGTCAGGACGCCCAGCACGGAAAGGTTTGGCTGGAGCCGGCCCTCGGTGTCGTAGGGGTGGAAGTCCTCGTTGATGGCCACGCTG
>JAOPZF010000227.1 GCA_025964255.1 Solirubrobacterales bacterium | reverse complement strand
CACGCGGCGTTGCTGCGTCACGCTTTCGCGCATTGCGCAAGATTCCCCACTGCTGCCTCCCGTAGGAGTCTGGGCCGTGTCTCAGTCCCAGTGTGGCTGATCGTCCTCTCAGACCAGCTACCCATCGTCGCCTTGGTGAGCCGTTACCTCACCAACAAGCTAATGGGCCGCGAGCTCCTCCCAATGCGGAGGCCGAAGCTTCCTTTAGAGACAGGGCTTGAACCCTGGCTCATCATCCGGTATTAGCCCGAGTTTCCTCGGGTTGTCCCAGTCATCGGGGCAGATTACTCACGTGTTACTCACCCGTTCGCGGCTTTGCCCCAGGGCAAGCCCTGGTTCGTCGCACCACTTGCATGTGTTAAGCACGCCGCCAGCGTTCGTCCTGAGCCAGGATCAAACTCTCCGTGAAATTTACTTTTACAGAGAGCCTGTCAATGACTACTTCGTGGCCGCCGAGTACACAAGTGCGGCGACCGTCATGACGAGGTACTTCAACTTCTAATCATTCTTGACCCATC
The DNA here is from genome assembly GCA_025964255.1 of Solirubrobacterales bacterium. Lineage (GTDB taxonomy): Bacteria > Actinomycetota > Thermoleophilia > Solirubrobacterales > 70-9 > VAYN01. The sequence continues at coordinate 5,026 of JAOPZF010000227.1, read as the reverse complement.
CGGCACGCTGGCGCGCCGGATGAGGTCGGGCTGACATCCCGCGGGTCGATTGGTTTGACCCACGGAGATGCACGCTGCTCAGTTTTCAAAGACCATTGCGCCTCCGAGACGGGACTCGTCTCTCTCAGACGCCGGGGCCCCGCGTGGGGACCCCAGAGGGCGACGGAATATAGCGCTTCCGGCAGAGGTTGTCTAGTCCGAGTTTTGAAGTCTTGCGAATCGACGCTTGCCGACTTGCAAGATCCGCTCGGCCAGTGCTTCAGCGGGAACGTCGAGCGGCTCCGTCAGCCGCTCGGCGCTGAGTTTTACACCACCCTGAGAAATCAGGCGGCGCGCCTCGCTCGAGCTGAGCCCAAAAGCGCCTGCAATCAGCCTCGGAAGGTGGACCAACCCGTCCTCTCCGTCGGTGTAATCGGCGAGCTCGACGACCGGGATGTCGTCGGGAACCGAGTGCTGGACGAAGACTTTGTCGAAGGCCGCCTCGGCCTCCGTCCCGCTTCCGTCGCCGTGGAAACGTTCGACGATTCGGCGCCCCAGCTCGCGCTTGGCGAGGTTCGGCGGCCCATCCGGGCGCCCTTCGGCCCCGAGCAGGAGGCGGAAGTACTCGTCCATCGCCTCGTCGGGGATCGACATCAGCTTGCCGAACATGTCCGCCGGCGGGTCGGTCACCCCGATGTAGTTGCCGAGGCTCTTGCTCATCTTCTGTACGCCGTCGGTACCGACCAGGATCGGCATCGTCAGGATCGACTGCTGCGGCTTCCCGTAGGAGCTCTGCACGTCGCGGCCGAAGAGGAGGTTGAACTTCTGATCGGTGCCGCCGAGCTCGATATCGGCGTCGATCGCCACCGAGTCATAGCCCTGGAGCAGCGGATAGAGCAGCTCGTGGCCGGCGATCGGCGCGTTCGCCGCCATCCGCTTCTGGAAGTCGTCGCGCTCGAGCAGCCGCGCCACCGTCGTCGACCCCATCAGCTTCAGCAGGTCGGCCAGGTTCATGTCGAGCCACTCGCCGTTGCGCCGCACCTCGGTCTGGGCCGGGTCGAGGATCTTGTAGGCCTGCTCCTGATAGGTCGTCGCGTTGGCCTCGATCTCCGCCGCGCTCGGCACCGGCCGCGAGGCCGCCCGCCCGGTCGGATCACCGACCCGGGCGGTGAAGTCGCCGATGATCAGGACGACCTTGTGCCCGGCGTCCTGGAATTCGCGCAGCTTCGTCAACACGACCGTGTGGCCGAGGTGGATGTCCGCGGTGGTGGGGTCGATCCCGAGCTTCACGCGCAGCGGCCGGTCCAGCTTCAACTGCTCGGCGAGCCGCCCCTCGGGCAGCACGTCGACGGCGTTTCGCGTCAAGTCCGGCACATCGCCAATGCTAGACTCCGCGCCTCGCTCGACGGGTCCAGACACCCGGTCGGGCGCTTTTTTCTGACCTAGGCAGAACCCGCCCTATTGGCCGTCTCCCTACTCAAGCGCCGACGCAGCAGCGGCGGCGAGGTGCCGCCGGAACCTCCGGCAACCCCCCTCGCCTCTGCCGCGCCCGGCCCACCGAATCGGAATAAACCGCGCCTCAAAAAGCTGCGGTTCCTCTTCGTGCTGCTTGGCCTCGGCATCCTCGCCGTGATCTCGATGGTCTTCGGGATGATGGCCGCGGTCTCCCAGGACCTGCCGTCGATCTACAACTTCGCCCAGTACAAGGCGCAGAAAAACAGCCAGGTCGTCGACGCGAGCGGCGAACCGATCGGCACCCTCTCCTCCGATCAGAACAAAATCCTCCTCAACTCGGCGCAGATCAGCCCGAACATCAAAAACGCGGTGGTCTCGATCGAGGACGCCCGCTTCTACGAAAACGACGGTGTCGACCTTCGCGGCATCGCCCGCGCGCTGGTCAGCGACTTCGGCAGCGGCAGCGCCCAGCAGGGCGCCTCGACGATCACCGAGCAGTTCGTCAAGAACGCGCTCGAAGCCGAAGGCAGCCGCACCGTGCTGGAGAAGTTCCGCGAGGCGGCGCTCGCCTACAAACTCGCCAAGCACTGGTCGAAAGCGAAAATCCTCACCGAGTACCTGAACACGATCTACTTCGGCGAGGGCGCCTACGGGATCGAGGCCGCCGCGCAGACCTACTTCGGCGCCGCCCACCCGGGCTGCGGCACCGAAGCCGAGCCCTGCGCCGCCGTGCTCCAGCCCTGGGAGGCGGCGATGCTCGCCGGAATCATCGCCTCGCCCTCCGGCTTCGACCCCAAAGTCGACCCGGAAGCGGCGCTCGCGCGGCGCAACCTTGTGCTCGAAAAGATGGTCGAACAGGGCTACATCACCCACGCCCAGTACGTCGAAGGCATCCATAAGGCGCTTCCCGCCCCGGCCGACATCAAGCCGCCGACGCTCGAATCCCGCGCCCCGTATTACACCGCCTTCCTGCGCCAGCAGCTGGTCGAACGCTATGGCCCCGAGAAGGCCTACTTCGGCGGCCTCGAAGTCCACGCGACGCTCGACCTGCAGCTCCAGGAAGCGGCCGAAGAAGCGGTCAGCTCATACCTCGGCTACTCGCCGGCGACCGCCTCGGTCGTCGTCATCGACAACCACACCGGCGGCATCAAGGCGATGGTCGGCGGCCCGGACTTCGAAACCGCGCCCTTCAACCTGGCGACCCAAGGACGGCGCCAGCCGGGGTCCTCGATCAAGCCGTTCACGCTGCTGACGGCGCTCGAAGAGGGGATCTCGCCGGACACCGAATTCCCCTCCGAAGAACGGACCTTCCATTTCGGGGCCCACGGCGGCGAAACCTTCACCGTCCACAACGACGAAGAAGGCTATCTCGGGCAGTGCTCGATCGCCTGCGGCCTCACCTACTCCGACAACTCGATCTACGCCGGGCTGGCGCTGGAAGGGCTGGAAGGCAAGACGATCGAGGACCGCACCCGCTCGATCGCCAAAACGATCCACAAGGCGGGCTACGACGGCGCGATCTCGACCAACCCGGCGATGGCGCTTGGCGGCCTCGAGGAAGGCGTCTCCCCCTACGGCTGGGCCTACGCCTACTCGACGATCGGCAACGACGGCGATCGCGTCTCCGGCACCTTCGCCCCGATCCCCGGCAAAACGCCGATCACCTACGACGAAGTGACCAAGGACGGCAAGCCGATCAACGGCGGGGTCAACAAGCCGATCCACCACCAGGTCTTCAACAAGGAAACGGTCGCCGAAGAGAAGACGATCATGGAAACGGTCGTCACCGAGGGAACCGGGACCGCGGCCAACACCGGCGGGCCGGAAGAGTGGGGCAAGACCGGCACGACCGAGGAAGAGGGCGACGCCTGGTTCTGCGGCGGGGTCGCCTCCGAAGTGACCGCCTGCGTCTGGGTCGGCTACCCCGACACGACGACGCCGATGCTCGAACTTTATAACGGCGGTCCGGTGATGGGCGGCACCTACCCGGCGCTGATCTGGAACCGCGTGATCACGGCCTGGGAAGAAATCAAGAAAGAACACGAAGCGGCGAAGAAAGCCAGGGAAGCGGCGAAGAAGGCGAAGGAAGAAGAAGGCAAGTCGGGCTCCGAAGCGGAAGAAGAAATCGAAGCGGGCGAATACGAAGAACCGGAATTCGTGCCGGAAGAAGAAAGTTTCGAAGGCGAAGAAGAAGAATTCGTGCCGGAAGAAGAAGTTGAAACTGAAGGCGGGACCGGTGCGGGCGGGGCGCGCGGGGAAACCGAAGCGCCGGTGGAAGAAGTCGAAGAAGCGCCGGAAGAACAGGTTGCGCCGGAAGAAGAAGTGACGCCTGAAGCTCCCGTTGAAGGCGGGGCTGCTGCTGGCGGCGGAGTAACTGCGGGCTGACCCGGGGGCGCCATAAAGGCGACCCTCCTCTCACGAACTGCGGGGAGGTTCGTTCAGGGTCGCCTTTTATGGCGCTACACCGGGCGAGGTCGAGATACGTACGGGCTGCCGGACGCGGAGAAGCGCCACGGTTTCTCGACGGCTTTCGTGATGCCGATGCGGGGGCTCGTGACGACCGCTGGGGGTTCGCCTTCTGGCGGTAAGAGAAGGAAAGGGTCCCGGTCTAGGCGATCCCCGTTCTGCTTCAGCGTCACGCCTAGGGCCATGGTGAGCTTGCCAGGGCCCGAGCACAGGTCCAGATCTGATCTTGCTGCGGGGCGGCGGTCGTGCATCGATTCGAGGCCGGCGGTTGGTTCTAGGGCTCGGATCAGGACGGCGGCGGCGTCGCCTTCGGGTTCGCAGACGAAGTTCAGGAGTTGGTGGATGCCGTAGGAGAGGTAGACGTAGGCTCGGCCAGGGGGGCCGAACATGATCTTCGTGCGCGGGGTGAGGCCGACGAAGGAGTGGCTCGCGGGGTCTTCGCGTTCGTAGGCCTCGACCTCGACGATCACGCCTCCCACGCCGTCATAGAAGAGCTGGCAGCCGATCAGGGCAGGGGCGATCCCGTGGACCGACCCCTCGAAGAAGTCAGCCCCCAGGCGAGCATCCGCTCGCCCGGGCCCGGCACCGGCGGGATTGGCGCTCACGCCCCCGCGGCGTCGCGGACGGCGTCCAAGGCGGCGTGGGCGGCGGCGATCTGGGCGGTGAGGGGCTCGGAGCCGGTGCCGCCGGCGATCCGCTTCGACTCCAGCCAGCTGCCCCGCTGTAGGACCTCGTAGTACTCCTCACCGCCGGCGCCGGTGAGCGCGTCCGAGCGGGCGGCGATCTGCTCGCGGCTCAATCCCGAGAGCGTGCCGTCACCGGCGATCGCGTCGCGGACCAGCTCGCCGACGATCCCGTGGGCCTCGCGGAACGGGATCCCCTGGCGGACCAGCAGGTCGGCGACCTCGGTCGCGGCCAGCATCTCGTCGCCCGATGCCTCCTCGAGCGCCTCGCGGTCGAAGGCGATGTCCTCGAGGATCCCAGCCGTCGCTTCGAGGCTCGAGTCGACGGTGTCGATCGCGTCCCAGAGCGGCTCCTTGTCCTCCTGCATGTCCTTGCCGTAGGTCAGCGGCAGCGCGTGCATCACGCCGAGCAGGGTCTGGAGCGCGGCGGCTACGCGTGGGCT
>JAOPZF010000205.1 GCA_025964255.1 Solirubrobacterales bacterium | reverse complement strand
CGGATCCTCGGCGAGGATCGCGTCGAGGACGCCGTCGGAGATCTGGTCCGCGACCTTGTCGGGGTGGCCCTCGGTGACGGACTCGGACGTGAAGAGGTGCTCGCCCTCGGCGAGTGGCTTGGAAGTCGGCATCGGAGAAGCGTAAAGGAAAGCCGAGCCGGCTACTGAGGGCGCCCGCGACCGCCCGAATGTGGGACGAAGTCGATGATCAGCGGCACGCCCTCGAGCCCGTAGGCCTCGCGCATCCGGTTCTCCAGGTGGTAGGCCCAGTCGCGGCTGATCAGCTTGCGGTCGTTGACCTGGATCGCGACCCGTGGCGGGCTCACCTGGATCTGCGCCGAGTAGTAGAGCCGCAGGCGGCGGCCGCGTTTGGCGGGCGGCGGCGTTTTGCCGACCACTTCGGCGACGAACCGGTTCAGTTCCGGGGTCGGGATGCGCGAGGCGGCGCGGTCGGCGAGCTCGAGCGCTTTCGGCAGCAGCGAGCCGACGTTGCGTCCGCGGGTGGCGCTGGCGGTGATCACGGCCGGGCGCAGCCGCGACTTGCGCGAGACGCGAATCCGCGCGTCGTCGATGTCGGTCTCGCTGAGATCCCACTTGTTGAGGACGAAGAGGGACGCGCAGCCGGCGTGCATCGCCATCTCGGCGACCCGCAGGTCCTCCGAGGTGACCCCCTCGGCGGCGTCGCAGACGATGATCGCCACGTCGGCCCGCTCGACAGCCCGTTCGGAGCGCAGCTGGGCGTAGTAGTCGACGGTCCCGGCGACCTTCGAGCGGCGGCGCAGCCCGGCGGTGTCGACGAGGATCACGCGCCGGCCGCCGACCTCGAGCTCGGTGTCGATCGCGTCGCGGGTGGTCCCGGCCATGTCGGAGACGATCACCCGGTCGGAGCCGAGGAAGGCGTTGACCATCGAGGACTTGCCGACGTTGGGGCGGCCGATCACGGCGATCCGGACCGCGTCGTCGTCGGAGTCGACCTCGGGGAGGTCGCCGAGCGCGGTGGTGATCGCGTCGAGCAGGTCGCCGGTACCGAGGCCGTGGGTGGCGGAGACGCCGTGCGGGTCGCCGAGCCCGAGCCCGTGGAACTCGGCGGTGGCGGTGTAGTCGTTGGGACGGTCGACTTTGTTGACCGCGACGACCACCGGGGTCTCGGAGCCGCGCAGGATGCGGGCGAGCTCGGCGTCGCCGGCGCGAAGGCCGGAGCGGGCGTCGACGACGAGGACGATCGCGTCGGCCTCGTCCATCGCCAGGCGCGCCTGCGCCTGGATGTCGCGGGCCAGCTCGGCCTCGTCGCCGAGGTCGATGCCGCCGGTGTCGATCAGCTCGAGCCGGATGCCGTTCCACTCGGTCGCGAGCCGCTTGCGGTCACGGGTGACACCGGGCTCCGGCGCGGTGACCGCCTCGGTGCCGCCGACCAGACGGTTGACGAGCGTCGACTTGCCGACGTTGGGGAAGCCGACGATCGCGACGGTGGCCGTGGGGATCTGCGGTCGGGCCTCGGCGACCGGGTCCTCGGCCTCGAGCTCGGCGTCGACCTCGTCCCAGTCGACCTCGCCGTCGTCGTCGAGAGCGGAAGACTCGGGGGACCCTTCGCTCACGAACTGCGGGGAGGTTCGCTCAGGGTCCCCCGAGTCTCCCGGCGAGGCGGTGGTGGAGGGTTCGTCGTCGTCCTCGGCCTCATAAGGGGCGTCGTCGGTGGTGAGGCCTCGCTCGTCGGCGAGGGCTACCACGCGGGCGACGACTTCTTCGATCGTCAGGCCGGTGGTGTCGAGCTCCACCGCGTCGTCGGCGGCGCGGAGGGCGCCGTGCTCGCGCTCGGTGTCGCGGGCGTCGCGGGCCTGCTGGGCGGCGAGGACCGTGGCCTCGTCCTCGCCGGTCTCGGCGGCGCGGCGGCGCGCCCGCTCCTCGTCGGAGGCGGTGAGGAAGACCTTCAGTGGCGAGTCGGGGCTGACGACGGTGCCGATGTCACGGCCCTCGGCGACGTAGTCGGAGGCCGCGATCAGCTCCTGCTGGCGCGCCACCATCGCCTCGCGCACCGCCGGGTGGACGGAGACGCGGGAGGCGTCGGCGCTCACCTCCGGGGTGCGGATCGCGTAGCTGGCGTCGTGCCCGCCGAGCAGCACGCGGCGCCCGTCGAAGGCGATGTCGAGGCCCGCGGCGAGCGGGCCCAAGGCGTCGCCGTCGTCGGGGTCGACGCCGGCCTGATGCGCCGCCAGCGCGACGCAGCGGTACATCGCCCCCGAGTCGAGGTACGTGAAGCCGAGCTCGGCCGCGACGGCACGGGCCACGGTTGACTTGCCGGCCCCGGCGGGGCCGTCGATCGCGATCACCATGGGGAGAGCGTATGGGTCGCCGACCCGCGGGGGCTTCTCACCATCAAGAGGGGAGGCGCCGGCTCAGTTGATCGGGTCGCCGAGCGGGTGCCCGTGCTGGAGTGAGATCAGGTCGGCCTCGAAGCCCGGATAGCTGACCTCGGCGGCGGCCATGTTCGCCACCTCGACGCCCTCGGTGGAGGCGGCGCCGGCGACCGCGCCGAGCATCGCGATGCGGTGGTCGCCGTGCGAATCGATCGCGCCGCCGCGCAGCCCGCCGGTGCCTTCGATCACCATCCCGTCCTCGGTCGGCTCGACCTTGCCGCCGAGCGTCCGCAGCGCGTCACTGACCACGGCGATCCGGTCGGACTCCTTGCGGCGCAGCTCGGCGGCGTCGCGGATCGTCGTCGTCCCCTCAGCGAAGCAGGCGGCGAGGGCGACCAGCGGCAGCTCGTCGATCGCCAGCGGCACGTCGGCGCCGCCGACCTCGCAGCCGCACAGGGCCGAGTGGCCGACGCGGATGTCGCCGATCGGCTCGCCGCCCTGCTCGCCCTTCGGGATCACCTCGATCTTGCTCGCCCCCATCCGCTCGAGGACGGTCAGCAGGCCGGTGCGGGTCGGGTTGAGGCCGACATCGTGAAGGAGGACGTCTGAGCCGGGGACGATCGTCGCGGCGACGATGAAGAAGGCGGCCGAGGAGAAGTCGGCGGGGACGACGATGCGGCCGGGCTCGAGGCGCTCGGCGGGGTAGACGACGATGGTGTCGCCCTCGCGGCGGACTTCGGCGCCGGCGGCGGTAAGCATGCGCTCGGTGTGGTCGCGGGTCGGCAGCGGCTCGACCACGCGGGTCTCGCCCGACGCGAGGAGCGCGGCGAAGAGGATGCAGGACTTGACCTGGGCGCTCGCCACCGGCAGCTCGTAGGTGATCCCGTGGAGCGGCGCGCCCTCGACCTCGAGCGGCGGCAGGCGCTCCTCGCGGGCGCTCAGCTTCGCACCCATCAGGCCGAGCGGCGCGGCGACGCGGTCGACCGGACGCCCGCGGATCGACTCGTCGCCGTCGAGCGTCCAGGCGCCCTCCGGCTGCCCGGCGAGCCAGCCCGGCAGCAGGCGCAGCAGCGTCCCCGCGTT
>JAOPZF010000199.1 GCA_025964255.1 Solirubrobacterales bacterium | reverse complement strand
TCTCTGGTTTTCGGCCCATCAAACTGACGCGCGTACCGAAGGGTCACGAACGTGCCGAACTGTGGACTTCCCGGCGTAAGCCTCACGCCACAGCCTGCCCGGGCAGGCACGAGACCGGGGACGCATCTCGGACGGCCGGAGCGGCCGTAGGTCAGATCGGCGGAGCGGTGATCCCATGGGGGCTCACGCCGAAGACGATCTCGTAGTCGCAGTCGCCTTTGCAGGTGAAGACGCTGGTCGGGTCGTCGCCGGACCAGGAGTAGGCGAAGGGCTCGGCGCGCTTGAAGACCTTGGCGTAGTCGACCGGCCAGGTGCGGGCGGGCGAACAGTGGGCGGCGAACTTGCCGCGGCAGCAGTAGCGGTTGGTCTGGAAGCGGGCGCAGGGCGAGATGCAGCCGATCGGGTCGGGGCTGCCGCGCGGGACCCGCAGCGCCTTCGGGCAGTGGACTTCCGAGGTGCACACACCGGGGCTCAGGCAGCCGTTCGCGTCGACCGATTTGTCGGCTTGGCCGTGGATGACCCGGATGTACATCGGCAGGTTCGAGCCGTCGACCATCGAGACGTCGTAGAAGTCGAGCCCGGCGAAGGAGTCGAGGTTCCACTCGGCGAGCGTCGCCGGTATTTCTCCCCACCCCCTGCACTGGTAGCGGCCGTCGCAGTCGCCGGTCGCGCAGCCGCCCTTGCCGGCGCTGAAATGGCAGCCTGTCCGTCCCCACACCCGCGCATTCCAGCCGGTCGGGACCTGGAACGAGGTCCCCGCGCCCGGCGGCAGCTTCCAGCCGGTCTGCCCCGAGCTCGAGCCCGGCCACGCAGCAGGCCAGATCGGCTCCTGGGTGTTGTTGATCATGAAGACCGTGTGGCCGCCCGCTGCGGATGCGGCGGCCGCAGCGGGAGCGGCGGCCGCGCAGATCGCGGCGAGGACGGCGGCGATGATCGCGAGCCGTCGCAAGGCTCGTCGAAGGGCTAGTTCTGGGCGCTGGTGCTGTCGGCGGCCGCGGCGTCGGCAGGCGCTGGGTCGGCCGCAGGCGGGGCGTCGGCGTCAGGCGCGGCGTCGGCCCCAGGCGTGGCGTCGTCGGCGGGCGCAGGCGTGGCCTCAGCCGCAGGCGTTGCATCAGCGGGAGGCGTTGCCTCGGCCGACGGCGGAGCCTCCGCGGGAGGCGCGGTCCCCTCGGGCGTGGTGCCATCGGCGGCGTTGGCCGCGTCGACATCCGGGGTGCTCTCGGCGCGGGCCTCTTTGCCTGGCGCGAGCAACATGCTCATGTTGCGGCCTTCCTGCAGCGGCGCCGACTCCATCACGCCGAGCCCACCAAGATCCTCCAAGAGTTTGCCCAGCAGATCGCGACCGCGCTCCGGATGGGCCTGCTCACGGCCGCGGAACATGATCGTGACTTTGACCTTGTCGCCGTGCTTGAGGAAACGCTCGACGTGGCCTTTCTTGGTGTTGTAGTCGTTCGCCGCGATCTTCGGCCGAAGCTTGATTTCGCGGATGTTGACCTGCTGCTGGTGCTTGCGCGCCGCCTTCGACTTCTGCTCCTGCTCGTATTTGTACTTCGAGTAGTCGAGCATCCGGGTGACCGGCGGCTTCGAGTTCGGCGCCACCTCGACGAGGTCGAGGTCGGCGGCCTGGGCGCGGCGCAGCGCCTCGGGCGTATCGACGATTCCGAGCTGCTCACCGTCGGCGCCGATCAGGCGCACCTGGGGAACGCGGATCCGTTCGTTGATCCTCGTCGTGTCGCGCTCTGGTGGGCGCCGATCGAACCTACGCGGGACCGGCACTAGTGAGAGTGAAGTTGCTTCAAGAGGACGAGAATTGAATCAGCGGGCACGGGTCGCTCAGCGGCCACGGCGGTTATTTGCGTTACCCACAGTCAAGTAAGCGGAAGTATAGACAGGTTCCGTCGCGTGGCGAGGCCCGACGCTCACGACACGGCCGTCTCGGTCTCGATCCGGGCGGCGAACTCGGCGACCGACTCGGCCCCGATGTCGCCGTCTGTATGCGAGCGCACCGCCACCGCGCCGCCCTCCTGCTCGCGGTCTCCGACCACCAGCATGTATGGGTAGCGGCCCATCTCGGCGTCGCGGATCTTGCGGCCGATCGACTCCGAGCGGTCGTCGATAGCGACCCGCACGCCGAGCTCCGACAGTTCGTCGTGGGCGCGCCGCGCATAGTCGTTGTGGCGATCGGCGATCGGCAGGACGATCGCCTGCACCGGCGCCAGCCAGGTCGGGAAGCGGCCCGCGTAGTGCTCGATCAAGATCCCGGCGAAGCGCTCCATCGAGCCGAGCAGCGCCCGGTGGATCATCACCGGCCGGTGCGCCTGGTCATCGGCGCCGGTGTAGTAGAGGTCGAAGCGCTCCGGCATCTGGAAGTCGAGCTGGCAGGTGCCGCACTGCCACGAGCGGCCGAGCGCGTCGGTGACGTGGAAGTCGATCTTCGGCCCGTAGAAGGCGCCGTCGCCGGGGTTCAGCTCGTACTCGCGGCCCTGGCTGTCGAGCGCCTCCTGCAGCGCCGCCTCGGCTTTATGCCACTGCTCTTCGGTGCCCATCGACTTGTCGGGACGGGTCGAGAGCTCGACTTTCACGTCCTCGAAGCCGAACCGCGCGTAGAGCTCGTCGATCGCCTCGCAGATCGATGCGACCTCGGCGGTGATCTGGTCTTCGGTGCAGTAGACGTGGGCGTCGTCCTGGGTGAAGGCGCGGACGCGGAGCAGGCCGTGGAGGACGCCCTCGCGCTCGTTGCGGCTGACCCGGCCGAACTCGGCGAGCCGCAGCGGCAGCTCGCGGTAGCTGTGGCGGTCGGAGCCGAAGACGAGGCAGGCGCCGGGGCAGTTCATCGGCCGCAGCGCGAAGCGCCGCTCGTCGGCCTGCATGAAGTACATCTCGTCTTTGTAGTTGTCCCAGTGGCCGCTGCGGTGCCAGAGCCCCTCGTCCATCACCTGCGGCGTGGCGATCTCGAGGTAGCCGCGCTTGCGCAGCTGCTGGCGCACCTCGTCTTCGATCGAGTGCAGGAGCGTGGTCCCGTTGGGCAGCCAGAAGGGCATCCCGGGCGCCTCGCTGCGAAGCATGAAGAGGTCGAGCTCGGGGCCGAGCCGGCGGTGGTCACGCGCTTCGGCTTCCTCGATCCGTTTGAGGTGCGCCTCGAGGTCCTTCTTCGAGAAGAAGGCGGTGCCGTAGATCCGGGTCAGCTGCTCGCGGTGCTCGTCGCCGCGCCAGTAGGCGCCCGCGACCGAGCTCAGCTTGATCGCCTTGATCCGCTTCGTCGAGGGCGTGTGCGGGCCGCGGCAGAGGTCCTCGAAGTCGCCGTTGCGGTACAGCGAGACGGTCTCGACGCCTTCGTTGGCGACGAGGTCTTCGATCAGCTCGACCTTGAACCCCTGATCTTCGGCGCGGAAGTGGTCGAGCGCCTCGGCGACGGGAATGTCGCGACGGCTGAAGCGCTCGTCGGCGTCGATGTGCTTCCGCATCTCCTTTTCGATCTTCGGCAGATCGTCGGCGTTGATCGTGACCCCGTCGGGGAACTCGAAGTCGTAGTAGAAGCCGGACTCGATCGCCGGGCCGATCGTCACTTTGGTGCCGGGGTAGAGCTCGGTCACCGCCTCGGCCATCACGTGGGCGGCGTCGTGGCGGATCAGCTCGAGGCCCTCGGGGTCGCGCTCGGTGACGATCGCGACCTCCGCCCCGGCCTCGGGCAGCGGCGCGTCGAGGTCCTTCAGGTCACCGTCGACCTTGATCCCCAGCGCCGCCTTGGCGAGCCCCGGGCCGATCGCCATCGCGGCATCGGCACCGGTCGCGCCGGCGGGCAGCTCGAGCGGCGTCCCGTCGGGCAGGGTGACGACGATCTTGTCGGTAGCGGCCTCCACCGGACGGAGGATACGTGCATCCGCGCGTGGGGACGCGCGGGCCTAAAAGCAGTAACGGACGCCGGTCAGCGAGCGGGGCCTTGGCGGGCCTGGCGGACGGCGATCAGCGGGCAGACGCTCTGCTTCGCGACCGGGCCTTTCACTTCCCAGAGCACGTAGGGCGAGATCGCCTTGCGGAGCCTCAAACCCTTGAACGGCGGCTTGTGGCGCGAGCCCTGGACGATCACGTAGCGGACACCGGTCGGGATCTTGCCGCCGACTTCGGAGCGGGTCGCGATGCAGACCCGCCCGCCGCGCAGCTCCCAGGCGAGGTAGTTGGTGCCGTGGTCGTCTTCGAGCAGTTCGGGCGAGGCGAGGATCAGGGTCGAGTCGTTCTCGACCAACGGCCGCATGCTCGCGAGCGCCGGGGTGTAGGTCGAGGGACCGACCGGCGCGTTGGCGAGCGCGAGCGCCGAGCAGAGCCCGGCGGCGGCGAGGAAGACGACGAGCGCGGCCGTGGCGAGCATGCCGGACCGACTCCGTCCAGCTGTTCCTTTTGCCGGATTGATGGTGGAAAGGAACAGCTGCGCGCGCTCGGTCAGCGGCAGGAGGATCGTCAGCGCGCAGAGGGGCGCGACGATCTCGATCGCCTTCGCCGACGTGTAAGCGGTGCCGCCGACGCGAGCGGCCAGGTAGGCGACGACGGCGACGAAGAGGCCCGAGAGGACGACGGTCTCGCGCTTGCGCCAGCAAGCCCAGACGCCGTAGATCAGGAGCACCGTCCCGAAGGCTGCGCCGAGGTAATAGGCGGCGGCGGGGACGGCGCCGTCCCCGGGAGCGAGGCGGAAGTCCCCGGAGGGCCAGATGCCGAGCGCCTCGAACGGCGAGATCTGGCCGAAGAGGTTGCCGAGGCCGGGGCCGTTGGGATCGAAGGTTTCGAACTTGTGGAAGTCGATCATCCGGCCGATCTCGGGGGCGACGAGGACGACCAGGACGCCGATGCCGATCAGGATCGGGCGCAGCGGGAAGGGTCCTGGCGCTCCGGCCGCGGGTCCTGTCGCCCCGATCACCCCCACCGTGCTCGGCTCCGCCTGCGCTCGGCGGGGGACCCCCATCGGCGCGCCACCCGCGGATGAGGCGAGCGCCGTCCGACTCAGTTCCACGAGCGTCCACACCACTGCCGTCCCCAGCAACCAGAGGAGCCCCGGGAAGCTGTACGTGTAGACCGCCCCCACAGGGATAAGCGCAAGGGGGACGAAGCGCCACTGGGACTCGATCGGTTCGCGCCAGGACTCGCGCAAGCAGAGGACGAAGCCGAGCAGGAAGAGGGCGAGCATCGTCTCCTTGAAGGCGCCCTGGGCGAAGTAGCTCGCCACTACGTAGGCGAGTCCAACCACCAGAGCTGCCGCCGTGCGCACGAGCTGAGGTCGCTCGCGGAACGCCGCCAGCGCGGTCAGCGGCGCCAGCACGGCGACCGCCACGCTGAGGCCGCTGAAGCCCTTCACCAGGCCGATGTCGAGGCCCTTGTTGAGGGCGACGACGATCGAGTGCGGGCCGAGCGGATAGCCCTGGTGCTCGAGCTGTCCCACGTGGCCGTGGGCGAGTTGGCTGGCTGCCAGCAGGTGCTGCGACATGTCGGGGTTGAAGCTGGTGCCGAGGATCCCGAAGTGGCCTTCGACGATGAACGGCAGCGAGGCGCCGAAGGCCGCGACCACCAACACCGGCCAGCCGTCGAGCGCCTCGCGCCAGACCCCTTTGCCCTGCAGGTAGATGAGCGAGAGGGCGACGAGGACGAGGACGACGATCGCCGAGACCTGCCCGTGGCCGGGCAGCCGCACCGTCCCCCAGCAGACCGCGCAGAGGATCGCCAGGCCGACCGGGGCCGCGGACCACGACCAGCGGGCGCGGCCACAGAGGACGATCAGGGCCTGTCCCATCGCCAACGAGGCGACGCAGACGGCGAGGGCTGCTGCGTAGGTGCCGATCAAGACCGGCGAGCCTAGACTCTGAAGATGATGGCCTTCGCTCCGCCGGCCCGACATCTGCTCCGCGCGAAGGACCTCGCGGACGCTCGCTACGTGGAGCCGCTCGGGGTCGACGACCTCGCCGCGGCGGCCGGCCTCTCGCGCGCCCACTTCAGCCGTGAGTTCCGCCGCGCCTTCGGCGAGTCCCCGCACGGATACCTGCTGACGCGCCGGCTCGAGCGCGCCGCGGCGCTCCTGCGCAACACCGACCGGAACGTCGCCGAGGTCTGTCTCGATGTCGGGCTCACGAGTGTCGGCAGCTTCACGACGAGCTTCAAACGGACTTTCGGCAAGACCCCGACCGCCTACCGCGAGTCGTTCCCGCCACCCGCCGCGCAGGCGCTCGTGCCCGGCTGCATCGTCTGCGCCCACGCCCGCCCGCAGGTGCGCACGTTTCGAGAAGACAGCCCGCCGGCCGGCTCCTAGAGTCGACTCAACACTGATTCGACGACACAGGAGGACGGGAAATGAAGATCGCCAACGCGCAGTTG
>JAOPZF010000191.1 GCA_025964255.1 Solirubrobacterales bacterium | reverse complement strand
CGGGCAGGCTATGGCCGCCACGAGACGCCCAGGACACACGTTCGCCACGTCCGTCACCCTTCCGTGCGCCCGCCAGGTTGGTGGGCCGAAAACTCCTCTATATCTGGAGTTTTCGGCCCATCAACTTGGGGGTGTCACCGGATAGACGCGAGAGGCGCGTGGTTCGGGGAGGAACCGTGACGTCCCGTGTGCCTTTGTGACCCCTCCCGCACCTTCGGCCGTCTCGGCCACGGCCACAGCCTGCCCGGGCCGTGGACGAGACGGGCCGCGTCCCTTTCAGCTTCGGGCGCCAGCTCCCGGCAGTCGCGCCCCAAGCTGACCCCGACGAACGTCCAGTTTTGGCGCCAATCCATCAAGAATTCCCTCCCGAAAACCGAGTAGAGGGGTAGGAGCGGTCCGTGGACTGGAGCCGCGCGCTCTGTCTCGTCCATGGCTATACCCAAGGTCACCCCCACCCAGGCCGAGCTCGACTCGACCACGCGCGGCGGTAAGCACGCGGCGGACAAGCATGGCGCCAAGCACGCGGGGCACGGCAAGCATCGGGCGAAGCACCACCACAAGCACCACGGCACCTGGAACGACAAGCACTGGCGCTGGGTGGCGACCGCGGACGGCGATTGGCGCGTCCAGGGCTACATCTTCCACCACAAACACAAGCCGCCGAAGCACCACTTCCGCGGCCCTGGGCCCAAGCCCGCGCGCCGGGTCGCCGCCGCGACGAGTGCGGCTGCCGTCGCCGTGACCGCGGCGGGCGAAGGCCGGCCCGCCGGCGCCTACGCGGGCGAATTCGGCGTCGCCCAGGCGAACCGCCTGCTGAACCGGGCTGGATTCGGCCCGGCCCCTGGCGAGGCCGAGGCGCTGGTCGCGATGGGCCTGGTCGGCGCGGTCCAGTCGCTGACCCGCCCGAGCGGCGCGGCGACCCTCTCCGGCCCACCCCCGGTCGACGACGAAGGCCACCCGATCGCCCCCGCCGACATCTGGGGCCACGACCACCTCTGGTGGCTCGACCGGATGATCCGCTCCGACCAGCCGCTGGTCGAGCGGATGGCACTGGTCTTCCACGACTGGTTCGCGACCTCCGAAGGAGGCGTGTCGAAAGCCCAGCAGATGATCGACCAGTCGAACCTATTCCGGGCCAACTGCTTCGGCTCCTTCCTCGACCTCTTCAAGGCGGTGACGGTCGACCCGGCGATGCTCCAGTGGCTGAACGGCGATGAAAACAACAAGAGCGCGCCGAACGAGAACTACGCCCGCGAGATGCAAGAGTTGTTCACCCTAGGCGCCGACCGCGGCGCCTACACCGAGGACGACGTCCGCGAACAGGCGCGCGCACTGACCGGCTGGACCTACGAATGGTCGGCCGAACTCGGGTCCCACAACTTCCACTTCGAACCGCGCCGCCACGACACCGGCCTGAAGACCGTCTACGGTCAGACGGGGAACTGGGGCTGGGAAGACGCGTGCCGTCTATGTACCGAAAACCCGCACCACCCATCCTTCTTCGTGACGAAGCTGTGGAGCTACTTCGTCGGAAGTGAACCCTCCACGGCGACCGTCGAACGCCTCGCCGGCCTCTACGTCTCGAGCGGCCTGCAGATCCGCCCGGTGCTAGAGGAAATGCTCATCAGCCCCGACTTCTACGAAGGACCGCCGATGGTGAAGCCGCCGGTCGTCCACCTCGCCTCGATGCTGCGCGCCGTCGGCCGCTACGTCGACACCACCTCGTGGGTCTGGCTCTGCAGCGAGGCCGGCCAGCAGCTCTTCTGGCCTCCCAACGTGGCGGGTTGGGACGACACCCGCTGGCTCGACACCTCGACCCTGCGGGCGCGCTGGAACATGGTCGACTTCGTCCTCGACGGGATCTCGGTCAACGCCTGGGACTCGACCCACCCCTACAGCACCACCGAGAATGCGCCGGAAGCGCTGACCCGCGCGCTCGCCTCCTGGAGCAACCCCGAAATGCGGCCCGAACACCGCGAAGAGCTGCTCAATTTCGCCCAGCGCACCGAAGGCCTCGCCACCGCGAGCTGGGAGAAGGGCCCCTACCGCGCGATGCGCCAGAACGCCCTGCTGCAACTGATCGGCATCAGCCCCGACGTACTCCTGCAATGACGCCGAAGGAAGACCGATGAGCCACGAATGCTGCAACGACTTCACCCGCGCCCAGCTCCTACGCGGCGCCGCCGCCGAAGCGGGCCGTGGCCTGCCGGCGATCGAGCCGGGGATGCCGACCCCCGCCGGCACCGGCCTCACCCGGCGCAAGTTCCTCTCCCGCAGCGCCGGAGTCGCGCTCGCCGTCTACGGCGCCTCGAAGATCCCGCTCTCGGCCTTCGACCGCGGCATCGCCGAGGCGGCGACGCCGGAGAAGGTCCTGATCTCGATCTTCTTCGAAGGCGGGATCGACGCGATGAGCGTGCTCGCCCCGGTCGGTGACCCGCTCTACTCGAAACTCCGTCCCAGCATCGCCCAAGCGCCCGGCGCCGGTCAGCCCTTCACCGAGGACACCCGCCTGCAGTGGCACCCGGGCGCGACGCCGCTGGCCGAACTCCACGGCGAGGGCAAGGTCGCCGCCTTCCCGGCGATCGGCTACGAACACCCGGACCAGTCGCACTTCACCTCGCGCCACTACTACGAGATCGGTGAGCTCGACATCGGCCAGCACGCGGGCTGGCTCGGCCGTTACATCGACGCAGTCGGCGACGAAGAAAACCCGCTGCAGGGGCTCTCGATGGACGGCTCGCTCTCACCCATGTTGGCGACGGCGCAAAAGCCGGTGGCGGCAATCGGCAGCGTCGACGGCTACGAAATGTGGTCGCCGGTCAGCCACCCGATCGACACCGAGATGTACAAGAGCTTCGCCAAGTTCGGCTCGCTGCCGAGCGACTCGCCGGCGCTGCTCCAGGTCCGCCGGGCGACCTCGCAGACCGAGAAGGTGCGCGAGGAACTGACCGGGATCGGGGCGATCGAAAGCCCGGTCGTCTACCCGGAAACGGAGTTCGCCCACAAGCTCGCCGGCCTCGCCAACTACCTCGGCCGCGGGTTGCCGGTGCGCGTAGTGACGCTGAACGCGGCGGGCGGCTACGACACCCACTCCGATGAGGCCGAAGACCTGGGCAAGTACCTCGCCGAAACGTGCGCCGGGGTCATGGCCTTCCAGCGCGACCTCGAAGCGCGCGGACTCGACGACCGGGTGATGATCGAGATGTGGAGCGAGTTCGGCCGTCGGCCGCAGGAGAACGGCTCGGCCGGGACCGACCACGGCGCCGCCGGAGCGGCCTTCGTGATCGGCTCGCAGTCCCAGGGCCAGATGGTCGGCGAATTCCCCGGCCTCTCAACCCTCGACGGCAACGAAAACCTGCGCGTGACCAGCGACTTCCGCGCGATGTACTGCTCGCTGCTGGAGGAATGGCTCGGCTTCGACTCGGCGGCGATCATCCCCGGCGCTGAAGGCTTTGAAAAACCGAAACTGGTCCGGGTGTGAAGCGAGTCTTCGGAGTAGCGGCGCTGGCAGCGCTGGCGCTCGTCCTGGTGTTGAGCAGCGGCGGGGACGTCGGGCCGGCCCGCGCCGCCTCGACCAAGTGCATCTGGATCAAGCACACCAAGCGCGTCGTCCGGCACGTGAAGCGCCACGGGAAGGTGCGCCGCGTGGTGACGATCAAGCACTACAAATCGTGCCGCAAGGTGGCCTTGCCGGAAGAATCTTCCGCGCCGACGGCCCCGACCACGACGTCGCCCGGTGCGACCTCGCCGAGCGGGGCGACGCCTCCGGCCTCCACCCCGGAACCCGAAGCGAACGCGGTCAGCATCACCGCTAACGACCAGACCCCTCGATACACCTACGTCCCCAGTCGCACCACCGTCAAGCCCGGCGCGCTGAGTGTCCAGTTGATCGACGGTGGACAGGACGACCACAACATGAGGATGCAGCGGGTCAACGCCGAAGGGCAGGTCGAAGGACCGGTCGTCGCGATGGTCGGCGCCACGCCCGCCGCCCCGAGCCAACCGACCACCGTGGTGGTCGAAGCAGGCGCCACCTACCGGATGTGGTGCACGCTCCCGGGCCACGCCGCAAACGGCATGGAAGCGGAAATCACGGTCGAATAGCCAGCGGCGCGCTCAGCCGAGGCGTTTGGGGCGCGTGACCGACCCGAGCTCGGCGATGTCGCGCTTGAACGGCATGCTCGCGGTCCAGTCGAGGATCGCGTGGGCCTTGCGGCCGTAGCCCGGGATCTGGCTCATGTGGTAGCTGCGGGCGAGGAACCAGGCGGGGAAGCCGCGGAACTTGCGGTCGCCGATCCGCCCGACCGCCTTGTAGCGGCCGAGATTGACGAAGGAAGCCTCGCTTTTGTAGGTGAAGGGTTCCGGGTCGCCGATCCCCACCGCGGCGGCGATGTTGCGGGCCGCGACCGGGCCTTGGCGGACCGCGTGCTGAGCGGTCGGCGGGCAGGTGCCGCCGCGGGGATCCGGGGCGGCGGCGCAGTCGCCGATCGCCCAGACCGAGTTGAGCCCCTCCACCCGCAGATGGCTGTCGACCGGCACCCGGCCGCGCTCGTCGAGTGGCACGTTCAGATTTTTGAGGATCGGCGCCGGGGTGACGCCCGCGGTCCAGACGACGGTTTTGGTCGGCACGATCTCCCCGGTCGAGAGCGTGATCGAATTCGGGGTGACCTCTTTCAGCTGCGTCTCCAGCTTGATGTCGATGCCGCGGCCGCGCAGCTCGCGCAGGGCGTAGTCGGCGAGGTCCTGGTCGATCTCCGGCAAGACTCGCGGCGCCGCCTCGACCAGCATCCAGCGCATCCCATGCAGGCGGGCGCGCGGGTAGCTGTCCATCGCGTCGGCGGCGAAGTCCTGGAGCTCGGCCAGCGCCTCGAGGCCGGCGTAGCCGCCGCCGACGAAGACGAAGGTGAGCAGTTCCTCGCGCCGCTGGTGGTCGGCGGTCGCGTTGGCCGCCTCAAGGTTCTCGATCACCCGGTTGCGCAGCACGATCGCGTCGGCGAGACCCTTGAAGCCCATCGCGTACTCGGTCAGGCCGGGGATCGGCAGCACCCGGGAGACCGAGCCGAGCGAGCGCAGCAGCTGGTCGTAGGGAACGGTCGCGATCTCACCGTATTGGGTGGTCATCTCGACCGTCTTCGCGGCCGGGTCGTGACCGGTGATCTCACCGAGGCGGATGTAGGTGCGCTTGAGGATGTCGCGCAGCGGCGTCACCACGTGGCGCGGATCGAGCGTCCCGGCGGCGGCCTCGGGCAGGAACGGCGAGTAGGTCGAGTAGTTCGTCTCGTTGACGAGCATCAGCCGTGCCGACTGCTTCGGCATGACCTTCTCCAGCTCGCGCGCTGCGGCGAGCCCTCCAAAACCACCTCCGGCGACGACGATGTTCCAAGCCATGCGACGAAGCTAGCAGTTTGTGACAGCGTGTTACAAAGTGCAGTAG
>JAOPZF010000276.1 GCA_025964255.1 Solirubrobacterales bacterium | reverse complement strand
GCAACGCAGTCATGGAGGTTTTGTTAGGCGCTCTAAGGCAGCACTTTCCCCTTGCCGGCCCCCTTTGCGCAAATGCGCGGTCGAACAGGCCGTGCGCCAGCGGGGCCGGCCATCAGCGACACGGCCGCAGCCCCTCCGGCCGACTGGCGGAAGGTCGTGACATCGGAGGGGTCGCCACCGATTCGAGCGATAGTGCGCTGTACCCAGCGCAGCGCCGCCACTTGGTCGACGAAACAGTAGTTGCCGGACGCGTGATGCGGCGATTCGAAAGCGAGCGCCGCCAACGATCTGGCGCGCGATAGCGAGGATGATCCCGTCGAGCGGCCTCAGTTCGGTCCGCTTGCCCCGAAGGCGCAGGTCTGGCGGATTCTTCGGCTTCCATCACGGTAAGCAGATGCGCCGATTAGCTTCGCCGGACTCCTAACGCTTGGGAAAGATTTTCACTCTCGCGTTTGAGCAGCGTACCCCACTGTTGAATTCTTTCTTCATTCAATCTTACGCTTGGGCCAAAGACGCCAATTGAGCCCGCGGCTTGACCTTTGCCGCTAAAAAACGGTGCAGCGATCGCTACGGCTCCCGCAATGACTTCTTCACGGCTGATCGCATAGCCGCGTTCCCTGGTCAGTTCAAGCTCCGTTTCGTACTGCGCATGGCTGACCTTTATCCCTTCAGTCAATACCTTGATCTGGTCTTGGTCATGATCCCTGAATGCAAGGATCGCGCGGCCGCTGGCGCCGAGGGCAAGCCGTTCCTTGTACCCGACTCCTCTTTTAAAACTCAAGGGTTGCAGGCTGGGGATTTCTGCAACACACAGGCGGTCCAGGCCCTGAGGCACGAACAACGCCACGGTTTCGCCTGTTATCTCCCAAACACGACGCATCATCGGCTGGGCAATTTCGTTTATATCCAGACTTGAGGTCCACACATGCGCCAGGTGAGCCACTGATGGGCCGAGGCGGAATTTTTGAGGTTCCCCTTCCGAAATGAGGAATTGACCTTGTTCCAGCGTGGACAGCAGCCGGTACAGGGTCGGTCGACTCAGGTCGACACGTTTGAGCAAGGCGGCTGCGGTTAGTTCGTAGTCAGTGGCGGTGAACGCCATAAGGATATCCAATGCCCGGTTAACAGCGCGTACGCTGTCGTTTGCTTTTTCAGTTGCCATCCCACTCTCCTTGATTGCACAGGCTGCCGCTTGACGGGTTCGGTCAGTCATCATTCGGCCGCAGCCATCACCACAATAGCGATGGAGGGTTACAAAACAACCAATTTTACCGCACTGGGTTTTGAGCTGTCCATCAGGAGGACAACAATTTCACAAATAATGTTGACTTCGATTGAACGCCAAGTATACTTAGATTGAATCTCAACTGGTGGACACGAGTCCGGCAGGCGGACAGAGATGAGGCACGACAATTTTTTGTGGAGAACAGTGATGAACAAGGAAACCTCGGAAATGCTGGTGCGCACAGGCCGCGACACGCCAATGGGCAATTTGATGCGCCGCTATTGGGTACCGGTGCTGATGTCAAGCGAAATAGGGGAACCCGATGGGCCGCAAGTGCGGGTGACGATCCTCGGCGAAAAGTTGCTGGCCTTCCGAGACAGCGCAGGGCTTCCAGGGCTGATCGACGAGTTCTGCTCGCACCGCGGCGTCTCCCTGTATTTCGGCCGCAATGAGGAAAATGGCATCCGCTGCGCGTATCACGGCTTGAAATTCGATCGCAATGGCAAGTGCGTCGATGTTCCATCGGCCCCGCAGTCCTGCGCGCGGATGAACATCAAATCGTATCCATGTATCGAGCGTGGCGGGCTGTTGTGGGCTTATATGGGTCCTGTCGAAAAAATGCCCGAGCCGCCTGAGCTGGAATGGGCGACCTTGCCGTCAAGCCACATCTTTATTTCGAAACGCGTGCAGGAGTGCAATTATCTGCAGGCGATGGAAGGCGGAATCGATACCGCCCACGTTTCTTATGTCCATCGTTATGAGGTCGACAACGATCCGATGCACAAGGACACCAAGGCATTGGATTACATCAAGGCTGACGGCAACGTCATTTTCGAGATCGAGAAACAGCCGTTCGGCTTGACCCTGTTTGGCAGACGCAACGGCGAATCCGATTCTTATTACTGGAGAATCACCCAGTGGTTGTTCCCGTGGTTCACGCTGATTCCGCCATTTGGCCAACATTCCCTGGCCGGCCATATCTGGGTCCCGATTGACGATCACAACTGCTGGTCCTGGAGCGTCAACTTTCATCCAGACAAGCCGCTGTCGGATGAGGAACGCCGCCAACTCGAAGAAGGGAAGGGCATCCATTGCGAGTATGAGCCCGGCAGCTTCCGGCCGAAAGCCAACAAGGACAATGACTACCTGATGGACCGGCAGGCGCAGAAGGATAAACGTGCCTATAGCGGTATTTTCGGCTTTGCCATGCAGGATGCATCGCTGCAGGAAAGCATGGGTCCGATCCAGGACCACGAAGCCGAGCGACTGCTTCCAACCGATAAGGCGATCGTGATGGCACGCCGAATGCTCCATGAGGCAGTGTTGGGGCTTGAGCAAGGGATCGAGCCGCCGGCCTTGTCGGTCTCTGCGCAGCACGTGCGGGCCGCCGGCGTCTTGCTCGAGCACTCAGCCGATCCGACCGCGTGGGCAAAGGAACACCTCACCGATAGTCGCGCGCATCCCGTCTACTCCATCTAAGCGCGAAACCAACCAGCCGGCATCGCCCACCATGAAACGCGCGTGACATGGGAGTCGGCGAAGCCGTTGCAAGACCGATTAAGGAAATAAAAATCATGAAAAGACTTGCGGGAAAATCAGCCCTCATCACCGGCGGCGCGGCCGGCATCGGCAAGGCTTGCGCACTGCTGTTCTGCACCGAGGGCGCGGCGGTCACCCTGGTCGACACCGATGCGCAGGCGCTGGAACTCACTGTCGCGGCAATTCGCGCTCAAGTGCCGTCGGCAAAGCTGACGCACTTTGTCGCCAACGTCGCGGACAAGGAATTGGCCGACGCAGCTGTGCGGCATACAGTAGAGACCCACGCTACGCTGGACATTCTGGTCAATAACGCCGCCATGCGTAACTACTCGCCGGCGTCCGAAGCGACCTTGGAGGAATGGCAGACGATCACAGCGATCAATTTGTTTGGCGCGACGAATTACTGCCGAGCCGCGCTGCCGCACCTGCGTCTGTCGGGAAGCGGGGCCATCGTCAACGTCTCGTCCTGTTACGCGGTGACTGGGCGCAAAGGCATGGGGCTCTACGATGCCACGAAGGCAGCCCAACTTGCGCTGACCCGCACGCTGGCGCATGAAGAAGCGCCCCATGGCGTCCGCGTCAATGCCGTGTGCCCGGGTGCGACGCTGACCGACTTCCAACTGGCGAAAGCCAAGGCGGGCGCGAAGAGCGTCGAGCAACTGATGACCGAGCGCCAGGATACATCGTTGCTGCGCCGCTGGGCAATGCCTGAGGAGGTGGCCTATCCGGTTCTCTGGCTGGCGTCGGGCGAGGCCTCGTTCATGACAGGCACCACCGTGATGGTCGATGGTGGCTTGCATATCATGTGAGCCGCTGGCACCACCCCGCCAGGATGCCAGCGGGGTGGTCTTTCTATAATAGGAGACAAGTCAACGTCATGAGCCTTCCCAGCCCTACCCTCACGACCCTGGTCCATGCCATGCGCTACGAGGCGACCGGCGTCGTCAGCATCGAACTGCGTCCTGCTGAAGCGGCGCCGGCTTTCCCATGTTTTACACCTGGTGCGCACATCGACCTGCATTTGCCCAACGGGCTGATACGCAGCTATTCATTGCTCAATTCTGCCGCGGATAACCAGCGGTATGTGGTGGCGGTACTCAACGACCGAAACAGCCGTGGCGGCTCGCGCTACGTACATGAGCAGCTTCGGGTCGGGATGACGGTTCCCATCTCGACGCCCCGCAATAATTTCGCCCTCCGCGAAGACGCAGCCCGGACCGTGCTGTTGGCCGGAGGTATTGGGGTCACACCGCTTCTGAGCATGCTCGACCGTTTGGCTGGCTTGCGCAAGCGCGTCGAATTCATTTATTGTGCACGGTCGCGAAAAGAAGCCGCGTTTGCCGAACAGATCAGCACTATCGCCAACGCGGCCGATATCAAGGTGTCCTGGTACTTCGATGAAGAATGCAGCGGGCCCCCAAATCTCAAGCAGTTGCTGGCAGGGCGGCCCGCCGATACCCACTTTTACTGCTGCGGACCGGGGGCAATGCTCGATGCGTTCGAGCAGGCATGTGAAGATCTCGGTTATGCCAACAGCCATGTCGAGAGGTTCGCGCCTGTCCCGATCCAGCCGCACGCAACAATTTCCGGTGCGGGGTACAGCGTCGAACTTCGCCGCAGCGCAATAACACTCCAGGTGCCTGCCGGCGGCTCTTTGCTCGATGCCTTGCTCGATGCGGGAATAGCTCACGACTACAGCTGCAGGGAAGGGATGTGCGGCGCCTGCGAAACGAAGGTGCTGGCCGGCGAGGTAGACCACCGGGACAGCATCCTCAGCAAAGCCGAGCGCGCGGAAAACAAAACCATGATGGTGTGTGTATCGGGTTGTGTAGGTGGTTCGCTTGTGCTCGATATGTGATTGAACGGCGCTTGGCGCTTTCGGAGCAGCGGTGAGAGACCACAGCTGCATCGAATATTAACCTGCAGGATAAGGCCGCAAAGACATGCGGCATCAAGGACAATAATAATTATGAAGACAAGCACCAAACTGACCGCGGTTTCTATCGAAGACCCAAGCTTTGCGGCAAAACGGCCCGATGCGGATCCGCCTCCGGCCTACCGCTGGGTCGTACTGTTCGTGACGTGGGTCGCTTTTTTGCTGAGCTATGTCGACCGGGTGGCGTGGAGTACCGTGGCGGCGCCGGTGGGGCATTCACTCGGACTGTCGTTGAGCATGCTCGGGGCTTTCATCACTGCCTTCTATATCGGCTACGTCGCCGCCAACGTTGTCGCCGGCTTCCTCACTGACACATTCGGCGGGCGTCTTACGATGACTTTTGCGCTCGTTCCACTCGGGATTGCGACCTTTTGTTTCAGTTATACGCATTCGCTGGCAAGCGGAGTGGCGATCCAGTTGGCGATGGGCATGGCCGCAGGCGCCGACTACTCGGCGGGCGTAAAGATATTGACCGCCTGGTTTGGCAAGGAAAAA
Source organism: Solirubrobacterales bacterium (assembly GCA_025964255.1). Classification (GTDB taxonomy): domain Bacteria; phylum Actinomycetota; class Thermoleophilia; order Solirubrobacterales; family 70-9; genus VAYN01. The sequence continues at coordinate 1,472 of JAOPZF010000276.1, read as the reverse complement.
GGCCGCGCGATGGGGATCTATACAACGGCGACTTCGCTGGCGGTGGTGATTGCGAATGCCACCGTGCCGCTCATGTCGCAGCAATATGGCTGGGAGACCGCGTTTCGCATATTGGGCGGTATCACACTCGGCTGGGCTGTCGTATCCTTCCTCCTGTTGCGCGACAGTCCCGTGCGCGAGGCTTACATCGCCATCACCCGCGCCGAAATACGGGGCCTGATGAAGAATCGAAACCTGATCTTGTTAGCCTTCGCGGGCTTCGGCGGACTCTGGGGTACAGTTGGATACGGCGCATGGAGCAATGCCCTGATGACCAAGCAATACGGTATTTCCCCGATCGTCGCCGGATCCATCGCCGCCTGGTTTGGCGTCGGCGCCGTGCTGGCGAAGCCCACGCTGGGCTGGATATCCGACCTGAATGTCCGGCTGCGCATACCGATGTCCGTCACCTGCCTTGCCGGCTTTGCGATACTGCTGGTGGTATTCGGCCAGTGCTCGACAACCGCCCAGTTCTACATGATAGCGCCCATCCTTGGCGCCTTTGCTTTTGGCTATACTCCGCTTTTGATGGCTGAAATTACCACTGCATCAGGCAGCAAGTCGGCAGGTGCCGCGGCTGGCCTGACCAACGCCGTTTGGCAACTTGGCAGCGCGATTTCCCCCCTCATGGTCGGACTGGTTTATGGCCAGACAAAATCGTTCTCGCTGGCGCTGGCGACGCTTGCAGCGGGTCCGATTGTCGCGGCGGTCATCCTGCTTTTCCTGCGGACGAAGGGCGAGTAGCGCATCGAATTAGTCGAATCCCGTGGTTAATCGCATAACCAGCCTGGCGTTGCCGCCTGCCTATTTCAGCTTCTGTTCGCGCTGGGCTGACGCGCCTGCACCAGTCTGGCCTCGGCGGCGGCTACCAAGCCACCTTCACGCTGGAGCAGGGCTTGCGGGAAAATGGCGTCGCGCTGGCGGTGATTTTCGCCTCCAATCGCCTGCGAGTCATCGTTGCGAAAACCATGCGGTGCCGGCAACGCGTCAAGTGCTGTTCACGACGTCGGATCGGCCGACACCTGGCAAAGCTGTTTGCCGATGTTGCGGCCCGCTACAAGTGAATTGATCGCTTCGTGGATGTTTTTCAACCCGGTGATGAGCGTCGCATGGTGCTTCAGACGGCCCTCGGCATACCAGTTGCTGGCTTTTTCAATGAATTCGGCATGCCGTTCCATGTGGTCCATCGCCAGGAACCCCCTAACGGTGGCGCGTTTGAGCACCAGTCCCATCAGGTTAGGGCCGGGCGACTCTCCCTGGCCCGAGTATTGCGCCACCTGGCCGCAGAGGGCAACCCGGGCAAAATTATTCAGCAGCCCAAACGCAGCTTTCTGGATCTCTCCGCCCACGTTTTCGTAGTAAACGTCCACGCCGTGCGGGCAGGCGGTGCGCAGGGAGGCAGGCAGGTCCCCCTGCTTGTAATCGACGCAGTC
>JAOPZF010000169.1 GCA_025964255.1 Solirubrobacterales bacterium | reverse complement strand
GACGCGGTGCCGCGGACCCTCAGCCTGCTCGAGTTGATCGAGCACTACGTCGAGCACCAGCGCGAAGTCGTCACCCGTCGCACCCAGTACGAACTGCGTCGTGCCGAGGCCCGCGCCCACATCCTCGAGGGTCTGCTGGTCGCGCTCGACAACCTCGACGCGGTGATCAAACTGATCCGCTCCTCGCCCGACCCCGACGCGGCGCGCCAGGGGTTGATCGACCAGTTCGAGCTCTCCCGCGAGCAGGCGCAGGCGATCCTCGACATGCGGCTGCAGCGACTCACCGCGCTCGAGGCCGACAAGGTGCGCGCCGAGCACGCCGACCTGATGGAGCGGATCGGCGAGCTGCGCGAGATCCTCGGTGACGAGGAACGGGTGATGAACATCGTCAAGGACGAGCTCGCCGAAATCGTCGAGTCCTACGGCGACGAACGGCGCACCGAGCTGGCCGCCTTCGAGGGTGAGGTCGGGATCGAGGACATGATCGCCGATCAGCAGATGGTGATCTCTCTGACCGCCTCCGGCTACGTCAAGCGACTGCCGCTGGCGACCTACCGTCAGCAGCATCGCGGCGGCGTCGGCGTGATGGGGATGAACATGAAAGATGACGATTACATCGCTCATCTCCACATCAGCTCGACCCATGACTACCTGCTGTTCTTCACCAACCGCGGCAAGGTGTACCGGACGAAAGTGTACGAACTGCCGGAGGGCTCGCGTACCTCGAAAGGCTCGAGCCTGCGCAACGTCCTGCCGCTGCAGGAAGGCGAGAAGGTGATGGCGGTGATCCCGACGCGGGACTTCAAAGAGAACCGCTATCTCGTCTTCGCGACCGCCGACGGGCTGGTCAAGAAGACCGAATTCCTCTCTTACAACACGCCGCTCCGCGCCGATGGAATCATCGCGATCAAGGTGCGCCCAGGTGACGAACTGGTGCAGGTGCGCCTCACCTCGGGCGAAGACGACATCCTGATGGTCTCCCACTCAGGCCACGCGGCCCGCTTCTCCGAGGCGTTGCTCCGGCCGATGGGTCGCGACACCAGTGGCATCAAAGGCATGAACGTGGGCGGTAAAGACAACCGTGTGCTGGCGATGGACATCGCACGCAACGACACCGAACTGTTCGTCGTCACCGAGAACGGCTACGGCAAGCGCACGCCGGTGGCGGACTATCCCGTCAAGGGCCGCGGCACCAAAGGCGTCCTGACGATCCGGATCACCGAGAAGAAGGGCGGCCTCGCCGGCGCCCTGATCGTCAACCCCCACCAGGACCTCCTCTTCATCTCGCAGAACGGGATGGTCCAGCGGACCGGCGTCGGCGGCATCTCCCAGATGGGTCGCTCGACCCAAGGTGTGAAAGTCATGAACATCAAGGACGACGACCGAGTCTCCGCCGTCGCCCTGGCCGCCGAGTCCGAGGACGACATCGACATCCCCGCCACCACCACCGATCCGAACGCCGACCAGATCGAGATCGACAGCACGACTGGCGTCGACGTGAGCGCCAATGGCGCTAGTGAAGACGGTGCGAGCGCCGACGGCGCGGCCCCGGAGGACGACGTAGAGGAGTAGCGAGGGCGAGGGTCCGGGGGACCCTTCTCTCACAACAGCGGGGAGGTTCGTTCTGGGTCCCCCGGACCCTCGCTTCGAGCCTCCCCGCCGCTTCACGCGATCCCTAACCCGCCTTCGTCCCTCGTCATCTGAGCTTCGCGAAGCAGGCGGCGGGCGCCCCCTTTCACGTGAGGGGGCCAGGACACCCTCCGAACGGCTTGTAACGAGGGCGCGGAGCAGTCTCTCGGACGGGACGCGTCCGATGAGCCCGAGTTTGAGCGAGGAGGGTGTCCTGGCCCCCTCCTCGGGCACCTAAAGAATCACGCCGCCTGCGGCAAGTACTGCTGCCAATTGTCCGGAATTTTCGGACTGGCGACCTGAATAAAGACCGTCGGCGCCGGGGGCCTCGGGGCGTTCTTTGGATGCATGTTGATCTCCCGCGGCATCCGGTTGCCCTTCTTGCGATTGCAGGAGGCGCAGGCGGCGACGATGTTCTCCCAGGTGGAGGTGCCGCCGCGGGAGCGGGGGATGACGTGGTCGACGGTGAGGCCGGATTTGGTCGAGCCGCAGTACTGGCAGGTCCAGGAGTCGCGGGCGAGGACGGCGCGGCGGGTGATCTTGCGGCGGTGGGCCTCACGGGGGATGCGGACGTAGTTGACGAGGCGGATCACGTCGGGGCGCTTCAGGGTCACGTGCTCGGAGTGGAGGGCGTCGCCATTCCGTTGCTCGAGCAGCTCCGCCTTTTCCTTCAGGAGCAGCACGGCAGCGCGTCGGATCGTGCAGACGTTGATCGGCTCATACGTCGCATTGAGCACCAGCACCCTGGCCATGGGCCGAAATTGTAAGGGGGCGGGGAAGCGGCGGGCTAAACCAGCGGGTAGGAGCCGAGGATGCGGACCGATTCCGCCTTGCCCCGGAGCGCCGCGATCGCGTCCCCGACCGGCTGGTCTTCGAGCTTCCCGTCGGCGTCGACGAAGAAGAAATAGCGCCCCAGTTGGGAGCGCAGCGGCCGCGACTCGATCCGCGAGAGGTTGATCCCGCGCGAGGAGAACTCGCTCAACGCCGCGACCAAGGCGCCGGGCTTGTCTTCGCCCAGCTCCGAGAAGATCAGCGAGGTCTTCCACGCTTTGCCCGCGGCGTCGCCGATGCCGGGCTCGGTCCCCGCCGGCGCCACCCAGACGAAGCGCGTCACGTTGTTCGCCTCGTCCTGGATCCCCTCGCGCAGGATCTGGCAGCCGTAGAGCGTCGCCGCCGCGCGAGCGCCGATCGCCGCCCACGGACGGGGCGACTCGGAGACCATCCGAACCGCTGCCGCGGTCGAGCTGACGCTGCGCATTTCGACCCCCGGCAGGTTCTCGCGCAGGAAGCGCGCCGTCTGCGCCAGCCCCTGCTGGTGGGAGAGCACCGCCTCGATCTGCTCGAGCTTGACCCCGTCCCGCACGATCAGGTGCTGGCGCACCGGGTAGTCGTGCTCGCCGACGATCGAGACGTTGGGCGCGTCGAAGGCGAGGATGTCGAGGGTGCCGCGGACCGAGCCCTCGATCGAGTTCTCGTACGGGGCCAGCGCCCGGTCGGCGCGGCCCTCGATCACCTCGAGGATCGCGTCGTAGACGGTCTCGGTGCGCAGCGGCTCGAACTCGACGTCGCCGAGCGCTTCACCGAGGGCGTCCTCGGTGAAGGTCCCCGCCGGACCTAGATAGGCGATCCTCACAAGGACAAACTATTCAAAGTTGACCGTGTAGGTCGCTTCGTTGTTGGCGGTGAATTCCTCACCGGGCACCGGTTCGACTTCGATTTCGAGTTCCGTCAGGCCTTCCGGCGTGGGCGTCAGCGGCACCACCGCGGTTTCCGCCACGCCCACTTCGAGCGTCGGGATTTCTTCCGTCGTTTCTTTGCCGTTCACGGTCACCACCACGGTGACCCCGTTCTCGGTCGATTCGCCCTGGTTTTCCACTTCGACTTCGATTTCCGGCGTGCCTTCGACCACCACCGAGTTAGGCACTTCCGGCACCAGTTCGCTTTCGCCGATCCGCACTCCGACCAGGCCGAGGCCGTGGGTGCCTGACGACGGGGTGCCGGCGGTCGTGCCGCTCACCTGCCCCAGCGCTTTCGCCACTTCGGCTTCGTCGAGCCACTTGGTCCCGTCGGGGACGAAGGTGCTTTTCGGCACTTCTTGGTCTTCGATCCCATTGTCGGAGAGCTTGCCGTTGATTTCCGGCCGCGTGACCGATTCGTAGGTGACGTCGGAGGCGAGCAGCTTCTGCATCTGCCGCGCGATCGCCGCCGTCGCCTGCTGCGCCCCGGCTTCCCCGAGCGCCGTTTTCATCTTGTTGGCGATCGTGTCCATCGCCGCGTCACGCAGCTCGTAGACGATTTCGAGCGACTTCTGAGCGCCGCTCATTTCGCCGGGCGCGCTCAGCCCTTCGACCCGGCCGAGGAGGGTGTCCATGGCGCTGCGGTCGGCGTTCACCGCGCCTGAGAATTCGGTCACCGACAGGTTCCCCGGGTCTTCGAGTTTGCCGAAGAACGCTTTGCTCGTCTGCGAAGTCTCGTTGACGATCTGTTCGACCTCCCCGGCGTAATCGGTGAGCGCCCCGCGCGCTCGCGAGTCGAGGCAGCCCTTCACGCCGAGTACGACCAGGATCAGCACGACCAGCGCCGCGCCCAGCGCGAGAAGGCGCCGCAGCATGATCTGCTGGCGCTCAGGTCTACGGCTCGGCCGGCGGGACCGGCGTTCGCCGCGTGAAGACGAGTACTCCAAGAAACGGCTCTCCAAGGCTGGTGGACTGGCGCGGGAGTATTGCGCCTAAAACTAAGGGGACGCTTGAACTCGCCGGAAACGGTGCCTTTTTCCCAACCCGCGGCGGGGAGGAGGAAGGAGCGGCCCGCAGAACACCAAGAGGCGATGGTCGGCTCACTTGTATTGGATCGGTTCTTGATCGAGCGCCGGATCGGCAGCGGCGGATTCGGGGTCGTCTACGAGGCCTGGGACGGCCGGCTCGAGCGGGCGGTCGCGGTCAAGGCGATCGAGCAGCACGGCTCCGGCGGCGACGAGCGGGTGCTGCGCGAGGCGCAGGCGGCGGCGCGCCTCAACCACCCCGGCATCGTGACCCTCTACGAGATGGGGGAGGAGGACGGCAGCGCGCTGCTCGTCTCCGAGCTGGTCGAGGGTTCGACCCTCGCCCGCCTGGCCGGCGAAGACGCGCTGTCGGACCGCGAGATCGGCGAGATCGGCGCCGACCTCTGCGAGGCGCTCGACCACGCCCACTCGCGTGGCGTCATCCACCGCGACATCAAGCCGCAGAACGTCCAGGTCGTCGACGGCCAGCCGCGCGCCAAGCTGATGGACTTCGGAATCGCCTCGATCACCGACGCGGCCGGGCTGACCGCGACCGGCGACGTGATCGGCACGCTTGCCTACATGTCGCCGGAGCAGGCCGAGGGGCTCGAAGCGGGTCCCGAGGCCGACGTCTACTCGCTCGCCCTGACGCTTTACGAGTGCTGGAGCGGCGAAAATCCGCACCGGCGCGGCAACGCGGTCGCCACCGTGCGCTCGATCGGCCGCCGCGCCCGCTCCCTGCACCGCCTCCGTCCCGACCTCCCGCGGGGGCTCACGGAGGAGATCGACGCCTGCCTCGACCCGCGCCCTGACCGCCGCCCGACGCTCGAGGAGGTGGGCACCGCGATCGAGGACTCGCTCGACCTGCTCGCCGACCATCCGGCGGGCCAGACCCGCCACGTGGGCCTGCGAGTCGCCGCGATCGGGCTCGCCGCAGCGGTCGGCGCGGTCCTCGTGCTCGGCCATGGGCTGGTACTCCCCTAGAATCCGCGACTCCTCCGCAGAGGCGGAGGCTTGAGCCTGCCACAAAAGGAACGTTCAGATCGCCCTTCTCCGCAACCTTGAGTCAAGGATCGAAGGCCTCGTCGAGGGGGTGTTCTCGCGCGCCTTCAGCTCCGAGGTGCAGCCGGTCGAACTGGCCCGCAAACTGGCCAAGGAAATGGACGCGCACAAGACCGCCTCGGTGCAGCGGGTCTACGTCCCCAACGAGTACACGATCTTCCTCTCCAAGCAGGACCGCTCGAAGCTCGAAGGCTACGAGCGCTCGCTCGAGCAGGAGCTCTCCGGCTACCTCCTCGAGCACGCCCGCCGGCGCAGCTACGACCTGCTGACCCGGCCGGCGGTCGAATTCCAGACCGACGAGCGGCTGCGGCTCGGCGAGTTCGGCATCCAGCCACGGATGGTGAAGGCGCCGGTCCACGAGGGCGAGGCCCCGCGGCAGGGCGAAGAGGGCCACACGATGGTCTACTCGGCGGTCCGCGAGCGTGATCGCCAGCGGCCGAAAGAACCCGAGCAGGACGTCCGCGCGTTGGTCTCGACCCGCGCGGTGATCTCGCTCGATGACCGGCGCTACGTCTTCGACGGCCCGCGCGCGACGATCGGCCGCTCGAAATCGGCCGAGTGCGTGCTCGCCGACCCCAATGTGTCCCGTCGTCACGCCGAGCTGCGTCGCTCCGATTCCGGTGAGTGGCAGATCGTCGACCTCGGCTCGACCAACGGGATCAAGGTGAACGGCAGGCGCGTCACCTCCACCCGCCTCAGCCCGGGCGACCAGGTGACCGTCGGGACGACGACCTTTCTGTTCGACATCGAGCAGTAGAACCGCCTGGCTTCAGGCGCTGACCGTAAGGTGACGAACGAGTGGCCTACGACCCTCTATCCACCGCACTGAAATTCGGCTTCCTGGCCGTCCTTTTCCTGTTCCTGCTGGTGATCGCGAGGAGCTCCTTCCGCGATCTCCGGCGGACCGCGGCCCCTGCGCCCGACGCGACCGGATTCCACGCCGCGCAGGCGTACGGCGGCGAGGTGCAGCGCGGCGTCGACGCCTGGCTGATCGTCGAGCGCGGCGGCGGCCTCACCCGTGACGAGCGCTTCGACCTGCTCGGCGGGCTCTCGATCGGCCGCTCCAAGGATGCCGACGTCCAGATCGAGGACCGCTACGCGTCGAGCATCCACGCCCGATTGTTCTCGCGCGAAGGGCGCCATTTCGTCGAGGACATGAAGTCGACGAACGGCACGCTGCTGAACGGCGGCGCGCTGCACGGCGAGGCGGAGCTGGTCGACGGCGACACGGTCCAGATCGGCGACACCGTCTTCCGCTTCGAGGCATCTTGACGGTGATGGGCGGGTTGGGGAAGTAATGACGCTGCGGATCACCGACCAGGCCTTCGCCACCGACACCGGCCGCCAGCGCAGCGCCAACGAGGACTCGGTCTTCGTCCGCGCCCCGGTCTTCGTCATCGCCGACGGGATGGGCGGCGCGCAGGCGGGCGAGGTCGCGTCGAAGACCTCGGTCGAGGCGTTCGAGGGCGGGATGCCCGAGGGTCCGCCCGAGCGGGTCCTGCAGCTGACGATCGAGGGCGCCAACCGGGCGATCCACCGGCTCGCCCGCACCGACCCCAACCTCAACGGGATGGGGACGACGACGACCGCGGCGATCCTCGACCCGATCGCCGAGGAGGTGGCGATCGGCCACGTCGGCGACAGCCGCGCCTACCGGCTGCGGCGGGGCAAGCTCGAACGGCTCACCCGCGACCACTCGCTGGTCGAGGAGATGCGGCGCAAAGGGCAGCTCACCGAGGCGCAGGCCGAGGACCACCCGCAGCGCTCGATCATCACCCGCGCGCTCGGCCCCGAACCGGAGGTCGAGGTCGACCTGCAGACGGTCCCCGCGCAGGCCGGTGACGTCTTCCTGATCTGCTCCGACGGGCTTACCTCGATGCTCGACGACGAGCACATCGGGCGGCTGCTGGCACGCGCCACCTCGATGCAGAACGCGGTCCGCGCGCTGATCGACGAAGCCAACCGGGCGGGCGGCCGCGACAACATCAGCGTGATCACCTTCAAAGTCGTCGACGCGGCCGAACCGGCGCTCGACTCGGCCTCGGAGGGGGCGACGCTGATCGGCTCGACCGCCGAGGAGTCGGGGCTGACCGCCACCGAGGTCCGCCGCCGCGCCGCGGGGGACGCGGCCCGCCAACGGCGCGAGGACCAGGCCGCGAAGAAGAAGCCCGGCAGGCGCCGCAAGGTCGTCAAACGCGTCGCCGGTGCCCTCGCCGCGCTGATCGTGATAGGGGCGATCGTCTTCGGTGCCACCTATGGCATCCGCCACGTTTGGTTCCTCGGCACCGACGACGCCGGCCGCGTCGCCCTCTACCGCGGCCTGCCCTACGAACTGCCCTTCGGCGTCAAGCTCTGGAGCGAAAAATATTCGGCCCCGGTGCAGACCGCATCGCTGCCCGAAAAACGCAAGGACGCGGTGACCGGCCACGGCCTGCGCTCGCGCGAAGACGCGGTCAAGCTGCTCGAAGAAATCGAACGCGGCCAGGGGCTCACCCGGTGACCCGCGCCCGCAACCGCGAGCTGCTCGCGCTGATCCCGGTGGTGCTCCTGCTGACCGCCGGCTTCGCCGCGGTCTTCGCCCAGGAGAGCTCGAAACTCGGCAACCTCAGCGTCACCTACGGCGCCTACTTCCTCGCGATCTGCCTCGCGACCCACCTCTACCTGCGGATCCGCCTGCCTAACGCCGACCCGTACCTCTTCCCGCTGATGGCGGTGCTGACCGCGTTCGGCCTGGTGATGCTCTACCGGATCGATGAAGGCCTCGCCCGCAACCAGGCCAACTGGTTCGTCTTCGGGCTCATCCTCTTCGCGCTGACGATCCAGTTCCTGCGCGACTACGACGTGCTCGAGCGTTACCGGTACATCATCGCCACGGTCGGCATCCTGCTGCTCTTGGCGCCGCGCCTGCCGGGGATCGGCGAACAGGTCAATGGGGCTTACCTAGGGGTGAAGGTGGGCCCGATCTCCTTCCAGCCCGCCGAGTTCGCGAAGATCGCGATCGTCGTCTTCCTCGCCTCCTACCTGCGGGAGAACCGCGAGGTGCTGATCGTCGGAGCGCGGCGGGTCCTCGGCATCACCCTGCCGCCGCTCAAACACTTCGGCCCGATGCTGGTTGTCTGGGGCGCCTCGATGTTCCTGCTCGTCTTCATCCGCGACCTCGGCAGCTCGCTGATGTTCTTCGCCGCCTTCCTGGCGCTGCTCTACGTGGCGACCGGGCGCTTCAGCTTCGTCGTCATCGGGATGCTGCTCTTCCTCGTCGGCGCGTACTTCATCGTCGCTACCGTCCCGCACGTCCACGAGCGGGTCGAGATCTGGCTGCACCCGTACGCCGAAGCCGAAGGCAGCGGTTACCAGATCCTGCAGTCGATCTTCGCCCAGGCCGACGGCGGCCTTTTCGGCAAAGGCTTCGGGCAGGCGCTGCTCCATGCCCCCGGCGAACCGAAGGCGATCATCTTGCCGGCGGCGGAAACCGACACGATCTACCCGCTGATCGTCAACGAGCTCGGACTCTTCGGCGCCTGCGGGCTGATCGCCACCTACCTGCTGATCACCGCCCGCGGCTTCAAGATCGCCCTGCTCGCCCGCGACGGCTTCTCCAAGCTGCTCGCCACCGGCCTCACCGCGGTCTTCGCGGTCCAGGTGTTCGTGATCATCGGCGGCGTCACCAGGACGATCCCGCTGACCGGCGTCACCCTGCCCTTCGTCTCCTATGGCGGCAGCTCGATCGTCGCCAACTTCGTCCTCCTGGCGCTGCTGCTGCTGATCTCCGACCGGGCGCGGCGTGAAGCCGAGGCCGAACCGGAGAGCCGCGGGCGCGACGAACCGCTGGGGGCGGCGGCGTGAACCG
>JAOPZF010000121.1 GCA_025964255.1 Solirubrobacterales bacterium | reverse complement strand
CCTTCGAGACGGCGAAGGAGCGCCGCGCCGGGATCGACTTCGAGGACCTCCTGATCCTCGCCGCCCGCCTGCTCGAGCGGGCCGAGATCGGCCAGGCCTACCGCGGCCGCTTCTCCCACCTGCTGGTCGACGAGTTCCAAGACACCAACCGCCTCCAGCTCCGCCTGATCGAGGCGCTGCAGGGACCGAAGACCCAGCTGGTCGTGGTCGGCGACGAGCTGCAGTCGATCTACTCCTTCCGCCACGCCGACCTCGAAGTCTTCCGTCGCCGCCGCGAGCAGATCGACGCGGCGCCGGACGCCGAGCTGATGCGCCTCAGCGGCAACTTCCGCTCGCGCCCCGAGGTGATCGCCGCGGTCAACCTGCTCGGCGAGACGCTGCTCGGCGCCGCCTTCCGCCCGCTCACCGTCGGCGCGGGGCCGTCGTCCCCGGCCCCGCGCGGCCCCGGCCCGGCGGTGGAGCTCCACCTCACCTCGCGCGACGGCTGGGACGCCGACGGGATCGACCTCGAACCGGCGATCGACGGCCGCACCCCGCTCAACTGCCTTGCCGAGGCGCGGACCCTTGCGGCGCGCCTGTGCGAGCTGCACGAGGCGGGCGTCGAGCGCGGCTCGATGGTCGTCCTGCTGCGCGCCTTCACCCACCTCGACGCCTACGAGGACTCGCTGGCGCGGGCGGGGCTGCGGCCCTACGTGGTCGGCGGGCGCGGCTACTGGTCCCAGCAGCAGGTGGCCGATGTCTGCGCGCTGCTGGCGGCGATCGCCAACCCGCTCGACGACGAAGCGCTCTTCGGCGCCCTCGCCTCGCCCGCCTGCGCTGTCGCCCCGGACACGCTCTGGCTGCTGCGCGCGGCGGCGGGGCGGCGGCGTCACGTCTGGCCGGCGCTGGAGGCGCTGGCTCTCGAGGGCGAGGCGGAACTCGCCGAGCCGGAGCGGCTTGAGCAGATCCCCGCCGAGGAGCGCGCCCTGCTGGTCGAATTCGCGACCCAGCTGGTCGGACTGCGGGCGCGGGCGCCGCGCCTCTCCCTCGCCGGGCTGGTCGAGGCTGCGGTGACCGAGACCGGCTACGACCTGGCGACGTTGCTGCAGCCGAGCGGTGAGTCGCGACTGGCGAACGTGCGCAAGCTCTCGCGGCTGGCGGCGGCCTACGAGTCGCGCGAGGGCCGCGACCTGCGCGGCCTCCTCGACTTCCTCGCCGCCCGCGCCGAAACCGACACCGAGGCCCAGGCCGCGACCGCCGCCGAGGGCCACGACGGCGTCCGGATCATGACCGTCCACAACGCCAAGGGGCTCGAGTTCGAGGTCGTCGCCGTGCCCGACCTGGCCCGGGGGCTTCTCTCCGGCGGCCGCCGCCCGGTCCTTGCCCTGGGACGCGAGCAGCCGCCGAAGTTCGGCCTCCAGTGGCGCCGCCTCGGCCGCGCCTCGGTGAACCTCTACGACTACGGCGACCTGATCGAGGCAGGCGAAACGCGCGACTCCGAGGAGGGCCTGCGCCTCTTCCACGTCGCCGCGACGAGAGCGAGGGAGCGCCTGATCCTGAGCGGCGTGGTGAAACCCGAGCCGGCGAAGGAAACGAAACCGGGCACCGCGGTGATCGAGCGAGTCGTCAGCGCCTTCGACCTCGACCGCCCGAAACCCGAGGCGGGGTTGGGTGACGAGGAAGACCCTTCACTCACGAACAGCGTGGAGGTTCGTTCAGGGTCTTCCTCGTCACCCTTGCCGGACCAGGCGGAGATCGAGTCGCCCTCGGTCCCGGTCCCGCCGGCCGAAGCTCGGCCGGGACTCGACGAGACCTTCCCCGCCTCGTTCATCGCCGTTCACGCCAACGTCCCCTCACCCGAGCGGGCCGCCGAACTGCGGGACCTCCGCCTCGACGCCGCCGCCGAGCGGTCCCTGGGCACCGGCACTCCGCCCCTGGTCGAGCGCAAGCCGCCGATCGTCCCCAGCCGCCCCCTCTCCTACACCGCGATCAGCGCCTTCGAGGAATGCGCCTACCGCTTCTACATGGAGCGGGTCCTCGGCCTCCCCAGCGCCGCCCCCGCGACGCCGCGCGGCACCCCGGGGAGCGTTCGCAGTAATCCGCGAATAGCGCGGGAAAGTGCGAACGCTCCGGCCGGGACGAGTGGCGGAACCGTGCTGGTGGGGGCCGGGGACGAGGGGCCTTCGGCGCGGGAAGAACGGAGCGCGCGGGGGGCGGCGGTGCATGCGCTGCTCGAGTGGAGCCTCGTCAATGACTGGAGCGAGCCGACGGCGGACCTGGCGCGGCGGCACGCGCTCGCGGCCGGGCTCGACCTGGGGGCGGCCGAGGCCGAGGAGCTTCTCGGGCCGGTGCGCGACTGGCTCGGGTCACCACTCCGTGCCGAGATCGCCGCCGCGACCCGGGTCCGCGCCGAGGTGCCGATTCTCCTCAGCGCCGGCAGCACCGTCCTGCGCGGCTCGATCGACCTCCTGGTCGAGCGCGAGGGACTGCCGCCGCTGGTCGTCGACTACAAGACCGACCGGCTCCGCGGCGACGACCCGGCCGCCCGCGCCGCCCACTACGAGGTGCAGCGCTCGATCTACGCCCTCGCCGCCAAGGAGAGCCTCGGCGCGACCGAGGTCGAGGTCGCCTACGTCTTCCTCGAGCGCGCCGACTCCCCCGTCCGCACCGTCCTCACCGAGGCGGACATGGCGGCGGGCCGCTCCCGCATCGAGGCCGCCGTCGCGTCGATCAGCGCCGGCAACTTCGAGCCCGCACCGGAAGCCGAACGCACCTGGGACCTGTGCCGCGGCTGCCCCGCCGTCGGCCGGCTCTGCTCAGGCCCGCCCCGGCCCGACACACCCGCGTGACACCGCGCCGTTGATGGGCCGATAACTCCAGCCCATCTTGAGTTCGGCCCGTCAACCGAGGGGTGTGACGGCGTCAGGAACCGGTAGCGGCGGACGAATCCAGCCGAGCAGCCAAATCGTCGAGATTGAGTTCCTTGAGGCCCTCGCCGACGGCGTCGAGCTCGCCGGCGCAGTAGTCGACCAGGGTGCGGCCCTCTTTGCAGAGCTCGAGGGTCTCGCGGAGGCCGGCCTGGCCGGAGTCGAGGCGGTCGATGATCTCCTCGAGGCGCTCGACCGCGTCCTCATAGCTGGCGGGCGCGCCGTCAGTCACGACGATCTCCTCCGGCTCCGGCTCCGGGATCAGCAGCGGTTCGGGCGTCGACTCGTCCATCGCTGAAGCGCAGGCTAAAGCGCCCCGCGGCGGCCACGGCGGCGGCTCCGGTCAGCGGCTCGCCGTCCTCGGTCTCGGCCAGGGCGTAACCGCGCTCGAGCGTGCGCTCCGGATCGTGGGCGCGCAGGGCGACCGCGGCCTGGCGAAGCGCCTCACGGCGCTGGGCCACGGCCCGCTCCGAGGCCATGTCGAGCGCGACGCCGTGGCGACGGCCCTCCTCACCCGCCCGCTCGACCTGGCCCAATGCTCGCCGCCGCGCACGCTCGAGCACCAGCCCGGCGATCCGCCTCTGGCTCGCCGTCCGTTCGGCGATGCCGCGTTCCGACGCTGCCCGGATCTCACGCGTTTTCTGGTTCAGGATCGTGCGCTGACGCTGCAGCGCCCGCGCCGGCCCCCGCGCCAACGCGCCCAGGTGCCGCGCCCGAGCGCCGATCGCCCCGTCCGCCCCGCGCCGCAGAGCCAGCGACATCCGCGCCAGGTCGCGCCGCGCCGCGCCGCAGTCGAGCGGCACCACGGCCTCCGCCGCGTGGGTCGGCGTCGAGCAGTAGATCGCGGCGACATCGTCGATCAGGGTCGAGTCGCGCTCGTGCCCGACCGCGCTCACCACCGGCACCCGCAGCATCGCCACGGTCCGGCACAAGGTCTCGTCGCAGAAGGCCCAGAGGTCGGCGAGGCTGCCGCCGCCGCGCGTAACCACGATCGCCTCGATCTCCGGCCGCGCCGCCAGATCCTGCAGCGCCCGCGCGATCGCCGGCGCCGCGTGGCGGTCCTGCACCGGCGCGAAAGCCCAGACCACGGTCCCGCCCCACCCGCGCCGCGCCAGCCCGGCGAGCAGGTCGCGCCGCGCCGCGCCGCCTTCGGCGGTGACGACGCCGATCGTCTTCGGCAGCGCCGGCCGCGCCAGCTGCTTCTGCAGCTCGAACAGGCCCTCGCCGCGGAGCTGGGTGCGGAGCGCCTCGAGCCGCGCCATCAGGTCTCCTTCACCCGCCAGCCGCACGTGGGTCGCGCGGAAGCTGAAGCTAGGCGAGGCCGCACCGCCGCCCGGGTAGTAGTCCGGCCCGCCGGCGATCACCACCTCGACGCCGTCGCGCAGCGCTCCCTCCGGCAGCCCTGCCCGTTCGAGGTCGTTCAGCCAGATCACGCAGGGCACCGCGCCCTCGCCGTCGCGCAGCTCGAAGTAGGCCTGTTTCCTGCTCCGCCCCATCCCGGTCACCTCGCCGATCAGAAGCACCCGTGCCCGTTTGCGCATCTCCTCCTGGAGGACCTTGGCGTAGCGGCCGACCGCGAACGGCCCGGGAAGGTCGGGACCAGGGCGCGCGCCGACGCCAAGCGAGATTTGAGGATCCGTCATCGAATGGAGCCTAAAGGCGCCGCCTGACGCGGCTGGACCAAGCAGATCAAGGACGCAGGGAGCGAGGCGAGGGGAGCGCACAAACGTGCGTGACCCGAAGCGGAGCGACTGAGGACACCGAGATGCGCCGGTGCAGGCGCGTCAGGCGGTGGCTTTCCAGTGCTTGGCCCACGCCTTCAGCTCGCGAATCGCGGGACCAAGCGCTTCGCCCGTCTCGGTCAGCGAATACGTGACCCGCACGGGCGTCCCGGCTTCGACGTCGCGCTGGACGAGGCCCTCTTCCTCGAGCTCCCGAAGGCGCTGCGAAAGCAGTCGGTCCGACAATCCTGGGACGACCTTGCCGAGCTCCCCGAAGCGGCGCGGGCCCTCGATCAGCGAACAGAGGATGGCGCCGGTCCAGCGGCGGCCGATCAGCTCGATCGCCTCGTGGAAGTCCGGGCAGACCGATCCGCAACCGGCGGCCGGTGCCTCGGTCGCCGGTGGCGCGGCTTGACTTTGGAATGCGGCGTTCACGTCAAATTTACATTACTGAACGGCATGCATGGGCCGGCCGATTTTGGCCCCGATGAACGCCTCAGCGGGTGCAGGCGCGGGTCGAGACGTCGCCCGGCGAGACATGGTGGATCGCTTCCGTCACTTCCGCCGCCGGCACGGCGAAGCCGCCCTTCGGCCCGCTCGTCGTCGCCGCGAAGACGACCCCCACCGCTTCGCCCTTCGAGTTCAGCAGCGGCCCGCCCGAGTTGCCACTCCGCACATCTCCACCAAGCGCCGTGATCGTCCGCTCGACCGGCCCGCGACCGTAGGAGTCCTCGCTGACGGTCGATCGCGTTTCGCCGACCCGCGCCGGCGTCACCGTGTAGGGACCGTTCTCGGGATACCCGAGCACCGCCGCCTCCTCCCCTTCCGAGTTCCCTTCTGCCACCTTCAGCGTCGGCAGATTGGCGGCGACCCGCAGCAGCGCCAGATCGTTCTGCGGTTCGTAGTAGACCGCGGTCGCATCGAGCTGCACTCCGCTCTGCGTCGTCACCGTCGTGTCGGTCGCCCCGGCGACGACGTGCGCGTTGGTGACGATCAGGTCCGGCCGCACCGCCCAGCCCGAGCCCTCGATGCCGAGTCCGCACGCGGTGCTCAGCACGCGCACCACCGAGCTTCCGGCCGCTTCGATGTCGGGGTCCTCGGCGATCTTCGAGTTGGGCGACTCGCGCGGCGTCGCCGGGCCGGCGATCGAGGGAGCCGGGTCGACCCGGTCGAGCACGTTCAGCACCCCGCCGCTCGGCGGCAGCACCTGGTCGAGCTCACTCAGGATCACCGAGTTCTGCACGTCGGCGCGCAGCTGCGTCGTCCCCGGCGCGTGCAGCGCCACGGCGCCGAAGATCCAGGCGAGCCCCAATGCCACGGCGCCGATCAGCGCCGCCCCGCCCGCTCCGTCGGCGCGGTGCAGCAGGGGACGCCGGATCAGCCGCCGCCGCAGCGCCAGCGCCATCCCCTCCAACATCACCGCCGCCAGCGCCCCGACGAGGAGTGCCCCGATCGCCCCGCAGAGCGGCGCGTAGGGCGAATCGGCGCCCTGCGAGAGGACGATCGGGCCGAGCCGCGAGCCGAGGAAGGCGCCGACGCCGAAGCCGACCAGGGTCAGCGCCCCGACGATCAGCCCCTGGCGATACCCCCAGAGCGCGAGGGCGAGCGTGAAGGCGAGGATCGCCCAATCGAGCACGGTCACCTACCGAATACAAGCATGTGGCGGACCGCTCGATTACCTTTCCAGCGGTGAGTAAGCAGTCTTCCGAGTTTGAGCGTCGTAGACGACTGCTTAGCCGAGCCGCCCCGCTCGGCGCGATCGCGGTCGTCGCTTTCGTCGTCGGCGCCGCCATGGGCGTCCCCGGATCGCCCGAGAAGGACGCCGCCAACCACTTCGCCGAAGCCTGGCAACACAAGAACTTCGCCGCGATGTACGCGGAGCTGAACGACGCCTCCAGGCAGTCGATCTCCGCCAAGCAATTCGCCGCCGATTACCACGAAGCCCAGCAGGTCGCGACCGAGCGCGGGGTCCTCGTCGAACGAGCCAAGGGCTCGACCTCCGAAGGCGGCCAGACCGTCGTGCCGGTGGCGGTGCGGATCAAGACCGTCGCCTTCGGCATGGTCAACGAAGAGCTCGAGCTGCCCTGGGCCGAAGGCGGCATCGCCTGGGCGCCGTACCTCGTCTTCCCCGGGCTGAAGCCGGGCGAGAAGCTCGAAGCGCAGACCGAACTGGCGCCGCGCGCGTCGATCCTCGCCGCCGACGGCACGGTGCTCGCCGAAGGTCCGGCGGACGAACGCGAACACCCGATGGGCAGCGCCGCGATCGACGTCACCGGGGAAATCGGCGAAGCCTCCGAAGACGATGAGCCGCGCCTCGCCCGCCAGGGCTTCCCGCCGGAAACGCCGGTCGGGATCAGCGGCCTGGAGCGGGCCTTCAACCGCCGCCTCGCGGGCAAGCCGGGCGGCAAGCTGCTCGCCGTCAGCGGCAAGGGCTCCGGCGGCCGCGTGCTCGCCGAATCGAAGCCGGAGCCAGGCACGTCGGTGCGGACGACGATCGACCCGACGCTGCAGGAAACCGCGGTCGCGGCGCTGGCCGGGCGGGCGGGCGGCGTCGCCGTCCTCGACGCCAAGACCGGCGACGTCCGCGCCCTCGCCGGCCAGGCCTTCTCCGCCCCCCAGCCCCCGGGCTCGACCTTCAAGATCCTCACCTCCGTCGCGGCGCTCGAAAAGGGCGTCGTCAAGCTGACCGACGAATTCGAAATCAACGACGGCATCAACGTCGGCGGGCGCTTCATCGAAAACGCGAACGGGGAGTACTGCGGCGGCACCTTCCGCCAGGCCTTCGCCGAGTCGTGCAACTCCGACTTCCTGCCGCTCGGCCCGAAGATCGGCAATCAGAAGATGGTCGAAACGGCGGAAAAGTTCGGCTTCAACGCGCCGCCAACGCTCTACTCGCCCTCGATCACCAAGGAAGTCGAACCGGCCGAATCGACGATCCCGACCGAAATCGGCGAAGAAGTCGACCTCGCGGTGTCGGCGATCGGCCAGGGCGAAGTGCTGGCGACGCCGCTGCAGATGGCGAGCGTCGCCCAGACGATCGCCAACGACGGCGTGCGGATGCCGACCTCGATCGTCGCCGGCAAGAAGCTGCGGCCGACGATGAAGCCGGTGCGGGTGATGACGAAGAAGACCGCGAACGAACTGACCGAACTGATGGTCGGCGTCGTCCAGGAAGGCACCGGCACCGCGGGCGCGATCGCCGCCGGCCAGGTCGCGGGCAAGACCGGCACCGCTGAACTCGGGCAGGTCGTCGAAAGCGAAGAAGGCGAAGAACCGACCGAAGAAGTCGAAGGCGAAGAAGCGACCCCTCAGCACCGTAAGGACGCCTGGTTCTCGGCCTTCGCCACGGTCGACAAGCCGAAGCTGGCGATCGGGGTGCTGCTGATCGAAGCCGAAGCGGCGGGCGGCGAAGTCGCCGCGCCGGTCGCCTCCGAGGTCCTCTCCGCCGGCTACGAATAGCCGGCTGAGGCGGACCCTCGGTTACAGATCTAGTTTGACGGTGCCCGAATCGCCGGGGGCGCCGGGGATGTGCAGCAGCAGCGGCCGGTTCGAGGAGACTTCTTCGGGCAGTTCGAAGACCGCGACGGCGCCGACGATCGGGCCGGACTGGGCCGACGAGTCGTTGCTCGGGATCGGTTCTTGTTCCGTCAGGATGCTGCTGAACGGGAAGGCATATTCGCTTTCGCTCGGCAGCGCTTTGTAGCGCTTGCCGGTCGAGTCGGTGATCGTCAGGGTGTGCGCCACGGTGAAGGAGCTGTGGTTCGGGTTGAAGACCTGGAGGAAGACGCCGAAGTAGTTGTGGCCGTCCTTGACCGGCTGCTGGCCCTTCAGGTAGGCGACGTCCTCGGCATCGTTTTCGTTCAGGTACCGGGAGAAGATCACCGTGTACTCGAGCTTGCCGACCGTGACGACTTCACCCTCTTCCACTTCGCGCGGTTCGCCCGATCCACAGGCGGAGACCCCGATCACCAGCAGGACCAGCATGAGTGCGGCGAGGGCGGACGTGGAGAGACGGCGATGGTTCTTCATCATTGGCGGCGCGGAGTCTATTAGGGGATGCCGGTCGTGTAGCGGTTCCCCCCGGCGACGGCGATCCGATCGCCCGTGGGAACACCACCCTCGAGGACGTCGCGCAGGCGCTTGACCACCCGCTGCCACCCTTTGCGCTGGAAATGAGCGCCGAAGCTGAGTGACTCGACCAGCTTGTCGACCGGGTTCGTCGGCTCGGTCCAGTGGGTGACCCGGATCAGGATCATCCCGGCCTTGCTCGGCTCGGTCTCCCAGACCGTGTGGTTCGGGATCCGGTTGACGCGGCCGCCGAGGCCTCGCTCCTCGATCCGGTTCGGCTCGCGCAGCTCGACGATCGTCGAGTCCTCCCAGGGCGAGCGCAGCGGCGCCTTGACCCGGAAGCGCGCCCCGGCTCCCACGCCGCGAGCGTCGATCCGCGTCAGGTGGAATCCGGTGAGGAACTGATCGGTGAAGCTGGGACGGCGGCCGAGGTCGGAGATCAGCTCGAAGGCCGCCTCGCGGGTGGCTTCGACCTCGATCTCGGCAACGACGGGACCCATCGGCAGGGAATCCTATTGGTCAGAGGGAGACGGAGCCGCGCCGCCCCGCGCCAGAGCCGCGCTTGTGCGCGAGGGCGCAAAGACGTCGGGGGCCGAACGTAGGATCTTTTCCGGTGAACGCTGTGCCTAATCCGATCGATCCACCGCCAGACCGCTCCGAGCCGCCGATCTCGCTGGCCGCCGAGCGGGCGCGCGCGCAGCTGCACGAGGAGATCGAACGGGTCCGTGGCGGGGTCGAAGAGATGCTCGCCGAGCAGGGACGGGCGGGCGCCGAGGACGAGGCGCTGCGGCGCGAGCTCGACGCCCTGCGCGAGGACACGCGCCTCTACGTCAAGAAGCGCGTCAAACGCACCGAGCGCAAGCTCGGCCGCCGGATCGATGCGGTCGAGGACCGCACCGCCCAGCTGGAGGAGCGGATCGACCAGGTCGAGGCCGACCGCGCCGCCGCCGAGGTCCGCATCCACACCGCCACCGAGTCGATGCTCGACGAGCTCCTCACCGAGATGCGCACGATCGCCGAGCTCCTCGGCCAGCGCATCAACCGCTTCCCAGACATCCGCCCGTAGGTTCGCGGCCATCGCGGCCGTCCGAGGCGCGTCCCTTTCCGCTTCGGGCGCCAGCCGCGGGGTGGTGGGACGGAACGAGCCGCCACTACCCCGCGGAGGCCACGAATCACTCGGTCGAGATGCTCGGGTCCGCCTGGACCTTGTGCGGCATGACCATCAGGAAGTTCGAGGTCGCGTCCTCGGCGAGGCCGAGCATCCGCTCTGCCTCCGCGTCCTGACCGGTCGCCCGCAGTTCCTCGGCGTAGCCGGAGAGCAGCTCGTCGATGTCGAAGAGCGCCTCCGAGTCGAGGTCTTTGAGCTCCACTTTGGCGCCCTGCCCGAGCCGCCGTTCGATCGCCTCGGGGTCGATCCCGAAGGCGTTGAAGCGAACGTAGACGCGGCCGCCGGTCATCCCGGCGCAGGCCCAGGGGCCGATGTCGCCGAGCACGATCGCCCGCCCCGAGGTCATGTACTCGAAGGCGAACCCCTTAACGTTGGCGCGGTCGACGACGCAACCGCGGGCGTCGTCGATGTCCCCTTCGGGCTCACCGGCGAGCACCACGTCCGCCCCGGAGAGGCGGATGCAGAAGCGCGAGTCGGCCGAGCCCTGGACGTAGAGCTTGCCGCGCTGGGCGCCGTAGGCGAAGGACTTGCCGACCGAGCCGTTCAGCCGCTTGCCGTTCGCCCCCTTGCCCTTGAGGATCGCGATCTTGCCGCCCAGCATCGCCTTGCCGACGCCGTCCTGGGCGCCGCCCTCGATCCGCAGCCGGACCCCGTAGGCGTTGAACGCCCCGAGGCCCTGGCCGGCGACCGAGCCGCCGTTGAACTCGAGGCTGGCGAGGATCTCGTCTGACGACTCGGGGCCGTCTTCGAAGATCCGCGAGCGGGCGATCGCCCCCGAGAGCTCGGTCCCGAGCACCCGGTCGTTGGC
>JAOPZF010000113.1 GCA_025964255.1 Solirubrobacterales bacterium | reverse complement strand
GCCCGGCGGCGACGGCGCGGGCGGCGCGGGCCGAGGTCAGTTCGAAGCCCCGGTCGATCGCCAGGTCGAGCAGGTCCTGTTTTTCGATGTCCTCTTTCGCCCAGCGGAGGAACACCCAAGAGAAGATCGCCAGCGCCAGGAAGGTGCACTCGGCCATCAGGATCGCACCCGCGGTGCTCTGGTCGGCGATCGGGGTGATGCCGACGGCTTCGGCGGTCGCCGAGTAGTCCGGGTAGAAGATCGTGTCCGACCACATGAAGGCGTTGGCCATGATCATCGACGGCACCCAGATCCCGACCGTGTAGATGACGTGGGCGCCCTTGCCGAACCACTCCGGCTTCGGCAGCGGCCCGAAAAGCGGCATCCAGAGGAGGATCCCGGTGCTGAGGAAGAGCAGGTGCTCGAGCACGTGCAACGAGGTGTCGGTGAGCACCGCCTGGTACATGAACGGCAGGTGCCAGATGTAGAGGTTGAAGGTGAAGAGGGAGATCGCGACCACCGGGTGGGTGAGGACGCGCAGCGGGCGGCCGGCGCGGAAGCTGAGCAGCGGCTGCAGCAGCGGCCCGGTGAAGCCGAAGACGATCAGCAGCGAGGCGATGTCGGCCAACAGCAGGTGCTGGATCATGTGGACCCAGAGGAGCTTGTCGGCCTCGTCGTCGACCGGCCCGATCAGCGACCCGGCGATCACCACGAGGCCGGCGCCGAAGCAGACCTGGCGCCAGATCGGCACCGGGCGCCCCTCGGTGGCCAGCTTGTGCGCGCGTGCCTCGTAGGCCAGCGCCAAGGCCAGCGGAACGGCGAACTCCATGATCGACCAGAAGGTGTCGATGGCGCTCTTCACGGGCGTCCGTTCGCCATGCCGACAACAATAGATCCCTAGGCTTGCGGGCGGAGTCGACGCTCGGCTGGGGGCGGGGCCGTCGCCCCGCAACCACCATGGACCAGTCCTCTAGACGCCGTAAACGCATCGCCACCCTGGCCGTGGTGGTGCCGATCGCGGTGGGGATGATCATCGTCGCGCTCGGTCACTTCCTCGGCCACGAAGAATCCAACGTCGCGAAGGAGAAGGAAGCGCCTGAAGTCGCGGCCAAGATCGAACGGCAGACCGCGGCGGCGCCGGCCGCGGCGGGGACGCCGGCGCCGCGGGTGCGGCTGACCAACGGCGCGACCGGGGAAAGCTTCGACAGCTCCTCGATCGGGAGCGACCCCTACGCGGTCGTCTTCATCAACACCAAGTGCGAAGCGATCGGTAAGTACCTCGGGCGGGTGGCCTCCGAACTGAAGGCGAAGGGCGACGCCGACGCGGTGCTGGCGATCTCCGCCGACCCGGCCGTCGACACGCCCGAAGCGGTGAGCGCCTGGGTCGCCAAGCACAAGCTGAAGGGCGGGCCGGTCCACTACCTGATCGGCGACGAAGGCGAACTGGGCGGCCTCTGGAACGCCTGGGGGTTCGGCGGGCCGTCATCGGCGTGCCCGCCCAGCGTCCCGGCGCACCTCGTCGACGGCGCCGGCGAAAACGACGGCATCGTCGACCTCGATCCGGCGGGGCCGCCCTCGATCCTCACCGACGCCCTCGTCGGGATGGCCAAATAGGCGCAGCGAGTCGCGCAATTTGTGCCGGCGGTCCCAACTCCCGGTGGTAGCGTCGGCATCGGGTTCTACAAGCAATCAGAGGGAGTTGGGACATGGCCGACACGCTCAAAGGGAGCTGCCTCTGCGGCAGCGTCGCCTACGAGGTCAAAGATCCGCAGGCGATGGGCTACTGCCATTGCACTCGTTGCCAGAGGTGGACGGGCTCGCACCTGGCCGGCGTCGTCGTCGCCAAAGAGAACTTCACCCTCACCGACGGCGACGACGTGATCGAAACCTACGAATCCGAGTTCGCCCCGCGCAACTTCTGCGGCAACTGCGGCAGCGCCATCTACGACGACCTCGGCGCCGACTACTTCGTCGCGGCGGGCCTGATGCGCGACCTCGACATGAAACCGAGCTTCCACCTCCAGGTCGCCTTCAAAGCCCCCTGGGAGGAGATCGGCGACAGCGCCCCCCAGTACGCCGAAAACCCCCCGGGCTGAGCCGGCATCCTCACCCGCTCACCCTCGATCTAGGTCGAGGTGCCTAAATTCAGTCGCGCCAACGGTCCTGGGCCGGTCCGATGAATTTGCGCAGTTCGCGCACTTCGTCGGCCAGGTCCGGATCGGGGCGATGGGCCCGTAGCGCTTCCTTCAGCGCCTTGCCGGTGCCGCGAGGGGCCGAACGCGGCGCCATCGCGCTATCCAATTCGCTCTGCTCAGCACCCCCGGCCCGTCGCTTCATTTCCGGAACTTCTCACTCGACCCCCGCGACGTCACAGTTCCGCGCGTCAGATTCCGCAGGCGCCTGACGATCGTGCACTTGAGCCGGTCATAGGCGGCTCAACTGCACGATCGTGCAGTTGTCCACACCAGGGGGTGGACAAGTGAACAGTCGTCGGAGTCCGACGGTCAGGCCCAGAAGGACTCGGCGGCCCAGGCGCCGGTGATCACGGTGTCTGGGTCGACGGTGCGGAGGTCGGCCCAGTCGGAGGCGAGGGACTGGACGCGGGCCGTCAGGGGGAGCTGGGCGAGGAGCGGCGGCAGGTCGGGCGG
>JAOPZF010000106.1 GCA_025964255.1 Solirubrobacterales bacterium | reverse complement strand
TCACAGGCCGTCGGCGGCGGCGCCGTGGTCGAGACCGTGGTCAAAGACGAGCACGATAAAATGGGCCGCAACGACCCCTGGTGGTGTGGCAGCGGCACGAAGTACAAGAAGTGCCACGGAGCCTGAGGGACCCGGTCCGCGAGTTCATCCGGGCGTTCAACGAGCGCGATCTCGATGCCTTTGTCGAGGTTCTCGACCCCGAGGTCGAATTGCACTCGATGAAGGGGCTCCTGAAGGGGCCCGAGGCGGCGCGCCAATGGGCGACGCGCAAGCCTGGCGGGGTGCAGCAGACGATCGAGCTCGAGCAGCTTTACGAGGGCGGCACCGAGGGTGGCGGGGGCCGCGCCGTTGCCTTGATCATGCGCCGCTGGCACTGGCACCACGACGGTGAGTTCGCGGGCGAGGATGAGATGGCATGGATCTTTGAGATTCACGAGCACAAGATCCGCGCCTGGCGCCCGATGGAGGACCGTGCCGACGCCCTCCGACAGGGCGGGTTCTCCCACTAGTACTCTGTCCTCATGGCCGATGCCGCGCAGAAAGAGCCCGTAGCGCCGCGAATCGCCGCTGTCCGCGAGCAGCTGTCCCTGCTCTCGGACTACCTTTGACCCCGCTCGCCTAGAGCGGGAAGCCGCCGAGCTCGAGGAGGAGATGGGGGCCCCCGGCTTCTGGGACGACCAGGAAACCGCCGCCCGCACCTCCGCCGTCCACGCCCGCGCCCAGCGCCGGCTGGAGATGTTCCGCGGGCTCGAGTCCGATGTCGGCGAACTCAGTGACCTCGCCGAGTTGGCCGAGGAAGACGTAGAGATCGAGGGCGAACTCGAGGGGCAGTTGGCGACGATCGAGTCGCGCCTGGCCGAGCTCGAAGAGGCGCGCCTGTTCAGCGGCGAGTACGACGCCGGTGACGCCGTCGTCACCGTCCACGCCGGGGCCGGCGGAACCGACTCCCAGGACTGGGCCGAGATCCTCCTGCGCATGTACCTTCGCTGGTCCGAACGGCGCGGCTTCGACGTCGAGATGGCCGAGGCCTCGGCGGGGGAGGAGGCCGGGCTGAAGTCAGCGACCTTCATCGCCCGCGGTGAGAACGCCTACGGCCTCTTCGCCGCCGAGCGCGGCGTCCACCGCCTGGTCCGGATCAGTCCATTCGACTCCTCCGGGCGCCGCCACACGAGCTTCGCCCAGGTCGACGTCGGCCCGCTGGTCGAGGAGAACGTCGCCGTCGACATCGACGAGTCCGACCTGAGGATCGACACCTACCGCGCCTCCGGCGCCGGCGGCCAGCACGTCAACAAGACCGACTCCGCGGTGCGGATCACCCACCTCCCGACCAACACCGTCGTCCAGTGCCAGAACGAGCGCTCGCAGACCCAGAACAAGGCGGTCGCGATGCAGCTGCTCAAATCGAAGCTGATCGAGCTGGAGGAGCGCAAACGTGCCGAGACGCTGGCGAAGGCGCGCGGCGAGGTCAAAGACGTCGCCTGGGGATCGCAGATCCGCTCCTACGTCCTGCACCCGTACACGATGGTGAAGGACCACCGGACCGAGCACGAGGTCGGCGACGTCAACCGCGTCCTCGACGGTGACATCGACGGCTTCGTCCGCGACTACCTGGAGAAAACCGCCGCCTCATCGGCGGACTGAGATGGCCAAATGAGCCCGCCGCTGGTCACCGTCGAACGACCTGCGGCCGGCGAGCCCGAGGGGCTGCTCGTCCTCCACCACGGGCGGGGAACCGACGAGAACGACCTGATCGGGTTGGCCGACGTCCTCGACCCGGAGGCGCGGCTGCGGGTCGTCTCGGCGCGCGGGCCGCTGCAGGTGCCGGGGTGGCCGGGCTACCACTGGTACCTGGTGCCGCGGGTCGGTTACCCAGACCGACCGACCTTCGACGCCTCGCGGGCGGCGCTCTCCGAGCTTCACGACCGACTCTGGGAGGAGACCGGGGTG
This sequence comes from Solirubrobacterales bacterium, assembly GCA_025964255.1. Lineage (GTDB taxonomy): Bacteria > Actinomycetota > Thermoleophilia > Solirubrobacterales > 70-9 > VAYN01. Next base: position 7,680 of record JAOPZF010000106.1, on the reverse strand, counting down.
GGCCCGGAGCGGACCGTCCTCGCCGGCTTCTCGATGGGCGCGGTGATGAGCCACACGTTGGCCTGGAGCGCCGACCGACCGGCGGTCGCCGGGGTGCTCGCGTTCAGCGGTTTCGTGCCGACGGTGTCGGGCTGGCGGCCGAGCCTCGGAGACCGGCAGGGGACGCGCGCCTTCATCGCCCACGGCGACCGCGATCCGGTGATCGAAGTCGGCCTCGGCCGCGCCGCCCGGGACCTGCTCGTCGCCGGTGGGATCGAGGTCACCTATAAGGAGACCGATGTGGTCCACACGATCGACCGCGCCATACTGCCGCTCGCCGCCGATTGGCTGGCGGTGACGGTCCCCGCCAAGGGCTGAAGCGGCGCCTCAGCCCTTCTTGGCCGGCGTGCGGAAGACCCGCGAGGTGCCGTGGGCGCTCGAGCCGTGCGCCGCGGGCGGCGCCGTGGTCTTCAGGTGCTGTTCGAGCATGTCGCCGCAGTAGCCGGGGGTGCCCGGGGCGCGCAGCGCGACGTCGAACTCCCGCGCGTCTTCGGCGCGTTCCATTTCGCTTTCACCGAGCTTCGTCGTCAGGCGCAGGGTCCCGTTGAGGCCGAGGTGCCTGGTCGTGTGTTCGAGCGCCAGGCTGCCCTTGTGGTCTTTCAGCTTGAGGCCGATCGCCACGGCGCCGGTCGAGTAGTCCTTGTAGTGGACGGTGAGGCGGACGCTGTCGCTGCCCGGCAGGGTCTGGATCGTCGATTCGGCGCGTTCGACGACGCACTCTTCAGGGGCGCTGACGAACGACGCGCCGCTGCTCTTGGCCTTCTTCTTGGCTTCCGTTTCGCATTCGGCGACTTCTTCTTCAAATTCTTTTTCTTCGGCCGCGTCTTCGAATTCGAATTCGTCTGTCGCCGATTCGCATTCTTCGAGCAGGACTTCTTCTTCGACTTCGAATTCGGCTTCTTCGACTCCGCCTTCCGCTTCTTCGCCTTCGTCTTCTTCTTCGGCTTCAGGAGCGGCGGCGAGCAGGACCGACGAACTGGGTGAGAAGGAGGTGGAGGTCGTGGCCGTCGGCTGGGCCGCGGCCGCCGTGGCGACCTGGACCAAGCCGAGCGCGCCGAGGAGGGCAAGGATCATCAGCAGGGGGGGGTAGCGCCTCATGCGGCCTACATCGACCGCCCGGGGAGTTCCCCAACCCGAATGGACGGTTGGTCTAGGCGCTTTCGGTCCCCGATCCAAAGCCGCCCGGCCTCTGGCCCTGGATCTAGGGCGCCTGCTCGAGCTCCAGCAGGCGCTCCTTCATCTCCAGCCCGCCCGCGTAGCCGCCAAGGCTGCCGTCGCTGCGCAGGACCCGGTGACAGGGGACCACGAGGGGAATCGGGTTGCGCGAGCAGGCCGAGCCGGCGGCGCGGACCGCGCGCTCGTTCCCCGCGGCGCGGGCGAGGTCGGTGTAGGTGCGGGTCTCGCCGTAGGGGATCGCTGCGATCCCCTGGCGGGCGCGGAGGAGGAAGCCGTTACTGAGCTGCCAGTCGATCGGCAGCTCGAAGGCGTGGCGGCGTCCGGCGAAGTAATCGTCGAGCTCGCGCCGCTCCTCGTCGAGACGGGCGGGGTCCTGGAGGACGCGGGGGGAGATCCGCCCGGCCAGGTCGGCCAGCATCGCCTCGACGTCCTCCCCAGGGAGCCCGAGGCGAACCAGCCCACGCGGGGTCTTCGCCAGCAGCAGGGTCCCGAAGGGCGAGTCGGCGGTCGCGTAGGCGACGTCGAGCAGGCCCTCGGCGGCGGCGCGGTCGCGCAGCGCCTCCAGTGATTTCTTCGTGACCGGTTTGTCCATGGTCGCGGTCATGCGATCTCCTTACGTAGTTGTTTCAGTCCCTCGTGCAGGCTGCGGCGCGCCGCGGCGGGTGAGCAGCCGAGCGCCGCGGCGATCTCCTCGTGGGGGAGGTCGGAGGCGAAGCGCAGGGTCACCGCGGCGCGCTGCTTCGGCGGCAGGGCGGCGACGGCGTTCCAGATCGCCCCGTCGGCGGGGTCCGGATCGTTGAACGCCTCCTCGTGCACCTCGGCGACCGGCACCGGTGCCCGGCCTCGCGCCCGGTGGTGGTCGATCGCCTTGCGGTGGGCGATCGTCACCAGCCAGCCGCGCAGGTTGCGAGCGTCGCGCAGGCCGGGGTAGGCGCGCAAGGCCGCGAGGAAGGTCTCCTGGAAGGCGTCCTCGGCCCCCTCGCGGCCGACCGCGCCCCGCAGCACCGCCATCACCTCGGCGGCGTGCTCGTCGATCAGCGTCTGGAAGGGCGGTAGGTCGGCCATCTTCAATTCAACGTCTCAAGTCTCGCCGACGTGAGATTCGCCCCCCTCGCGCCCCGCTAGGGTCCTCGAATGGCCGCAATTACCGCCGATGAGATGCGCGAGCTGGTCGCCCGGGCGCTGGCCGAGGACTTCGGCGACGGCGACGTCACCGGCGAGGCGACGGTTCCCGCGGAGGCGACCGCGACCGCGCGGATCGTCCAGAAAGCCCCCGGGGTCGTCTTCGGGCTCGACCTGGTGGTCGAGACGATGACCCAGGCCGGGGTGGCGGAGGTCGACACGCTGACCGCCGAGGGCGAGTGGCGCCAGGACGTGCCCGCCGAGGTGCTGGTCGCCCGCGGCAGCGCCCGCGCCCTGCTCGCCGCCGAGCGCACCGCGCTGAACTTCCTCGGCCACCTCTCCGGGGTGGCGACGCTGGCGGCGCGCTACGTCGAGGCGGTCGCCGGCACCAATGCGAGAATCCTCGACACGCGCAAGACGACCCCCGGCCTGCGCAATCTGGAGAAGGCGGCGGTCGCGGCGGGCGGCGGCACCAACCACCGGATGGGACTCTTCGACGCCTTCCTGATCAAGGAGAACCACATCGCCGCCGCGGGGGGTATCGCGAAGGCCGTCTACGCGGCACGCAAGGCGCATCCCGAGCTGCCGATCGAGGTCGAGGTCGAGAACCTCGACGACACCGCCTACGCCCTCGGCACCGGTGTCGACCAGCTCCTCCTCGACAACATGGACCCGCCGACGATGCGCGCCGCGGTCGAACTCCGCGATGCCCACGGCGAGGGCGGCAAACCGACCCTCGAGGCATCCGGCAACGTCAACCTGCAGACGGTCGGCGAGATCGCCGAGACCGGCGTCGACTTCATCTCGGTCGGAGCCCTGACCCACTCGGCCCCCGTTCTCGACTTCTCCCTACTTCTTCGCGCCGACTAATACACGTCTCTGTAATTTCTCCCGCGCATCGGGCGAGGAGGGCCAAATCTGGCGCTAGCTTCGCGGCGTGGCCCCCAATCCCGAAGCCATCGCCTGGTACGTCGAGAAGTCCGAAAGCCTCCTGCAGGATCTGCGTGACCGGGTGCAGGCCGTGCGCGCGCGAGGCGGACAGCTTGCCGGGTTCTCTGGGGCCGTCCTGGCGCTGGTCGGCGCGAACGCCGAGTCGATTCTGGATGCGCTGCATGGCGCCGCACGTGATGCCGCGGGCGCCTCGCTCTTGATCGGCGCTCTCCTTTTGATCACGTCTCTCGCGATGGCGCTTCGCGGCACTCTGTTGCCGAGGCTCGTGTCCGATATCTCGGCCAAGGAAGTCGCCAACTATGCATCCAGCCGGTTCACCGATGAGCCTGATCTTTGGCGTGTCCACGTTCGCGCGATTCGCGCCATCCTGTCCGCGATTGAGTCGACGACCCGGGAAGGCGATCGAGCCGCGCAAGTCGTCAAGAAAGCGGAGTTCTTTTTTCTGGTCGGACTTTCTTCAGTCGGGACTGCCTTCGCTATTTTGATTGTGGAGGTGACCTTGTGACCGACCGCTTCATCGACTGGTTCATCGAAAAGATCTTGAGGGTTCGTCCGTTGACCGGTGAGCCGGTGAAGGCGGATCCGCCCCCGTGGGACGTCCCGCTGGATCAGACGACCGGCCTGTGGCGCGTCGAGGGCGACAAGACTCGTCTCTGACGGCTACTTCAGGAGTTTCGACAGGCGGCGGTCTTTCAGGATGCGGTCGCCGGTCTGGTCGTGGGGGCAGTAATTCATCTGGTGTTCGGAGAAGAAGACGGCCTCGAGAGTGGTGCCGCAGCGGGGGCAGGGCTCGCCCTCGTGTTTGTGGATCCGCAGGGGGACCTTGATCTTGTCGGGCAAATCAGAGCCGAGAGTTGCCTCGTAGTGGTCGATCGCGTCGCCGAGGACATGGAGGGCGGCGTGTAGGCGCTCGACCTCCTCGGGATCGAGTTCGTTGCCTTTCTTGAACGGCGAGAGGCAGGCTTCCCAGAGGATCTCGTCGACCCAGGAGCGGCCGATCCCGCTGATGTCTTTCTGGTGGCGCAGGAGGGGGTGAAGGTGGCGGGGCTTGTCGATCGCTGCGGCGAACGCCTCGAGCGATGGCGCCGGCCACGCTTCCGGCCCGAGCGTCGCCACCATCTCGTCCTCGGCCACCTGGTCCCCCGGCAGCAGCTTCGCCCAGGCCCGCTGCTTGGTGCCCATCTCGCGCAGCCGCAGCTCGCGCCCGTCGTCGAGGCGGATCAACACCCGCGAGGCGCGGTCTTTCAGCGAGGCGCGTTTGTCGTAGACCCGTAGTCGCCCCGCCGACATCAGGTGGATCAGCAGCGACAGATCGCCGAACTCGATCACCGGCATCTTCGAGATTCGCCGCACGGCAGTGATCTCGCGCCCGACCAACGCTTCCAGCGGCGGGTCGAACGTCTTCATCACGTTCATCCCCGGCGCCAGTACCGACTCGACGGTGACGCCGCGGGTCGCTTCCTCGATCCTGCGCGCGGTGATCTCGACCTCAGGTAACTCGGGCATACGTACCTGAAGGATGCCGCCTCGACCCCGCGGGCGGCCCAGGCCAGAGCAGAAAGTGGCCGCCCGTCGCGGGCGCCGGCTAGAATGAGGGCACGTTCATTCGACCTGGTTCGACCACAAGGGTCTGCCGGCGAACAGAGGAAAGGAAGGGCTCATGCAGGAGCTCCCGACGATCCAACCCGGTATTGCCCCGGAGCTCGCTCCGGAGGAGATCACCGCGCTCAGCGAGGAGATCCGCGCGCTCGCGCAGCAGCGGAACGCCGTGATCCTCGCCCACAACTATGAGGTGCCGGAGATCCAGGACGTCGCCGATCACCGCGGCGACAGCCTCGGGCTCTCGCGCGCCGCCGCCACCACCGACGCCGAGGTGATCGTCTTCTGCGGTGTCCACTTCATGGCCGAGACGGCCTCGATCCTCTCGCCCGACAAGAAGGTCCTGATCCCCGACCTCGACGCCGGGTGCAGCCTCGCCGACTCGATCACGGCGGACCAGCTGCGCGGCTGGAAAGCCGAACATCCCGGCGCGATGGTCGTCATGTACGTCAACAGCTCGGCCGAGGTGAAGGCCGAGACCGACTACTGCGTCACCTCCTCGAACGCCGTCTCGGTGGTCGAGCACATCTGGCGCGAGCACGGCGACGACACCAAGATCCTCTTCGGCCCCGACATGTGGCTGGGCGCCTTCGTCGAGCGTGAGACCGGCCTCGTCGACGAACCCGAGCGCCGCGCCCGCTTCCACGTCTGGGACGGCGAGTGCCACGTCCACGCGGGCATCCGCCCCGAGGACATCGCCCGCACCCGCGCCGAACACCCCGAGGCCGAGTTCCTGATCCACCCCGAGTGCGGCTGCTCGACCCAGGCGATGGAGTACGTCGCCGCCGGTGACATCGACAGCGCCGGCGTCCACATGCTCTCCACCTCGGGCATGCAGACCTACGTCGAGGAGCATCCCGAGGGCGAGTTCATCGTCGCCACCGAGAACGGGATGCTCTATCCGCTCCAGCAGGTGGCGCCGAAGGCGAACCTGATCGAGGCCAACCGGATGGCCGTCTGCAAATACATGAAGATGATCACGCTGCCGAAACTCCGCGACTCGCTCGTGGAGATGAAGTTCGAGGTCAGCGTCCCCTCTGAAATCGCCGAGAAGGCGAAGTTGCCGATCGAGCGCATGGTGGCGATCGGCTGACGCCTCGCGAGGGAGTTCCGATGGACCCCGAGCGAACCTCCACGCTGTTCGTGAGTGAGGGGTCCATCGGAACTCCCGCTTCGCCTCGCTGTTCTTATGGAACTCTCAGACAGCCTTGTCTGGGCGTTTACGCCCAAGAGGGAGGCTGGGCGCGTCAGATGACGAAAAGGAGGCAGGAGATGCAGACCGTGAAGAACAAGCGCAACGTGTTGGTGATCTTGGGGCATGACGCCGAAGGGCCGATCCTCGTCGACGCCCTCAGGCCGCGCTCTGAGGGCACCGGGTTCACGCTGCTCGTCCCGGCGACTTCGTTGCATGGGCCGAACTCGGAGACCGACTGGGCCGACGCCCTCGATCGGGCCGAGCGCAACACCGAGACGATCCGCGCGGCCGGGCTCGAGGTGGTCGAGACGATCGTCGGCGACGCCGACTTCGCCGCCGCCGCCGGGGACGTCCTGCACTCGCGTGAGATCGACGATGTCGTCGTCCTCGTCGACCCGGAAGCGGCGTTCGGCGCCCGTCCGGCCCTCGTCGCCGTTTAGTCCCAGAGCCAAACGGCCGTTTTCTGGGCGCGAAATTTCGCGACCGAGACTCCGGAGGAGTCATCTTGTTCTTGCAGAAAGCACCCTGCACCTATGGCGAGACTCCGACGCAACAAGAACCGTGCCCCCGAACCTGTCCGCTCGCGTGGACGGCGCCCCCCGATCATCGAGCTGGATGGCGTGACGAAGGTGTACCCGGGAGGCCACATGGCGCTCGACCGGGTCTCCATGTCGGTCGGCCGCGGCGAGTTCGTCTTCTTGGTCGGTCCGACCGGCTGCGGCAAGTCGACCCTGATCAAGTCCCTGATCCGCGAGGTCGACGTCACCGACGGCAGCGTCCGGATCGCCGGCCGCGACATCGCCACGATGCGCGACAAGAAGATTCCGCAGCTGCGTCGCAACATCGGCACGGTCTTCCAGGACTTCAAGCTTCTTCCCAACCGGACCGTCTACGTCAACGTCGCCTACGCGCTCCAGGTGATCGGCGCCAGCCGCGCCGAAATCCGCGAGCAGGTGCCGGCGACGCTGCGCCTGGTCGGCCTCTCGACCAAGCTCCACAACTACCCCGACCAGCTCTCCGGCGGTGAGCAGCAGCGTGTCGCGGTCGCCCGCGCCTTCGTCAACCACCCGCCGCTCATGCTGGCCGACGAGCCCTCGGGCAACCTCGACCCGGTCACCTCGATCGGGATCATGCAGCTGCTCTACCGGATCAACAAGACCGGCACGACCGTCCTCGTCGTCACCCACGACCGCGAGATGGTCGACAACATGCGCCGTCGCGTGGTCGAGCTTTACGAGGGCCGCGTCGTCCGCGACGAGGTCGCCGGCGGCTACACCGAGGAGTCGACGACCGAATTCGGGATGCGGATGCAGGCCGAGATGGGCGTCTCCGCGCAGGGTCACCGTCGCACCAACGGCCACGGTCACGAGCTCGTCCGCTGATGTCGCGGATCATCTTCTTCTTCTCGGAGGCCTTCCGGGCGCTCCGCCGCAACGGCGCGCCGACGCTCGCCGCCGTCGTCACCACGGTGGTCACCGTGGTCCTGCTCGGCGTGCTGATCCCGGTCTTCCAGACCGCGCAGGCGAAGTCCGACGAAGTGCAGAGCGAGCTGAACGTCTCGTTCGCGCTGTTCGGCAGCGCCACCAACGCCGAAGTCA
>JAOPZF010000029.1 GCA_025964255.1 Solirubrobacterales bacterium | reverse complement strand
CGTCGGTGCGGAAGCGGTCGACGACGGCGACCGAGCCGCCGTGGATCAGCATCGCGAAGAGGATCGAGGCGCCGCCGACGTGGAACATCGGCATGTTGACCATGAACCGGTCCTCGGCCCCGAAGATTCCCTTCATCGTCTCCGAGGCGAACATCTCGTGGGTCTGGATGTACGAGGTGAGCACCCCCTTCGAGGGCCCGGTGGTGCCTGACGTGTAGAGGATCGCCATCGTGTCCCAGGGCTCGATCGGTCGCGGCGGCGCGGTCGGGTCGGCGCCGCGGTCGAGGAGCGCGTCGGCATCGACCACTTCGACCCCGGGGATGGCGGCCGGGCCGTCGCTGACGCGGGCGACCGTGCTGAGCGCGCCGAAGTTCTCGCACTCGCCGAGCCGCTCGACCAGGCGGCCGTCGGCGATCGCGAGCCAGGCGCCAGAGTTCTCAACGACGTGAGCGAGGACGTTCCCCCTGTAGGCAGTGTTGATCGGGACGTACACCGCGCCGAGGTAGTTGATCGCGAACCAGAACCGGACGACATCCGGCCCATTGGGCAGCCAAACGACTACCGAGTCCCCCTGCTCGACTCCGAGCTCCTGCAGTCCGGCGGCCGTCGCCCGAGTCAGCTCAAGAAGTTCCCCATGCGTCCACTCCGTCCCGTCCTCAAACACCGCGAACACGGCATCAGGAGCCCCCGCGCCCCGCCGCTCGAGCACGTCCCGCAACACGCATTCCTCACGCCCCGGTCCCCGAGCGAGCACGAATTCCCTTTCCCATCGGCTGACTACCGAACGGTCAGTACACTCCCACGCCGGCCGCGGATCTGTCAAGGGGCCAGCCGACAGGCGCGAGCAGGCCCTGAAGGTCTTCGGCGCAGGGGTTGCAGTCGCGCAGGTGCGCGGCGATGCCGGGCAGGTGGGCCTCGGGGTACTCGCCGGCGAGGACGAGGTCGGCGTAGACGTGGAGCAGCTCCATCGTCTGCTCGCAGCCGACGTCGGCCGGGTCGGTGGTGAGGAAGCGGATCACCGCGGCGTTGTCGTGGAAGCCCTCGGTCACGGATCGATCAGCCCTTCCGCCGCCAGGGTCGCGCGCAGCTTGCCCGGGCCGAGGCCGAAGCGGTCGGGCATCCGCTCCGCCCCGCTTCGGGCGGTCGGCCGGCAGGAGGCGACCAGGGCTCCGCCGGCGCCGCTTGCACGGTGCGCTAAAGTAGATGCAGTTGCATATATCTCTACGGCGCGAAGGAGTGGTTCGATATGCAGTTCGGAATCTTCACGGTGAGCGACATCACCAGGGACCCGACGACCGGGACGACCTCGAGCGAGGCGGAGCGGATCGACGCGACCGTGCAGATCGCGAAGAAGGCGGAGGAGGTCGGGCTCGACGTCTTCGCGATCGGCGAGCACCACAACCCGCCCTTCTTCAGCTCCTCGCCGACGACCTTCCTCGCCTACGTCGCCGCCGCCACCGAGCGGCTGATCCTGACCACCTCGACGACGCTGATCACGACCAACGACCCGGTCAAGATCGCCGAGGACTACGCGATGCTCCAGCACCTCTCGAAGGGGCGCATGGACCTGATGCTCGGCCGCGGCAACACCGCCCCGGTCTACCCCTGGTTCGGCCAGGACATCAACCAGGGCCTGCCGCTGGCGCTCGAGAACTACAACCTGCTGCACCGCCTCTGGCGCGAGGACGTCGTCGACTGGGAGGGGCACTACCGCACCCCGCTGAGCGGCTTCACCTCGGTCCCGCGCCCGCTCGACGGCGTTGCGCCGTTCGTCTGGCACGGCTCGATCCGCACGCCGGAGATCGCCGAGCAGGCCGCCTACTACGGCAACGGCTACTTCGCCAACAACATCTTCTGGCCCGCCGAGCACTACCAGCGGCTGATCGCCTTCTACCGCGAACGGTACGCGCACTACGGCCATGGGACCGAGGCGGAGGCGATCGTCGGGCTCGGCGGCCAGGCCTTCATCGCGAAGAACTCGCAGGACGCCAAGCGCCAGTTCCGTCCCTACTTCGACAACGCCCCGGTCTACGGGCACGGGCCCTCGATGGAGGACTTCACCGAGGCGACGCCGCTCGTCGTCGGCAGCCCGCAGGAGGTGATCGAGAAGACCCTCACCTTCCGCGAGCACTTCGGCGACTACCAGCGCCAGCTCTTCCTGATGGACCACGCCGGCCTGCCACTGGCCACCGTGCTCGAGCAGCTAGAGCTGCTCGGCGGCGAGGTCGTGCCGACGCTGCGCAAGGAGTTCGAGAACCGGCGCGCCCCCGACGCCCGCGCCGAAGCGCCGACGCACGCCTCTCTCGTCGCCGAGAAGTATGGCGAGGGGCCGACGCGTCAACCGACGCCGAACGCCAACCAGGGGAACAACCTCTCCGGCCCGTCCCCCTATGAGGACAGCGCCGAGCTCGCGGCCGAGGAGGTGGCGGGCTGATGCCGGGCCGCGCCCGCCTCGCCAACGACGCCTGGGAGTCGCTGCTCACCGCGCACGCCGAGATGATGCGCCAGTTCGCCGTCGAAGATGTCTGGAACGAGGTCAGCCGGACCGAGTACGACGTGCTCTACACGCTCTCCAAGTGCCGCGGCCCGATCCGCCTCGGCGAACTGAACCGCCGCGTGCTGCTGAGCCAGCCGGCGCTCTCGCGGATGGTCGACCGGCTGGTCGAGCGCGGGCTGGTCCGGCGCGAGGCCGACGAGGCCGACGGCCGTGGCATCCGCCTCAGCCTCACCGAGGCGGGCGCGGCACAGCAGAAGTCGACCGGCCGACGCCACGCGCTGAACGTGTCGCGGGCGATGAACGACGCTTTCGAACCCGACGAGCTGCGCGAGCTGATGGCGCTCTGCCGCAAGCTGGCGGCGAATCGCGAAGCGGCGCTGGCGGAGGTCGGAGCATGAGCGCCTCGACCGAGACCCGCGCAGCGAAGGAGAGCCTGAAGCTGGTGGTGGTCAGCGCCGGGGCGAGCGACCCGTCATCGACCGCGATGCTCGCCGACCGTCTCGCCGCGCGCACCGTGGCCGCGGGCCGCGAGCGTGGCCTTGAGGTCGTCGTCTCGACGATCGAGCTGCGCACGCTCGCCAACGAGATCGCCGCCGCGCTGGTCACCCAGAACCTCGGCCCGGGCCTCACCGCCGCGGTCGAGACCCTCGCCGGCGCCGACGGCATCGTCGCCGCGACCCCGATCTACAAGGCCGGCGTCAGCGGACTCTTCAAGGGCTTCTTCGACGTCCTCGACAACGACCTGCTGATCGCCAAGCCGGTCGCCCCGATCGCGACCGCCGGCACCGCCCGCCACGCCCTCGTCGTCGACGAGGCGATGCGCCCTCTCTTCGCCTACATGCGCGCCCTCACCATCCCGACCTCGGTCTTCGCCGCGACCGAGGACTGGGCCGAGGGCGGGCTCGACGGACGCCTCGACCGCGCCGCCCTCGAGCTGATCCTCCTCATGGAGAGCGGCTTCGCCGACGAGGTCAGGTCGGCCTCCTGGGGCAGCTACCAACACGAATACGGCAGCGCCGGCGGCGCCGAACTGGCGATCGACCTCGACTCCGACCTGATGCGCCTCGCGACCGGCGGCTGATCGGCGTCAGGCGGCGGCGTCGTAGGTGCTGAGCGAGCCGGAGAGGTAGGCGGCCGCGGTGGCGACACCGGCGGCGACGGCGTCGCCGAGGGTCGAGCGCTCTTCCAGTCGGTGGCTGAAGCCGGCGGCGAAGGAGTCGCCGGCGCCGACCGGGTGGGCGGCCTCGACCGGCCGGGCGTCGACCCAGCCGGAGCCGCCGTGGCGCCCGCCTTCCGACCAGGCGGCACCCGCCGAGCCGGCGGTGACGACCGCGAGGTGGGCGCCGATGCCGAGGAGGCCCGAGGCGACCTCCTGGGCCCGCTCGGGAGTCTCGCCGGCGAGCACCGCCTCGGCGGAGGTGCCGAACAGCAGGCCTTCGGCCTCGGCCAGGTTGGGGACGACGATCCCCTCGCGCGCCTCGACCGTCGCGGCGAGAGTCTCGCCGGCGGCGTCGACCACGCAGCGGCATCCGGCGTGGCGGGCCTCGCGGGCGAGCCGGGCGTAGCCGTCGATCGGGGCGCCGGGCGGCAGGCTCCCGGAGCAGAGCAGCACGCGGCCGGGGGCGAGCCTCTGGACGGCAAGCTTGGCGAAGGCTTCCCAGCCGGGGATGTCGAGCGCCGCGCCGGGCTCGTGCAGGACGCTGGTCCGCCCGTCGCGCTCGCGCAGGATCGTCGCGATCCTCGTTCGGCCGTCGACGTGGATCCCCTCGACCTCGATCCCTTCCGCCCGCAGGCCGTCGAGGAGGTGCGGTTCGTCTTCGCTCGGCAAGGTGGTGATCAGCGTCGGCCGGGCACCGACCCGGATCGCGACCCGCGCCGCGTGACGCCGCCGCCGCCGAGCCGCGCCTCGACGTGATCGGCCCGGTGGATGAAGCCCGGGTCGAAGCGATCGAGACCGATCATGCGGTCGATGGTGGGATTTGGTCCGGCGATGACCATGGCCGGAAAGGGTAGGGACCGGCGGCCGTCACGCCCAGCGGCGATCGGCCCAGACCCCCCGATTGCCGCAGGGCTCTACCCGAGGTCGGTGCCGCGCAGACGCCGCCGGGCCAGGGTCTGCGCCTCGGCCAGCGGGGTCGTGCCGTTGCGATCGGCGGCGTCGAGGATCAGGCCGACGGTCGAGCCGATGCTGCCGAGGAGGTCGGCGACCGCGGCCGGGCCGAGCTGGTGGAGCTCGGCGTAGACGTTGATCAGGCCGCCCGCGTTGGCGATGAAGTCGGGGGCGTAGGTGATCTCGCGGCTCGCGAGGGCCGCGGCGAGGCGGTCGTCGGCGAGGACGTTGTTGGCGGCGCCGCAGACGACCCGGCAGCGAAGGCGCGGGACGGTCGCCGCGTCGATCAGGCCGCCGAGAGCGCACGGGGCGAGGACATCGCAGTCGCTGATGATCGCCTCTGCCGAGTCGTCGATCCAGGCCGCACCGAGGTGGTCGGCGAGGCGGCGCCTGGATGGGTCGAGGTCGCAGATCGTCAGCACCGCTCCGGCTTCGGCGAGCAGGGTCGCGAGGTGGCCGCCGACGTGGCCCGCCCCGACCACGCAGACGCGGACGTCGGCCGGAGCCGGGCTGCCGAAGCGGTGCTCGAGGCAGGCGCGCATCGCGGCGAGGACGCCGCGCGCGGTCACCGGGCTCGGGTCGCCGCTACCGCCGCGCTCGTCCGGCAGACCGACCACGTGCGAGGTGCGCTCGGCGATCACCGCCATGTCGGCCGCTCCGGTGCCGACATCCTCGGCGGTCACGTAGCGACCACCGAGCGACTCGACCGCATCGCCGAAGTCGAGCAGCAACGCACGCCGCAGCTCACCTTCGGGGCGGGGCGTCGGGGCGCAGATCACGCCCTTGCCGCCGCCGAGGAGGAGGCCCGCGGCGGCGGCCTTGTAGGTCATCGCCCGCGCCAGGCGCCGGGCGTCCGCCACACCCTCATCGTCGGATCCGTAGTGCCAGAGGCGGGCGCCGCCGAGCGCCGGGCCGAGAGCAGTGGAGTGGACGGCGATCGCGATCGTCGCGCCGCTTCGCTCGCCGGTCCGGACCACCATCTCCTCGAAGCCGGCGGGCGCCGAGCGGGACACCTCCGGATGGATCACATGCGTGCTCATTCGTTACCTCCCTGCTCCAACTCTTCTCTCAGCTCGCCGAGGAAGCGGGCCGCCTCGGCCCCGTCGAGCGCCCGGTGGTCGAACGACAGGCAGAGGCAGGCCATCGGGCGGATCGCGATCGAGTCATCACCGTCGCGCTCGATCACGACCGGCCGCTTCACCACCGCCTCCAGGTCGAGGATCGCCACCTGCGGCTGGTTGATGATCGGCGTCGCCAGCACCGTCCCGAACTGACCGGGGTTGGTGATCGTGAACGTGCCGCCCCCGACCTCGTCGGGTTGCAGCCGCTTCTCCCGGGCGCGGGTCGCGACATCGCCGATCGCCGCCGCCATCCCCTCCAGGCTGAGCCGCTGCGCGCACCGGATCACCGGCACGATCAGCCCGTCCTCCAGCGCCACCGCGATGCCGAGGTTGACGTCCTCGTGGTGGACGATCTCCTCGCCCTCGATCGAGACGTTCAGGATCGGATGTCGTCCCAATGCCGTCACCGTGGCGCGGGCGACGAAGGCGAGATAGGTGAGGTGGACGCCGCGGCGGTCCATCGCCTCGCGCAGCTCGCGGCGGCGGGCTGCGACCCGCGCGAAGTCGACCTCGACGACCGTGGTGCAGTGCGCCGCCGTGCGCCGGCTCTCGACCATGTGCTTGGCGATCTGTCGGCGCATCGGTGACATCGGCTCGCGAAGGCCGGCAGGTTCTCTCGGCTCTGGCTTGTTCGGCTCCGGCTTATATGGAGACTCGGTGTGTAGTTGCGGTTCTTTCTCGTCTTCGAGAAAGGCCAATAGATCCGCCTTCCGCACGCGTCCGCCGATCCCATGACCGTCGATCTTTCCCAGATCGATTTGTCGGTCGGCAGCCATCCTTCGCACGATCGGTGAATAGACACGCGACCGATCGTTCGAGCTCTCCGTCCCGGCTTCGAGCTCAGCCAACACCGCGCCGACCGCGACCGTCTCCCCCGGCTCCGCCACGATCCGCCCGAGCCGGCCCGCCGCCGGCGAGGGGATCTCGACGTCGACCTTGTCGGTGCTCACGTCGCAGACCGGCTCGTCGGCCTCGACCCAGTCGCCGGGTCGCTTGCGCCACTCGACGATCGTCCCCTCGGCGACCGAGATCCCCATCTGCGGCATCGCGATCTCGATCGTCCGCACGCCCTCTTCGACATCCCTGACCTCAGTAGGCGAGGAGCTCACGGCAGGCCTCCTTCATGTCCTCGAGCTGCGGCAGGACCGCCGCCTCGAGCGGTGGGCTGAACGGGATCGGCACGTCGGGCGCGGTCAATCGGCGGATCGGCGCGTCGAGGTCCTCGAACGCCTCCGCCCCGATCAGCGCGGCCACCTCGGCGCCGACCCCGCACGCCGCGGTCCCCTCGTGGGCGATCAGCACCTTGCCGGTCTTCCGCGCGCTTGCGAGGATCGCCTCGCGGTCGAGCGGCCACAGGCTCCGCAGGTCGATCACCTCGATGTCCTCGCCGAGCGCCTCCGCCGCTTCGAGCGCAAGCGGCACCGCCGAGCCGTAGGCGATCACGGTCAGCTCGCCGCCCTCGCGCGCCACCCGCGCCGAGCCGATCGGCACCGTGTGCTCCCCCTCCGGCACCTCGCCGCGCACGTGGCGGTAGAGGCCCTTGTGCTCGAGGAAGCAGACCGGGTTGGGATCGCGGATCGCGCTCACCATGAGGCCCTTGGCGTCGGCGGCGGTCGCCGGTGCCACCACCTTCAGCCCCGGCGCCTGCAGGAACCAGGCCTCCGGGTTCTGTGAGTGGAAGGGACCGCCGGAGAAGCCGCCGCCGGAAGGCAGCCGCACCACCATCGGCACCGCGACCCCCTGCCGGTAATGGAGCTTCGCCGCGACGTTGACCAGCTGGTCGAAGCCGCAGGCGATGAAGTCGGCGAACTGCATCTCGCAGACCGGCCGCATCCCCTCGATCGCCGCGCCGGTCGCGGCGCCGATCATCGCGTTCTCGGCGAGCGGCATGTCGAGCACCCGTTCGGCGCCGAACTCGGCGGCGAAGCCGGCGGTCACCTTGAAAGCACCGCCGAAGGCGCCGATGTCCTGGCCGAGGCAGAACACCGATTCGTCGCGCCGCATCTCCGTCCGCAGCCCGTCGGAGATCGCCTCCAGATAAGTGAGCTCGGCCATCAGGCGGCCCATCCCGACCACGGCGCCGCGCCGTCGCCGAGCGGGTCCCAGCGCTCCGCGAAAACGCCCTCGCCGGCCAGCGCCGGGTCCGGCATCGGCGACGCGAGCGCCCGCTCGGCGCATTCGGCGACGTAGGCGACGACCTCCGCGCGGATCGCCTCGACCTCCTCCGACGCGAAGCCGAAGTCGGCGACCAGCCGCGCCGCGTAGCGCTCGATCGGGTCGCGCGCCTCCCACTCGGCGAACAGCTCCGGCGGCACGTAGCTCATGTCGTCGTGGGCGCCGTGGCCGTGCATGCGCATCGTCTGGCACTCGATCAGCGTCGGCCCGCCTCCCGCGCGCGCTCGCTCGGCCGCCTCGTGGGCCGCCGCGAAGACCGCCTCGACGTCGTTGCCGTCGACCTCGATCCCGGGGAACCCGTACCCCGCGGCCCGTCGCACCGGGTCGACCGCGAACTCGAGCTCGTTCGGGGTCGAGTAGGCGAAGCGATTGTTCTCCAGCACGAAGACGACCGGCAGCCGCTGCACGCCGGCGAGGTTCATCGCCTCGTGCCACTGGCCGTTGGCGGTCGAGCCCTCGCCGAAGAAGGTCATCGCGACCCGGTCCTCGCCGCGCATCTTCATCGCCAGCGCCATCCCGTTGGCGACCAGGGCCATGTCGGGCAGCATCGAGACCATCCCGACGCAGCCGAGCCCGCGGTCGCCGAAGTGCAGGTTGCCGTCCTTGCCGCCGGTCACCCCGTCGGCCCGCCCCATGTAATTGGCGAGGTAGCGGTCCGGGGTCACGCCGCGCACGAAGTGGGCCCCGAGATCGCGGTGGAGGATGCAGAGCCGGTCCCGCGCCGCGAGCGCGAACGCCGCCCCGACCGAGATCGCCTCCTGCCCGCGGCCGTCGTAGAACGACCCCGGCACCTTCCCTTGCTTGTACAGCGACAGGGCCCGTTCCTCGGCGGCCCGCATCGTCGTCATGTACCTGAGCAGCTCCGCCCGGTCCTCACGGGTGAGCAGCGCAGGCTCGAGCTGAACGGCATCGATCACCGCGCTCGCGTCGCTGAGCGTCATATCTCTCGCCTCTCGGTTCTTGCCTGGCTTCGGGATCGCCTCCGCCGGGCACGTTTGTCGCGGCTCCGGGATCACCGGGGACCGCGCCTATGGCGAGGGAGTCGAGGGATCCCCCCTCCTCCCCTATGTGTCATTTGGAGCTTACGCCTCGCGGAGGCGGCCGGCTAGGCCGATCCGGAACGACCGAGGGCCCGCCGGAGCGGGCCCTCGGTGCTTCTCTTCGCGTACGGGTCGGCCGCTCAGTCTTCGCCGAGATAACCGGCCGGCAGGTTGCGACCGGGGACTTCCCCCGGCGTCAGGATCCTGCTGTCACCCGGGTAGGGCTTGCTCCAGCCGTGGGCGGTGTACCAGTCGTAGCGGTTGAGCTGCTCCGGGTTCACCGAGTCGACCGCCGCGTGCACCCCGGTCAGGTGTTTGTCGGCTTTGGCCGTCATCCAGTGGGACCAGGCGTCTGCCGTCCCCTTCTCCTGATCAGGGACCGCCGTCTTCTTCAACGCTTCGGGGGCGTAGTCGGGCGTGCCCGCCTTTTCGTCGAGTTCGGCGATTTCCTCTTCTTCTTCTTCGGTTTCCGCTTCGGTGCCTTCGGCACCGAGGGTGAGCGGGATCTGATTGTGGACGACTTCGTAGGGAGTGTCGTCGGGGTTGTTCGTGAACGCGCTGAACATCGGCATCGCGGCCCGGTCCATCTGGTTCATCGGCTGGATGTCGAGGATCTGCTCGATCGTCTTCACCATGTTCAGCTGGGTGAAGTATTCGTGGTTGACCGCGTTCCGTTTGGCGTACGGGCTGGCGACCCAGAGGGGCGCCCGGTGTCCGTCGACGTGATCGACACCGGCCTGCGAATCGTCCTCGGCGACGAAGATCGCCGAGTTCTTCCAGAACTGACTGTGTGAGACATCGTCGACGATGCGGCCGAGGCCGAGGTCGTTGTCGGCCACCGAGGCGATCGGCGTCGGGTCGGGGTACCCGCCGGTGTGGTCGTCGGGCAGCCAGATGATCGTCAGGTTGGCCAGGTTGCCGGACTTCTCAGATTCTTTGAAGTCCTTTTCCCAGATGTCGACGCGGTACTGGTCGGGGACGCCGAGGTTGAACAGCGGGTACTCGTGGTTGCTGATCTTGTTCAGCGATGGCACGTCCGAGTACCAGTTGTATTTTTCGAGCGGCACGTCGAGAGGCGCGCTGCTCTTCCCCTCCAGGACCTTCGAGTCCTCGTACCATTCTTTCCACGAGGGGAACGGCGAAGGGCCGCCGAGGAAGGCCTCGAACTCTCCGTAGTCGGCGACCGTCTTGCGGGCCCGTTCGGCGGCATTCCAGAGGAATCCGTCCCGCTGGTAGGAGAGGGAGTCGCCGCCTTCGGCCGGGTAGCTCCGCAGCCACTCGTTCGAGTTCCATTCGTTGTAGTCGTTGTCGTCGGCCTGCACGATCCAGTCGTGGCCGTCTGCCGACTGGGTCCCGTCGTCGTAGAAATTGTCGAAGGTGGAGAAATGACTCTCGAGCGCGTGCTCGTTCGGCGTGATTTCTTCGCCGTACTGAGCGTCCGCCGGATCCCCGTTGCCCTTGCCGAGGTCACCGAGGACCTGGTCGTAGGTGCGGTTCTCCTTGACGATCAGGAACACGTGTTTGATCGGCGAGGGTTCGCCGAGGCGTTTCGGCACCGCCGGCGGTTTGCCATGGAAGCTCGCGTGGACCTTTTCTTCGGCCTGCAGCCGGTTCCAGCCGTTGTTCGCGAACACTTCGTGGGTCATCCCGGTGAGCTCGTATTTCGCGGGCATCTTGAAGATGTCCAACGTGCTTACGTGGGCATGGGTTTCGTGGCCGGTCGCGAGGCCCGCCGGCTCGGTCGCTTCCCCGGCGTTGTCGGTCACTTCGGGACCGCGGGAGCCGACGCCCTTCAGGTTGGTCACCACCAGCTTCTTCAGCGTGCTGTCGTAACGCACCTGATTGGGGTACCAGTCGGTCGGGATCAGGCCCTCGTATTTGACCGGGTAGACCGGGCCGTTGTATTCGAACACCGCCAGCGCGTTGTCGCGGCCGACGCTCACCAGCAAGTGGTGCGGGTCGGGCATCGCGACCGAGTTGGGCGCCGCGCCGACGGTCGAGCCCGGCAGCGGCTCGACGTTGAAGGTCTGGGTGACCCCGTCGTTCCGCGTGTCGATGACCGACACGGTGTCGCTATTGGAGTTGGTGACAAAGAGCGTGTTGCCGTTCAGCGTCTCCGAGTCCGGCGAGAGGCCCACGTTGATCGTGTCGGCGACCGCTTCCGAGGAGAGGTTGACGACGGAGACGGTCCCGGTCGTCGCCGCGCCGGTGGACGGATCCGAGACGATCGGCGTGCCGTCGGAGTTGTTGGTGGTGTCGTTGGGGGTCGCTTTGCGGCCGCCCTGGTTCGACACGAATGCCTTGTCGCCGACGATCACGACTTCGCGCGGCGCGTTGCCGACCGGGATTTCCTTCGTCAGTTCGTTCGTCGCCGTGTCGATCACACCGAGCGTGTCGTTGCCGTTGATCGCGACGTAGAGCTTCGAGCCGTCGGCGGAGAGTGCCAGCCCGGACGCGTACGCGCCGCTGGGAGCGGAGCTCGTCAGCGGGATCCGCACGGGAGCTTCCGGATTGGTGACGATCCCTTCCGAGCCGACTTCGAACCGCAGCACGTCCTCCGGCTCCGAGACCCAGAGCGAGTCGCCGTCAGCCGAATAGATGATCCCGCCGGTGCCGGTGCTGTTGACCGTGGGCACGTTCTGGAGAATTTCGCCGCTGCTCAGGTCGACGATCCGCAGCCCCGCGCCCGTGCCGCCGCCACCGGAGGCCGTGGCGAAGTTCTCGCCGTCGGGGCTGATCGTCCCGCCGAGCGCGTCCTGGTCGCTGAATTCGACCCGCTTGGTATCTGACGGTGGGGCGATCCACTGGTTGTCGGCGACCAGCAACTTGCCGTCGACGACATCACCCACCTGATGGTGAGCGAACGGGTTCTTTTCAGCTTGACCACTGCCGAAGGGTCCACCGAGGACGGCCGCGCTGGCGACGCCGCAGAGGGCGAGCACGGTGACGACCGATCCGGCGGCGAGTAGGCGCGGGCGCAGGCGAGCGCGCCGCACTAAGCGAGCGAACATGGAGGGTGCCTTTCTTCCGGTTTTCACCCCGTGCAGGGGAATGGCACGGGGATAGGGACGATGTGTTGCGAACGCGGTCCTTGGGGCCGCGAGGCCGAAGGTACCCCCGGAAAACACGGTCCCTGTTACCAATTCGTGATGGGTGAATCGATACAGTTTCGGTACTCCAGTGTTGGTAGTTTTGGGTAACAACACGACAACCTTTCGGATGCCGGCGCGTGATTTCGTGCGGCACCTGCATGGCCCACGTCGAGTCGCTCGCGAGCACACCCACCCCCCGGTCGGCGACCTCCCGGCCCGCGCTGACGGTCGAGGGGCTCAGTAAGCGCTTCGGCTCGACCACCGCGATCGGCGACGTGTCGCTCGAGGTCAAGGCCGGCTCGATCCACGGGCTGGTCGGCCCGAACGGCTCCGGTAAGAGCACGATCCTGCGCAGCGTCCTCGGACTGGTGTGGCCCGACGCGGGCGCGATCGAGGTGCTCGGCGGTGACCGCGCCGCCGCCGCCGCGCGCGCCGAGGGAGGCCTCGCCGGACTCGTCGACGACCCCCGCTTCTATCCCTACCTGACCGCCCGCGCAAACCTCGCACTGTTGGCGCGTCTCGATGGCGGCAAGGAGTCCGACCTCGACGCCCTGCTCGCCCGCGCCGGGCTCGCCGATGCGGCCAAGCAGAAGGTCGGCGGCTTCTCGTTGGGGATGCGCCAACGACTCGGGCTGGCCGCGGCGCTGATGCGCCGGCCGGCCGTGCTGCTCCTCGACGAGCCCGCCAACGGCCTCGACCCGACCGGCGCCGACGAGCTCTGGCAGGTCGTGCGCGAGCTGGCGGCCGACGGGACCGCGGTGCTGCTCTCCAGCCACGACCTGATGGCGATCGACGACGTCTGCGATGAGATCACCGTCCTGCGCGCGGGCGAGGTCGCCTGGTCCGGGGCGATCGGCGAGTTGCGGGCCCTCGCGCCGGCGCCGGAGCACCTCCTGCGAACCAGCGATGACGCCGCCGCGGCCGAACGTGGTCGCCTCCTCGGGATCGCGGCGGAGGACGACGGCGAAGGCCTGCGGGTGACCGCCGCCGAGGAGAGCGTCGAGCGCCTCACCGTCGAGCTCGGCCGGGCCGGCATCGGCATCCGCTCGCTGAGGCCGGGCGCCTCGCCGCTGCGGATCCTCTTCGCCCGCCTCACCGAGGGCCCGGCCGCGGCAGCGCAAGCCGAGCTCGCCGACGAGTCGCCGCCTCCGCTCGACCCCACGCCCCGGTCGGCCCGCGGGCGGCGCGAACGGGGCCGCCGTCCCACCTTGGCCGACGTGCTCGCGGTCTGCGCGGTGGAGTCACGCAAGCTCTCCTCGCAGGTGAAGCCTCGCGTCCTGCTCGCCGCCTGCCTGCTCGGGCCGTGGCTCTTCGAGCTCGCGGTCAAGGGGACCGGCAGCCTCCCCGCCGACACCCTCTACGGCCAGTGGATGCTCGAGTCGAGCGCCGCGCTGCCGTTGGTCGCCCTCACCTTCGCCGCCTCCTGGGCGTTCGCGCTGCTCGGCAGCCTGGTCGGCGGCGACGCGTTCTCCAGCGAGGACCGCCTCGGCACCTGGCCGACCCTGTTGACGCGATCGCGCCCGCAGAGCGCCATCGTCGCGGGCAAGATCGTCGTCTCGATCGCCTGCACCCTCGTCTTCGTCGCCGCGCTCGCGATCTCCGCCGGCGCCGCGGGCCTGGTCCTGGCCGAAGGCGGCCCGCTGCCCGGGCTGACCGGTGAGCTCCTCCCCACCGGGCACGCCTTCCGGCTCGTCGCGATCTCCTGGCTCGCGGCCGTGCCGACGGCTCTCGCCTGGACCTCGCTGGCGCTGGTGCTCTCGGCCCGCACCCGCAACTCGGTGATCGGCATCGGAGTGCCCGCCGTCCTCGGGATCCTGCTCCAGCTGGCCTGGTTCGTCGACGGCCCGCCCGCCGTCCGCGAGGCCGTCCCCTCCGCCGCGCTCGACGCCTGGCATGGACTGTTCGAGACGCCCTCGCACGCGGCGCCGCTGGTCACCGCGGTGATCGTCGCGGTGGGATGGACCGCGCTCGGGATGCTCGCCTTGGCGCTCGTGATCCGCAGGCGCGACGCGGTGGCGCCGTGACCGGCGGACCGGCCAGGTTGCGGCGCTTCGCGCTCCTGGCGCTGCTCCTCGTCGCCCTCGTCGTGGCCCTCACCGGCTGCGCCTCTACCAGCGTGACCTCCGCCCGCCTCAACGCCTCGGTGGCCCCGACCTTTGAACGCCTGTACCAGTGGAAGCGGAGCCTCGAAGGCGAACCGGCCGCGAAGGACCTCGACACCAAAGCCCATTGCCACCGCACCACCGCCAAAGACCCTTACAAGGGCGCGGGCAGCGACTGGGTCTGCACGGTGCGTTTTCTGGTCGACGGCCCCAACACCCAGGTCAGCTTCAACTGGAACGTCCAGGCGAAGCCGGACGGCTGCTGGAACGCCGATGGCGTCCCGGTCCAGCTCGGCGCGCAGACCGTGTTGACGAGCACCGGCAAGCGGGTCATCGACCCGATCTACAAAGTCGACGGCTGCTTCTCGGCGAGCTAGCCCGCGCCGCATCAGGGCAGCTTGCGGAAGTCCCAGCTGACGATCTTCTCGGGGTGGAACGCCAGCCAGGCGTGCCTACCGTCGTAGCCGAACTCGGCCCCGTCGAGCTCGACGTAGTCGTGCCCGGCGTCGATGACGACCGCGATCCGCGGATCCCGTTCCAGGTCGGTCCACCGCTGGCTGCGGTTCAGTCGGCCAAGTGCTGATCGTAGGTCACCGGTGGGCCCCCTACTGGGCGTAGCCGCGGCGGCCCCGGGTATCTATTGGGCGAGACGGACCTTGTGGGTCCGGTCGACCTGAGGAGGCAACATGAGTAGTGATGTCTACGCAGTGAGTGAGATCGTCGGGTCTTCGACCGACAGCATCGAGGAGGCGATCGAGAACGCGCTGGCGCGAGCCCGCAAAACGCTGAGGAACCTCGACTGGTTCGAGATGACCGAGGTCCGCGGTCACCTTGGTGACGATGGGAGCGTGGCGCACTACCAAGTGACGCTGAAGCTCGGTTTCAAGATGGAGGACTGACCGCTCGCGCTCAGCCCGAGGTTTCGAGTTCCTCGAGCAGTGGCGGTTCGCCTTCGGTCGCGGCGGTCTCCTTGAGGCGGAGGAACTTGACGGCGGTCGGGGCGAAGTGAAGGTGGTCGACGGTTCCCTTGGCGCGGTTCTTGACGCTCGCGAGCCGCTGCCAGTGGCGACCGTCGAGGGAGCCTTCGACGACGTAGGCGGTGGCGCGGCGGGGTTTCACCGGCTTGGCCGGGGGATGGACGTTCGGCTTCGGCGCGGGCGGCCACGTCTGGCCCCAGCGGAGGGTCGCCCCGGCGAGGCGATGAGGGCCGTGGAGCGGGACCGTCAGCTTGGCGGGCAGGGAGGTCGGTTCCCAGTCGGTCGCCGGGCTGCCGTCGACCGCCGCCAGGGCGGGGGCGCCGGCGTGGGCGGAGGTCGCCTTCGCCGCCTGGCAGCGGAGCGGGTTGGTCGTCGGCGTGAGGTCCGGGCGGCGGGTCGGGATCGTCAGGGGAGCGCCGGCGCGGACCTTGTGGATCTGGCCACCGGCCTTGACCGGCAACGGGGCGCCCGACTCGAGGGTCACCGTGGTCTGGCGTTGGCCGACCTTGACGTCGAAGGTCCGGCCGCGCCAACGGAGTTGGTGGAGCACCACGCCGGGGAGCTGGGACGTGAGGCTCGGGTCGAGCGCCACCGCGTTCGATTCCCAGCGCAGGCCCGAGTAGCCGTAGAGGAACTCCTGCAGGAAGCCGCCGATGCCGGTCATGAAGGTGAAGGCGCCGCCGGTCCGCGTCTCCGAGAACTGGTCGAAGGGGTCTTTGATGAACGGTTCGTAGCTGCGCCGGGTGAACACGTAGGAGGAGCAGCCGGGGATGCCGAGAGAGGCGGTGTCGATCATGCTCACCGCGTCCGTCATCGACGGCCCTTCGGGATCGTCGCGGGGGACGTAGTAGTTCAGGTCCGCCTTGGCCACCGACTTCGGCATCGGGAACCGCCACGGGTACTGCATCAAGGTCACGTCGGCCTGCTTCACCAGTTGACCGCCGTAGCCGGCGAACTCCGGGTGGATGCCGAGCTTCTGGTCGACGGGGACAACGAGCCCGGCGGCGATCTTCGACCACGACGCCGGGGCCGCGCCGCCGACGATCTTCGCCGCCGCGGTCGCGTCTTCGAGCACCGTCTTCGCCGCGACGTTCGTGTACGCCTCATCGTTCACGTTCGGGTTCTCCTCGTCGGGCCCGGTGACGTGGTCGATGTGGAAGGCGCCGTCCGGAGCTTTCTGCGCCCGACCCGCCCAGAATTCCGCCGCGCCCGAGATCACCGGCCAACCCTTTTCGGCGAGCCACCCCTTGTCGCCGGTCGCCAAGTAGTACTGCCACTGAGCCAGCGCCACGTCGGCGACGATGTGTTGCTCGTAGAGGCCCTCGCTGTTCAGCCGCACCGGCGGCGGGATCTGCTCGGTCCCGTCGAGCGCGCTCTCCCACGGGAACCGCGCGCCCTTGGTGCCGGTTTCACTCGCGTGCGCGCGTGCCGCCGCGAGGCGCTCGAACCGATAGGCATTCATCCCCGCCGCCAGTTCCGGATGCTGGGCGAGCAGCGACGGGAACATCCACGTCTCGGCGTCCCAGAAGATGTGGCCGTTGTAGCCGTTGGAGGAGAGGCCCGCGGGCGAGACGCTCCAGTCGACGCCTTCGTTGGTGCTCGACCAGAGGTAGAACTGGCTCGCGTTCACCTTGCGCACCAGCGACGGGTCGCCGCTCACTTCGATCCGCCCGCGCCAGAGCTTCGCCCACGCCTCCTCGTTCTCGGCGAGCAGCGCCTTCCAGCCCAGCCTGGCTGCCGCCGCCGCGCCTGCGCGCGCGGCCGTCAGCGTGTCGCCCGTTTCCCCCGAGCTCTCGACGTCGACGTACTTGGTGAAGGTGTAGGTCTGGCCGGCCACGACCGGGAATTCGAGTTGGCGGCCGATGCTCATCGGCTGCTTCGGTTCGAGCTGCTGCGCCGTCGCCGTGACGCCCGCGCCCGCGACGAGCCGACCGACGAGCGTCGCTTCGACCCCCGTCCCCACCGCCCGCACCGTCTCCCAGTCGCCTTCGGATTCGAACCCTCTGCCGACCCCTTCGGTCAGCCCGCCCGGCTTGTTTTCGACGTTCAGCTCCGCGGGCTTGCCGTCGAAGCGGTCCTCGACCGTCGCCGTCCCCGACCAGTGCGGCGTCACCCGCAACCGCACCAGCCCGACGTGCGGCCGGGCGCGATCGGTGAGGACTTCGTAGCGGAGGTCGCTGACGTGGCCGTCCGTCCCGCGCCAGGTCGCGCTGGTCGCGATCACCCCGGTCCGCAGATCGAGCCGCTGGCGCCAGTCGCTCGTCCCCGACCCCGGCGCCGCGAACGTCTTGCCGCCCTCACCGAAGGCGAGCGTCGACCAGGTCGGGATGTTCGCCCGCTGCTGGACTTCGCCCTTCGGCTGGGCGTAGAAGCCCGCCAGCTCCGACAACGCGGGAACGCTTCCGGGCGCGTAGCCCTGCCCCTCCGGCGGCACCCGCACGCCGAGGACGCCGTCGCCGGTGAAGGTCGGCGCGTAATTCGACCCGGTCGAGGTGGCGGTCAGCGTGAAGGCGCCGCCGCTCCCGCTCGCGCCCGGCTTCGATTCAGCGACGGCCGCCGGGGGCACAACCAACGCCGCGAGCAGCGCCATCGCCGCCAGGGCACCCGCAGCGCGAGCGCCCACCGATCCGGGTTTCCTCCACTTCCCCGAGGCCACACATAACTGGTTCCACGAAGGCCGGGTTTCGAAACGTCAGCTGGGCAACAAGCCGGGGCGGCTGGACTGAACCTGGAGCTCGAGCTCGGCGAGCAGTAGGCGGAGATCCTCACGGTCGATGTCGAAGGTCTCGCCGATCCGGGCAAGGACGGCGTCAAGGTCCGCGTCGCTCACGTCGAGCGGCGCGGGCGCCGGCGCCTCGTGATCCGGCGGCTGCGGGTGCGCCGGATGCGGGTAGGGATGCCCGGAGAGCCGGTGGAAAAGGAGACCGACTCCGACCAGTAGCACCGCGTCCAGGGCGACGGGAGCGACCGGGAACCACCAGCCGGCCGGGTCGACCAGGCCGCCGCCGATCACCCCGGTCAGCGCCGCCGCGCCGCCGGGCGGGTGCAGCGAGCGGGTCAGCGACATCACCCCGATCGCAAGTCCGACCCCGATCCCGCAAGTCAAGGCCCCGTGCCCGAGCGCCTGCCCGACGGCGAACCCGGCCAGCGCCGAGAGCGAGTTGCCGCCGATGATCGGCCACGGCTGCGCCATCGGGCTGGCGGGCACCGCGAAGAGCAGCACCGCCGACGCCCCCATCGGCGCCACCAGCCAAGGCGTCGCCTCCCCGTCGCCGTGGATCAGCGCCGCGACCAGCCCGGCAATGCCGATCCCGACGACCGCGCCAAGACAGGCAAAGGCCCGACCACGAGCGGTCGCGCCGGGGAGGATGGGGGCGAAGCGAAGGTTCAGAGCCGCTCAGCCTGGCAGGCCCGGCGCGACCTCGCCATCACCTTTCGGCGGCAGACTTCTTTTCTTCTTCGGCTTCTTCGCGTTCGGCTTCGGCGCCGATGCCGGGCTGCAGGTTGAGCGCGTGTTCCAGGTGCGGTTCCATCACCTGTTCGACGCTGCGGCGGAGCAGTTCCCATTCGCCGGGGCAGCTGACCGCGCGGCTTTCGGGGAGGACTTCGTTTTCGACGAAGGCGACCAGGAGTTCTTCTTCGGCACCGCCGATCCAGCAGAGGATGTTGTCGGCCCGCTGGCGGTCGAAGGAGTGGTTGTCCGCGTATTCGGCCAGCTGCGGTGGGTCCTGGCGGCCGGAGAAGTTGAGCCAGAATTCGGCCGCGTCGGCGGCGTAGACCGACCCTTCGGAGGCGAGCAGAAGGAGCGCCGTGGCGACCCCGTCGGCGGCGTCCTCTTCTCGTCCCAGCACCGGCAGTTCGAAGTTGTGGATCAACGCGTGGGCGAACTCGTGGGCGAGGATGAAGCTGTCGACGGCGCCCACCGCTTCGCCCCATTCGTATTGACTCTCTTCCGGATCCGACTGGGCGACGACGCCGAGCACGACCGTGGTGAATTCGTACGGCAGGGTGATCGAGTTGTCTTCCGGGTTGTAGAAGGGGCCGCCGCCGAAGCCGTTGACGCCCTTGATCGTCAGCGTGTCCGGCAGTTCGAAGGCCGAGGCCAGGGACTTGGCGAGGTAACGCGTTTCGCTCGCTTTCAGCAGTTCGTAGCCGACCTTGTTTTCTTCGCCGTGCGGCTTCTGCCACACCGCCTTGATCGCGCCGGTCCCTTCCGAGGAGGACGAGTCGGCGGTCGTTTCGGTTTCCCCGCTCGATCCTGAGCCGGTTTCGGCGGCCGAGGCGGTGGAGCTGGTCGAGCTGCTGCTCGAGGAGGACGAAGAGGACGAGCCGCCACCGCAGCCGACGACGGCCACGGCGAGCGCGCTGATGAGCAGGGACATGAGGACGAGGCGTCGGACGATCACGTCAACAGAATCGACACGACAAGACGATTCCTGAAACGGAAGCCCCCGTTTGCAACCGACGTTGTGGGACCTGGAGCGAGACCTCGGGCGCTTCCTCTTCGCCGAGCGCGTCGGCGAGGTCACCGCGCTTCGGGTGCCGTCCCAGGCGCTGATCCTGAAGTACTCAGCGCTTCCGCCGCGCAGGGCGCGTCGCCGCATGTAGGCTCGCGCCTGCGTGGCGCCTTGGTTCAAATGCAGGCCGGTCGACGAGTCGTTCTTCGAGAGCGCGCCGATGCGGCTACGCGCGGGCTTCGAGATCGCCCAATCGGCGGAGAAGGTCTGGGCCGAACTGACCGCCGACGACGCGCTGCACTGGTGCCGGATCCTGCAGGACGTCCGCTGGACCTCGCCGCGGCCGTTCGGGGTCGGCACGACCCGCGAAGTGAAGGCGCTCCAGGGCGCCAACATGCTGCGCGAGCACTACTTCCTCTGGGAGGAGGGCCGGCGGCACTCCTTCTACGTGACCGAATCGAGCGGGCCGCTCTTCCGCGCCCTCGCCGAGGACTACCTGGTCGAGCCGCGCGGCGCCGACGCCTGCCGCTTCACCTGGGCGATCGCGGTCGAGCAGACCGCCCTCGGCCGCGCCGGGACGCCGGTCAACCGGGCGATCCTGAAGACGCTCTTCACCGACACCGCCCGCCACTACGGGCTGGGTCAGACCAAGTCGGCCTGACCCACCCGCG